>PLGM01000097.1 GCA_003139795.1 Acidobacteriaceae bacterium | reverse complement strand
CGAACTCCAGCGGGGGGTGTTGCGGCGTATGCGGCAATATCTCCGTTTGGCCGCTGGCCGAATTGGTGCCGCAGCCGCCGATGGGGCCGCACTCCGGCTCGGTATCGGCTCGGCACTTTGCACCAAGTATCCAAATCGAATTGGCCAGAGCGGCGTAGTGGACCCCGATAAGAAACGTCGACCATCGCTCTGAGAAAGCTCAAGCAGGAGGTCCGCCATGGACACACCATTGCTTCTCATGCCCGACCTGTTCGCCCACCGGGAGGCGCTGCGACTTCCCGCCGCGAAGGTGGTCGAGAAGCTAGTTGAGATCGTTGGGCGGAAACTGACCGCGTATATCGGCGGCGTCAAGGACGCGCGCGCTGTCGATCGCTGGATCGCCGGCGGCGCGATGTACGGCGGCGCGGAGAGCCGGTTGCGGTTCGCTTTTCAAGTAGCGCGCGCCTTGAGTGAGCTTGATTCGCCCGCTGTCGTACAGGCCTGGCTGACGGGCGTCAATCCTGAACTGAAAGACAGAGTTCCGCTGCGCGTGATGCGCGAGAACGAGATTGATGCAGTGGCGCCAGCCATCCTAAGCGCCGCCCGCGCATTTCTTGGCGGAGGATAAGCCTAGGAAGATGATGTCCTTGAAAAAGCAATCAACTTCTGATGGGGCAACAATCCGGACACTACATCAATCTTGGTTACTTCGGCATCTCTCGGTACACAATATGGGAATGGCACCGCCGGCTGTCATTGCCGGTTCGAAAGAATCGAGTGTCGCCACATTTGCTTTACCCAATGGCTCACCTGTTCATGCTGCGCGAAACCTAAGGGCCACCGTCGCCCTACAGAAACCGCAATTCCTCCTGGCGCTATACGAGAAGTTGTTGCGATAAGACCTCGGTGAGCCCCCTCGTAATGAACGTCGGTCCAAAATGCCTTAACAGTTTCGATCTCGACGTCATTTGTAGCCTTGTACCGTTTGCATTGAATCAGCAGCAATGGCGGTCCTGTCAAATCTGCGCCACCGTTCCACACTCGAACGTCGATTCCACCGTCGTCGCCTCCAGGACCGAGTTCCACTACAAAGCCCTTTCGGCTAAAGAACTCTGCGGTTAATCGCTCAAAATTGCGCCAATGAATCCGTTGAAGATCTTCCGAATTCTTGGCTAAGAAGTCCAAATATCTTTGATCCAAATATGCCTCTGGGTCGGCAGGTATGTTTTCAGTCTGAAACAGATCGCCGAGCGGGATTGCCCAAGACGTATTAATCTCCTCAACTTGAAACCACTGGACGGATCGATCCATCGTTTGACTTATTGCAGCAGCAAAGCGATCTACGTAGGGACGGGGAATTGTGCAGGAAGCAGCAATATTGTCTGCGAGTTCCTTGGACGTGACAAACTGTCTTCCCTGACCGGACACATGTTTCAGCGCGTTAAGTAATGGGTCTGGATCAACGCCTTCCCTTTCCATATCCTTCCATAACTCGATTCTAGTGGCGATGGGATGACGTGGATCGGGGAGGTCTCCGATGAAGTACCGAAGATGTCTTATTAGCTCTTCAATATCCTCAGGCCTAACACGCATTCCGTCATCAGCGGAGCCTTCAAAGACGGAGACGTCTGAGAATCCGCGCCTTTTTAGTATTGTGTGACTCTCGCTCGTTGTGAGCAAGAGTCCGCTCTTCAGTGCGATTTCTTCTGAAATCGTGTCACGCATGAATCTCTTTGAACTGCTTATATTGCCCATAGGCAAAGACTAGCCTTTCCGCAGTGCCCAGTTTCTTTGGATCGAAATTACATATCTGATTATCTTTCACCACGGTGCGCTTGAGCACCTCCCCCGAAGAATACGCGACTCGATTTAAAACCCAGAGTTTACTGCCCAAGGAGGTACCATGGCGCGCAACGCGGCACGGTTGAAGATGGGCTATTACCCACTTCCCATACGCGAGGCCACGCGGCTTAGCGCACTGCTCAACTTTACTGGCCCGGCATCGGTCGTCGATCCCTGCGTGGGGCAAGGAACGGCGCTCGAAATCATCACGCAAGGCGCGGATGTGCGCCCCTACGGCGTCGAACTCGATGCCGAGCGCGCACTGGTCGCTCAGTCGAAAGGCATCGAGACCATTCAGGGTAATGCCTTCGACGTTATTGCCAAGCCAGAGTCCTTTTCACTGCTCTATCTGAATCCGCCCTACGACTCCGAGATTGGCCAGGTTGCGAACAACCGTATGGAGCGGCTGTTTCTCGATCACACCTATCGCTGGCTGGCAATGGATGGCGTGCTGGCGATGGTCATTCCCTTCGAGCGGTTGATGGACTGCGCTGGCCTGCTGAGTTCGCACTTCACCGCGCTCAATGTCTTCCGCATGACCGACGAGGAATCAGTGCGCTTCCGGCAGATCGCCGTACTCGGCGTGCGTGCGAACGTTCGCGGCTCGGCCATTGACGCGAACAAGCGCCATTTGCAACGCATTGGCCTCTACGGGAGCTATCAGGAGTTGCCGGAGCTGGCGCCCGATGCCTGCGAGCCGTATCGAGTCCCGCCTTCGAGTGAAACAGCTATCAGCTATCGTGGCCTGCCCTACGACCTGCTCGAAGACCTGTTGCCGCACTCCGGCGCGTGGAAGCAGGTGATGCCGTTTCTCGCTCCACACGAAGACGTGGCCACCGGGCGGCCGATCACGCCTCTGCATGGAGGCCATGTCGGGCTGCTCTGCACGGCAGGCCTATTGAATGGTGTTTTCGGCCAGGGAGACAACCCTCACACGAATTCTGGTTGATGTCTTCTCTGTGATGCGGTGATACTCAAGCAGCCCGAGCCGCAGGTGCGCATTCTGCATCGGCATCTTCCTCCTGCCGGATCGGCGTTTCGGTCAACTTCAGCGTTCTTCCATCGGCGTAGACCAGCCGCAATTCGTTGGCCCACCGCTCGCGGTGATGGACAATCTCGTTTTCCTCGTCGTGCTCGACAAAGGTGGTAACGTGCTTGACCGACCTCCATCGCGCAATGTGACGGTTGACTCTCTGCTTATGAAGGCACATAGCGCTTGATCCCATTCGAGAGGCGAACAACTCGGTAGGCCGCGTTTGTGGGAGATGTGGATGTGGCCGGAGGAAAGAGCCGATCGAACCAGTTGGGTGACGGAGTCTGCTTTTCGACTTCACTTGCCTCGGTTGTCTTTTGCACTTCGAGCAGATAGAGATGGTCAGCTTGAGCAAGATTGGGCGGATCAGGAGTGAGGTTGACCGAACTGCCCGAAATTGAGACGAGCCCGATGTAGACTTCGCCAGGCAGGCCTGCCGCATCGACGATGCTCTGCATAAGCAACGCCCACAGTTCAAGCTGACCACCGGAACTTGCACTAGGCTGGAGCGTGATGACTGTTGTCGGACTGGATTGCTGACGGAGAGAAACCGCAGTACCGGTTTGAAATACGAGATCCGTCACAGCAACGGGGCCGGCGCTCGAGCTAAAGTGGTCGGAACTCGGCAGCAGCTCCACCCATGTACCGTCGGTGAGCGGGGACTGCGGCGCAGCTCCAAGAGTCGTGTCGTACATGGCGCGATCGATGGTGCGGCTGAACTGCAATTTCGCCATGACCCAGTCGAGTGATTTGTCGAAGTTGCCCGCGGAGTCCTGATTCTGGGGCAAGCGTACATGGAAGCAGGTGTTCGCGAACAGCGGAGCATCAGTGACCTGGTCGAAGGTGGTGCCGATGGGCGTACCGATTGACGTGGCTTCGGTGATGGTGGGGCCCGATGTCGTCTGGAACGTTGCTGCAAGCGTGGGACTGAGGGGAGCCCCCGACAGGATGGGATCCGGGCCGATCTGCGGACGGATTGTCATGTCCGGATTGGAAGTGACCTCAATGGACGCGGTAAGCTGTTCGGCTAGACCGGCTGTCTGATGCCACGGCTCGTTGGCGATGACGAGAAGGTCCGTGCGAGTGACGGACGGCGCAGACGGCGAGCCGGAGAGGATGGGGTAGCCGTCCCGATCGAGGGACGTGGTAAGCGGGATGCACAGAAGAAGTTTGGGTTTGGCGACCTTGGCGCTGGCGGAGACGCGCGCCGGCACGAAGATACGCTTCCAGGTCGTAAACCCGTCAGAGACGCCCTTCGCCCCGAAGGCAATTTTGGCGGCTAACGAGTCTCCACCCGCGAAGGGAGAGAAGTTAGGCAGCCCATCGTAACGGCTGTAAACTCTCACCCCGAAACGGAAGTAGAGTGCTCGGAGGTCCGTGGAGAGATCGGCCGTGTAAATCGTGACGGTAGTGGGGGACGCGGCTCCTTGCAGGAAGTGTACTTTTGATGTGCTCACGGTGGAGTCGCCGTCGACTCGGCCGGCGAAGGCCTCCGCCTCCCACTGGAGAGCGTTCGACATGTTCTGGTCTGGAGATTGGCTCGGTATCGTTGGATCGGTGGTCACAGTATTGAAGCCAGCCGCCGCAATGAACGGAAATGGTTTTGTGTTGTATGGACGCCCCAGCCAGCGCCATGCCTGCCGTGTCACGTCCACGCGCCGTACAAGCGGCCAGTCGCCGACGGTTGGCGCAGTCAGAGAGACGCTCAGCGTGCTGCCGGCGAAGGCGGGAGTGAAGGCTCGCCAGAGGTCTTCGGCACCGATGTTTGCCGTCTTTGCGACCTCAATCAACATCTGCATGGGCTTGAGAACCGGAACCACATTGCGGCCGGCTGGCGTGGTGCCGATATTGGAGGTGTCGAAGAGCGGGCCTGCGGTAATGTTGTCAAATCGGGCGGTGTTCGGGTTCGTAACCGGGTCGATCACAGCTTGATCGACGGCAGACGCAATCGAGAGCTTCCAGACAGTCCCCGGTGGAACCGTAATCGTGACCCCGGATACTTCGCCGATGACGGACGGCGTCGAGCCTGACGCGCCGGTGATGACCTTCACAGGTACCGTGTTCGCCTGCGCCTGCTTGAACCCGTCGCCGAATCCTGGCTTTGCGCCTACGTCGGAGTAGGTCATCGGCAAGTCGACCAGGCAGGTGAAGCGAGACGGCGTACTCGGTGGCGGGAGCGGGTCGAGGTGGAACGCGAGCGCAATAACCGCGCGGTCATTCAGGGAAGTGTCCAGCGCCGGTTTTGTCGAAGTCGTTTTTGCGGCCACGCTGCCTGGCAGGTCGGCAGAGGTCCCCTTGGGTGTTGCGCGGTATACGTCCGCGTACACCGCCTTGCGCAGGTTGTCGAGCGGGTTAGAAGCAGGATTCGCAGGACCGGCCGGGCGGATCCAGCGATCCCACGAATCGAGATGGATCGACGGCGGGCGAATTGCAAAGGAGAACGTCGAGGTTTGAGGCGAAGGCGGCCAAAGTAGCAGCAGCGGAAGGGTTTTGCCATTGGTTCCGGTGGTGAGCGATGGATCGAGCTCGCGGGCGAATGGGTTCACCGTATCGGGGATGCTGGGCAGCGATTGCTGGCTCAGATCGCCAGACTGATCGGCGCCAAGGCCGGCCCAATTGGGCTGCCAGCGCGGCCCGCCGACTGCAATGCGGCGGTTGTAGCTCACCGAGACAGAGGTGGCAGCGGTTGGCAGAGTAAAATTTTTGGGCGTCCGTGGAACCAGAGGGTAGCCGGGAATCGACGGATCGGTCAGGGCGATCGGAAGGGCGCCGCTGTTGTGTACGGCAAACGCGGCAAACTGGTACTTGCAGCCGTACTTGAGGCCTGCAATGTACGCCCAGGCATCCAGCGTATCGGGATTGGTGAAGTTGGCTGGGTTGGGCTGGTAGAGGAACTTGAACAGCGGCGTATATGTGGCGCTGTTTGTCTTCTGGATGCTCTGCTGCAGGTCGGTTCCCACCACGCTCTTCGGCGACGGGGCGATCAGCGGTTCGTTATTGTAGGAGACGGCGGCCTGCAGGAGTCCATTGCGCATCGTCAGGCGTTGCGGGACGAAGTATCCGTTGGCAACGACTTTGGGATTCTTCGAGTCGGCTGGGTCCACGACGGCAACGGAAGAGGCGTTCAGACAGCTCCACTGCGTGCCCGTCACATCTTCCCTGGCCAGGACGCAAACGCCCGCGATACCCCGTAGAGGGTCGTCTGCAGCCGTCAGAGGTGCGGTGGTATGCACTTGAAGCAGAACCGGATGATCCTTTCCGGTTGTCTGTACTACGGCTGCCGGCGGGAAGAGGTCATTTGCCGCGGTGGTGGCCAGCTTGGACATGGCCTGCGCAAGAAACGTAATCATATCGGGTGGCAGAGGCAGCGTCGTCGCGGGAGCGATCGGGGCGAGCCGCGGCAACCTGTTTGCAAACTCTGCGGCCAGCGTCGCATCGGCCGTTGGAGCGTCGCCAATCCGCGTGTGAAAGTAGGCCAGGAGAACCCTGCTGATATTGCCATTCATCTGAGCCCGTTCCGTCGCGGTGCTCTTCGAGTCTATGTTGGTGATTGACTTCCACACAGCCAGAGCGGAAGAGGCTCCGCCGAGGTTGGCCTCGAGCATCCGTTTCCGCAGAGTGTGCGAGGTTGAAAGTTGATTGATCTGGTCCTGCACATAGGCGCCTATTGTGTTCGCGACCTTCGGCGTCCAACTGAGCTGCGCTGCCCAGTTGGAAACGAGCCACTGGCCAAGCGTCGCATCGTCCGCGAGTTTAGTCTGCAAGGCGTCGAGCGCATCGAGCAGACGGGCGAGAGTTTGCGGTTGCGGCTGGGGCGTGAGTGTGTTCCATGTATGGACATCCACAAGCGCGAGCGACCAGGCGCTCGCGGTCGACGTGGAAGACAGCATCAAGAACTGGAGAAGCGAGCCCTGCCACGATTGCAGTGTCATCGACGCATCGGCGGTGGCGAGCTTCGTGACGTTCGTGGCGAAATCGAAGGGTACGCCGTTGGCCCGGGCGGCGCGATCGACGACATAGCGGAAGGTTGAGTACCCGTCAGGCGAGCGGCGTAGTCCAAAGTCGGCCGTATCGCGCAGCAATGAGAGGACCGTGATACGCAGTTGTTCCAGAGCATCGGGGGTTGGACCCGTAGCCGGCGCATACAATGAGCCGCTGTTCCCACGAAAGGCATCGATCACCTTCTGTGCCAGATCGAAGGTGTCCGCCGCTCTCTGTTCGAGCGTGGACCGCCAGTCCTCGTTCCCATCTTCCTGGGACGCTGCAACCCACATCGATCGGAGGTCGATTCGCGTGGCTCCCGAGGCGGGCGCCTGTGCGACATACGGTGCTGGCACGGTGAGCCCGGTCTGATAGACAGCAAGATCGGGAAACGGGCTGGAGCCGGAAGCGTCCAGGTAGGTCCAGCTATAGCCGGGGTCGATGCCGCCGGCCTTGTTTGTCTTGCCCTTCACCTGAGCAGGACTGGTTCCGGCCAGCGGTTTGTACGAATTCCCCCCCACGGAAAAGACTGGAGCCGCGTACAGAATATCGTTGGTGTTCAGCATGGTCGCGTCCACCGTGAAGAAGACAACGAGGTTGAGCAGATGCGGCAACGGCGCGGGGTATGTCGAAGCATGGGACAGGAGTTGCGGCCAGGGTTGGATGACCTGGCCTTGAGCGTTCTCCTGCGAACCGCTGCCGGCGCCCGGGTCGGAAGGGTCCCATAGCAGCAGATTCGCCGGATTGGACGTAGCGGCAAGCTGCTGGGTGAGTTCAGCGGCGTTCTGCAACTCATCATGCATCCGGGTCGTGAGTAGTATGTAGGCTGGATCGGTTTTGACCACCGGAAACGGAGTGAGCCCCACTGCCGGGACCGCTGGTCCGGGAGCCCCACCGCGCTGCACATACAGCTGGACCAGGCCGGCGGTCATGTCGAACGCCCAGAGCCAGGGCGAAAGCAGGTTCTCCGTGGCGGTCGTAAGCGGCAGCGTGGGAGTTCCCGTCACCCCGGCCGAGATGTTGGCCGCGAACAGGCGCTTGGTCGCCGTTGCATGGTCCGCGAGTTCATTGACAGTGCAAACGATGGCAATTGAATCGGACATAAGAGCTCTCCGCAATCGGGTGGTGCTCAAGCGAGCATGGTGACGTAAGAATTCGCTGCCTGGTAGTAGTCGGTGTAGCAGATCGGCTTGGTGGCCACGGGAGTGGAAAGCGCCCTGACCTGCGCCTGCTGCGGCTGAGAAGGCGATGCCGCCGCGCCGAAGCTGTACTGCACGCCCGTATGCACGTCGAGCGTGAAGCACCAGCAAATCTTGATACTGACGCTGAGCACGCCACGCCCTGTCAGGCCGCCGCCCGAGCTGTACTCGGCTTCGAGCAGAAGCGAGATGTCCGCATCCACAATTCCGAGCAGGTTGACGCGGCCATCGATCAAGAGCATGATTCCCAGCTGGAATCCGCCGCCGTTGCCGATTTGAAGCGTCGCGAAAAGCCCGAAATAGATGCACACCGAACCGTCAATCGGTCCCAGCGAAATGGCCAGCGAGGCCGAAGCAGCGATCCCGATGTCGATGGTTCCCGTGATCTTTCCGCCGTTATAGCGGAGATACGACTCCATCCATCCAGCCCCGCCCAGGATGAAGATGGTCAGATCGAACGGCGCTGTTTGCCGTCCCAGATTTGCTCCGACGCCCAGGAAGAACGTGCTTGCGTCGTCAACGCCGATCTCGAATACCGCGCCCAGTTCGAGGTTCTGAATGCCGAATGCGCCTCCCGACATGTCCGGTAGCGGCAGGTCGAGAATGCACTGTACGAGAAGCGGCTGCGCCGTAGCATGCATCGAGAATCCGCTGTCTCCAAAATCGAAGCTATTGATGATGTCGGCGAGGAATTGGAGCACCGAGGCCAGCTGCACATTGGCCGGATTGACAGAGAACGTGAGGTGGCCGGAAGAGTCGAAGGTCAGAGCGGTTTTGACAAAAGTTACCAGCGGAACGCCACCGATAAGAAGAACCCAATTTCCCGAGATCTGTCCGCTGGAGGTCTGGGTAATCTGCTGGCCGACGGCCGCGTCGCAGTGCACATGTGCGGTGAAGCGTGCGCCAGACAGCTGGACCGCGACAGGTCCGATGTCCATCAGGGTCGCCGTGTCCGTCAGCGGAAAGTCGATGTCCGCATCCAGGCTGGCGCGTTTTGTCTGCGGATCGATCTTGTGCGTGACGTGAATGAAGTTTCGGGCGGCGTCCGGCATCTTCAGCCCGGAGAGGAGATCGCCAAGATTCAGACCCGCAAAGTTCGGCAGAACCGAGTTGAGATCGAAATTGGCGAGGTTGATGTCGGGAACGAAGCGGTCGAGAAGCGCGCTGGTGGGCAGGCTCATGCCAAGCTGGCTGAGCGCCTTGCTCGCCGCATTAACCAGCCCGGTCGCTTCCTGCGCGACTCCGGCGAGCACGGGCGTCATGTTGACGTTGGGCAGCAGATCGTTGAAGACATACTTCAGGGAGGGCAGCGGAATCCCTAGACTCGGACCATTGAAGCTCATGGTTGGAACCTGCGGCGGTTCTCCAAACGCACGCAGCAACCGCAGCGGTTCGCCAACGACCGTGGCAACTTCCTGGATGTCCTGCTCGACTCCCTGCGCCACCTGGGCGAGTTGCGATTCGATTTGCTGGCCAACCGAATGCAACGATGCCAGGAACGTATTCACATCGCTTGACGCAGCATTCAGGATCGAGGAGAACTCCTGCTGCGCGAAGTTCAGAATGGCTTGCTTCACAACGTTCAGGTCTTGCGCCAGAAGGGTGCAAAGAGCGGCCGCCTGGCTCTTGATGGAATCGGTCTGCTTCTGAATTGCCCCGGATACCTGTGTCGCGATGGCTGCGCCGCTCAGGCCCTGGATGACGGTCGTGACCGCAGTCTTGATATCGGTCACGGTTCCCGTACTCGCCGTGTCGATGGCCGAATTGATTTTCGTTGCAATCCCTTGGATCCATAGATCGATATCGGAGGGCGTTGCCTGAGTCAACGCGTTGTCAAATGTAGCGGACGAGGTGATCGCGCTGCTCACCGCTGCTGCCAGCGTCCCGGGATTCCCCGTTGTTCCGATGTAGCGATTGAGCGCCACCACGATCGGGTCAGTCGGCTGAATTACCTGGGTCGCGGCCATCTGGTTCAGTTGCGTCATGGCCGCGTCCCACGTCGCGTCGAACCGCGCCACCAGGTTCGTTCCCTGGCTGCCCAGCAGAAACTGTGAAGCCTGATCGACCAACTGCGCGGCCTGATCGAGGTCAGGCCGCAACCACTGAGCTGCGGTCTTTGCAGAGGCCGGCAGCCAACGCGCAATCAGAGGCTGAAAATCCCCTGCCGTCGCGCCTCCGCCGATCCTCGCAACCACGCCTTGCATCGATTGAATATCAGTGTTCAAGGGCTTCAGCTTAGCAATATAGGCGTCGGCCGTCGTGATGATCTTGCCGTAGTCGCCCAGCAGAGGCGTGAGCGTCGTCTTCACCCCCTGGACCGCCGCCGTCACCTGCGCCTTGAGTGCCTTTGAGTAGGTGGCGGCGTCCATGCCAACCAGGTTCATGAGACTGTTCTCGAGATCCAGCGGAAAGTTCACCAGGATGTTGTTGACCAGGGTTGTACCCTGTCCGTTGGCGCGGTTCAGCGCAGAATTCAAGCGGTTGGAGATCGTTTGGCAGTAGCTATTGACCAGATCGATCGGACCTAAATCATTGGCGAGCTGCTGCATGTACTTCTGCTGCGCACGAGTAACGCTCACCAGCTTGCCCTGAGCATCCGTTTCCAGTGCTTTTCCCTGCTGCGCACGCTGTTCCAGATAGCTCTGGGTCGCGGTCCACCAATCCTTCACACGGCCAAATTGGGCGGGCGCTGATGATGGGACGACCAGCGTAGGCGCTGATATCTGAATGGCTCCGGATATCGCTGATAGCGTGAAGCTGCTGCCGCTCGTCGTGCTTGATCGTGCGGTTACGGTAATGACAGCGGTGCCGACCTTAAGGTCGTATGTTGCCTGCGCAATGTTGTGGTCTGTCGACTGAGCGAGAAACTGCTGCAACGCCGTCGCCGTATCCGTCAGCGTTGCCCCGAGCGCCACCTGTCCAGGCTGCGGTGTAACGCCGGCATTGATAAACGTAAGAGACGTGCCGTTGATCGTGATCGTGTCACCGCTCGCGGGATTCGAAGTCAGCGTAAACTTTCCCGTGGCAAGCGGCTGCTGCAGTTGGCCGCGCATCATCGAAGCGTTGCTCAGGCGGGCTCCCACTGCCGTGGCCTGCGTACGGGCGGACACCACGTTGACTTGCGTCTGCGACGGAACAAAGTGATACGTGAACTGGCCGAAGCCGGGATCGACGCTGGGGTCCAGATCGTCAAGGCGCACCAGGTTCGCCTGATCGGAATCCGAGTAGGGTATCTGGGTCGTAAAGTCAATGTCCGGGACCGGAGGCCAGGAATCGGTGTCGGACGTCGTGGTCAGTTGCGTATCGGTATAGAAGCAAAGCTTGTCCGGATCGGACATCTCCGAGTGCACCGCCTCCACGCCCAGAGCCGGATCGACCGCAACCATCAGCGCAATGTGGGGGGTGGGATAAACCGGTGCGGGCTGTGCGCCCGGCTTCCACAACGGCACCTGCCATCCGGTCGTGCTTACATCGCTTCCCCAAGCGCTATCGACCGGAATGCGTATGCTTTTGAACGCCGAGCCCTGGATAAAGCCGCATGTCACCGGGTTTCCTGTTGCGCTCTCCGGGTAGGACCGCGTGGTCTGCAAAAGCTCGACATACTCGCTGGTCTTGCGCAATAGCGGCACGCCGGGGAACTCGTCCTGTTCGTCTTCAAACTGTTGCGATGGCTCAACGGTGCGTTCATAAACGGTGACATGCAGCGCATGGTTCCACAGCACCCCCACGCGGCCCACCAGGGTGACCGTGAGGGTCTCGATGCGGCCCATTGCTGTGTGAGTATCCACGATCACCTTGCCGTTGGCGAACTCGGCGCGTTGAGCGCCATAGCCACCGAACGCGGTGAATCGCGGCTGCACCAGCTTCCCGGCCACCGAGTTCGGTTGCAGCAGGAGTTCGGTCGCGACGTTGGCCGAATCAAGCGCATAGCCAAGACCGCCGTCGAAGCTGCCGACGCTCGGTGAGCCCGGCGGCACCTTGGAACCCGGGCTCGGTTGAGGCAAGGGAAACTTCGAGTCCGTGTTGGTGCGGATAGTGAAGTCCACCCCGGTGTCGAGCACGAGGTCCTCACCCTGCGTCGCATCCCAGAGTTCCAGCACCGCGGGCTTCGAGAGCAATTGCTTATAGAGCCGCGACCAATTTGTAGCCGATGCCTTGTAGGCGGTCGATTGCGCGCCGGTGAAACCCGGTGGCGGGTTGAACGGCGAAGCGATAGTGGGCAGCGGGCCGGGTAGTGAGCCGAGCCGCGCGAAAATCTCCGAAAGACGAAGATTGGGCTGCGTCACCGAAGTCGTAAGGCCATAGAGGAACTCGAACTCCGCCCCGCCATTGGCCGCATCAAGCGCTGCTCCGGGAGCGCTCTGGCTCGGATTGCCGAGCACTCGACGCGTATTCCATCCCGGCTCGACGGCGTTCTGAGCGTTATAGGACGCCAGTAACTGCGCGGTCATCGGAGGCGAGAATCGGAAGTCAACTGGTTGCCCCGCTTGTGGCGCGTTACTATCGTCGGCAGACATGCCCTTGACCATCGCTTCGCCGACAGCCTGCGGAGGAAGAGACAGCTTGAACCCTGAGGCGCCGGCCTGGAGCCGCCAGCCCGGTCCCTCGGGAAACAGATTGCACCAGTTGCCGATCAGCGTGTCATCACTTTCAATGGATTGCGCCGGAGCATTGAGCTGAACGCGCGCAGCGAGGAACGGCTCGGGGTCGAGCACCAGAACCTGCAACCGAACGCTTCCGCCCGCAGTGAGGCTGCGCAGTGTAAGGACAACCTGCTGCGGGTTTCCGGCTGGAATTGTCGATTCCGTAACATCAATCGTGTACGCAGTGATAGTGGTCGGGGGAGGGGGCGCCGCGTCGATGACGATCGGGGCGGCCTGAGTGAAGTTTTGCTGGTCTCCCACGGCGCCGGATGCGGCATTCAGCGTGTAGCCGCTGGTAATCGGAGGCGGATCCTGGCCGCCGGGGCCGTAGTTCGCAATGGGCATCGCCTTCAAGCTGATATTGACGCGAGGCAGCCAGCCTCCCTCCAGCAGCGGGTTCGGCTGGAAGACGGCCTGGAAAGCGAGCGGAGCCTTCGCACTCGCAGCAGCCAGAGTGAGGTCGAGCGACCCTAAACGCACCTTTGGCAGAGTGCCATCTTTGTAGGGTGTGATTGCAACTCCCGAAGCTTGAAATTGCATGTCGAAATAGTTAGGCGCCGGGCTGGAAAGGATTGTCTTCTTCGAGGTTTTGTCGTCTGTTTCAAATAAATTGCCCGCGCCGAGATAATTCAAGGTGGTGCTGAAAGAAAGCGCCGATTGGTCGTGAGTGCGAACGGCGGTCAACGCCGCGGCGGCCGGCACCTGCCCGGACGGCTGCTGGTCTTCATTGTCGAGCAAACCACCAGGAAGCAGCCGAGTGAAATTGGGTTTGAGCAGGGGCAGCCCCGACGCGTCCGTCCCGTTCTCACTCACAGAAGTAACAACGCGCCAGTCGAATTCCGCTCCCGGTCCCGTGGGCTGTCCTGTCGCCTGAATGGTCGGAAGGAAAGAAATCGGGAGAGCCGCATTGACGGCGCGCAAACCCGCCAGATAGGGGGCCACGATGCACTCATTCCAGAAATCCAGAGTTTCGGCCGAGGTGAAGCCGCTCGTCTCCACCAGCCACGATGTCGGAGGCTGGCAGGTCTTGCCTTGACCAGCATCGTCGTCGACATTAGCCCGAAGCCAACCGATGATGGGAAACTGGGTGGAATGGATGAGGCTATCGGTACCGTTTGGATTTGTGACCTCAAGATAGAGCGGCGGATCGCTCGCCTTGCCGGAGGAAGCTGGGTTGCTCGCCAGGGGAAAGACAATCGGCCAGTCTGCTTTGTTTTGGACCGAATAGCCGCGACGGATGGTCAAAACGGGAAGCGTTTGGGGATTGTCGCTTCCGTCCAGCGTTACTGGGCGGATGTGGAAGGTGAGGTGCTCGGAGTTGAAGTCCGTGCGGGAAACTGCCTCAAATGGGGCGCTACCAGATGCCTTCGTTTCCGGGATGTCGATCCACTTGGTCCCAAATACGCTGTCGGCCACCCCTTGAGACAGTGTGAGGCCGGCGAACGTTTCCGCATAGGCCGTTGCCGACTGTTGAGACCAGTACGGAGAAGGGGCGACGGCGCTGTTCGGGTCATAGGCTCCGCCACTCTTCGTGCCGATCCAGAACCCAGGGCCAGTAAAATTGAAGGGATAGGAAAAGACGGGATTGCCGTTGCCGTCGGCGCGAAGATAGGCATCCAGTGTGACCCCATTTCCGCTCAATAGATTCTCGAGAGTAAGCGAAACAGTCACTAGGTTCGAGCTGTCAAGCTTGACCGAGCTTCCGCCTGGGAGGCAGCTGATCACTGCCAGCGGGGTGCTGTTGCCGTCATCACTGTAGAAATGCAGCCGGGAAATATTGGAAAAGACTCCGTTGGCGGCGGGGGCTTGCCCGATCCAACTGAAGTTACCACTATCGAGCCCCAACGCGAATGAAACAGCTCCGCTGCCATCGGGTGACGAGAGATACCCCGCGATGAGCTTCGTCATGGAAGTCCCACCTTTCAATTGCTCTGGTGTGCGTTGAATGAGAGGAGTAGAATTTCCGGCTTTCCGAAAAACCTAAGTGGCGGTGACCTTCGGCGTGACAGTCATCCCCGCATTGTCCGAAATCGTCACGTCGACAACGTCGCCTTTGCTGATACCGGTGAACTTGCCTTGATAGGTGTCTGGTGTGTTGACTGGATTAGAGCGTGTGACAGCAATCGAAGTTGTACCGACGGTACAGGCGACCTTTAGGTTTGAGTCAAGACATGCACCGCTGATGGTGAGAGTCGACGTGCTGCTGTCGATTGCCACCTGATCGACCCTGAATACCTGAAAAGGCCAGGTCGCTCGTTGCGCATCGGGGTTGGTTATGGTGAGGTTGTGCGGCCCGGCCAACCACATGGGTGGCGCCTTGACAACAGTGACTTTGAGAATCCGGGCATAGTCGGGATCGCTTATTGCCGGATCACTTTGCACGATCTCCGGGAGACCCGGTTGGCCATCCGGTCCAACGATCGTGTCGGGGTAGATCGGGAGCTGATCGATGTTGAATAATGCGGATCGCGAAAGACCAGATCCGGTGAGCTGGAACGTGATCTTGTCAGGTGAACCCGAAACCGTAATCGCATTAATGGTGGGTCCGGCTTTGCGTACCAGCTTTCCTGCCAGATAGCCGGCAGAACTGATGCCCATCAGCTGAAGGAATCCCGGAGGGATCGTGGGCAGGTCGTTGATCGAGCTGGGGTCGCTTAGCATGACGATGCTCAGGAAAGTCGCAATCCCGATGATTGTCCATATCACGAACTGCAGCCGATCTGGAGCAACGATTCCTCCACTTGCGATGAAGTCGGACAAATTGGGCCCTGGATTCCCGGCCCCTTTGTCTCCTTTGGCGCTTGATATTCCCGAGGAAACGACAACCGTGCCGACGCTCGCAATTAAGATTCCGGGCAATCCAGAAGGAATATCCGGAAACACGTCGCTTCCCTGAACGAAGCTCTTGGAGACTGCGAGATAGACGTAGCCAAGTACTGCGGCCCCGGTCCAGGCGTAGAATTGGCATTTCGATAGGCTGTATGTGTTCGTCGGTACGTCGAGAAACAGAGCACTGAGATAGTAAGACTTCCCGGACATCTTCTGAACGAGCGCTTTCCCGCTTAGGAGCAGCAGGAAAACCACAAGGAGAAGAAATACGAAGATTAGAACGGCCACGACCATGGGCATGTGAATGCCGGAATCGACGAGTGAGAGAGTTGCGGGAGGAGTCCAGGCACGGCCAACTTCCACGCCGAACTTGAGGGGACCGTTGAAGTATTCGCGTTTACTGTCGAGACCATGGAATTCGAGGTTGATCTGCCGGTCGTTGACTAATTCTGTCTTCAGACAATTTGTAGAGTTTCCTACCGTGCACGCGACTGGAGTCGGTTTTTCAGAGAATTGAACGTGGATGCTCGCTTTAGCCTTGTCATCCGGGGCGACGTCGCTCCATCGGTTGAATCCGGCGCCGATCACGGTAACCCGGTTGAAATTCTGATCGCCGACAAAGGCGGCGGCCGGCGATACCGCCGTGATTGAAGGGCTTTTCAGGCTGATCTGCCCTGGAGATAGATCGGCCAGGTCGCTAGGCGTGACAACTGCTCCAGGGGTTGCTGGTTTGACAATTTGCTTAACCTTGAGGGTATAGGCTCCGTCAGCGATGTCGGTAGGAACAAGGAACCAGAACTCGTGAGCATCATCCAAGGTTCCGTACGAAGAAACAGTTACGCCGACGCCGTTTGAAGGCGTGAGGGTGATCGTAGAGATCGAAGCCGCCGACTTGTCAAACGACCCGCTTGTGACAATAACTCTGTCGCCGGGCAGGCAAGGCGATGAGTTCAAGGGGCAGTCTTGCGCATAGAGCGTACTTACGACGAGGGACAAGGCAAGGACGATCAGCTTTTTCAATGTCACACTCCAACTTGACTTCGAGCTTGAACGAGAGCAAGGGGAACAAAGGCACTCATGCTTCATCTCATGAATAGCGACATCCGATTTCCGGGGCGATGCTTTGAGTTGAGTTTGATGGAGAATTGAATTTCAACCGAGAAAGTGGGGGTGATCTTAGACGAGGTGCGGAATAGATGTCAAGTGAATTTTTACTCTCAGGAAAACCGGGAGCTAGTCGGCTGGATTTCAGTGTCCATATAACAGGCGGCAAAATTTGTTCATTTGTGTGTCGGAGGGGACCCTAACGGTTCATCGACGATGGAAGTCGATGGCCGGCGTGCGCTGCGCGTTTGATATTCTGTTCAAACTTCTGGACCGCTTCGACGATGCGAACGACAGGATGGTCTTCTTTGCCGACGAGGGAGGGTCGTGGATGGTTGGCATCGACTGGAAGCACTTGCTGCCTGCATGGTTTAGCGTTCTATCGGTTACTGCGGATCCGGCCGAATATGCGCGGCGCTTCGAAACATTTGTCGACCGCTACTGCAATTACCAGCGTGCGGAATTGCTTGCGGAAGCACGCCATGTCGCGACTCCTTCTCAACGGAAGGAGCATGCGGAACGGTAAAGCCGCGAGAATCATGCGGTCAGGAGTCTGCCCTTGTCCGGTACGGCTGGTGATGGCATATCCATCGGGGTTTGCCGAGAGTTATCGGCTTTGATTTTCAGATAAGCCTCTTCGCGGCGGCGCGTTCGCCATGTTCGAAGGCGTCTACGAATGGCTCAAGCTCTTCTTCACTCATGCCAATACTTTGTCCAGTCTTGCGCCAACCTTTCACGGCTTGCATAACGTCGCTCAAGATCTCCCTGGCCCGCGTAGGCGTGATGCGGAAATATGCAATCACAGACATGAGGGCATCGATGGTCATGTCAGGGCCGGCATCTTCGGATATCCACGTCTTCAATTCACGCACGCGCTCGGGTGACGGGTTGATGTCGAAGGCGGGTGACAACCGCCAGAATTCCCGATCTACGTGCAGAAAGCCGTGGTTGCGCAGGTGGTCGTCCGAATTCGTGATCAAAATCGAGAAGGCAATGCGCCTCCACAACTCTTCGATATCGGCTTGGGCGTCGGCGCCGTGTACGCGGATTGCGTCCACGATCTCGGTGTAGGTATGTTCCTCGGGTTCCGTCACCTCGACACCCAGCATCGTCGCGGCGGAGAGATACATTATGCGATGCCCGTTGCTTTGCCGGTCGAAGCGGCGGATCAGCGCAACAGGCAATTCTTCGCACTTGACGATACGCGCCGAGGCTGCATCGATCCCGGCCTTTCTCGCAAGCGTCAGAGCGAGCACTTC
>PLGM01000384.1 GCA_003139795.1 Acidobacteriaceae bacterium | reverse complement strand
GTTAAGTGAACAGTATTACGGCTAGAGTGGGATTCCCTGTTGCATTCCAATGGGCCGGAACAATCTGCGCTCGCCCCAACGATTCTTCCGTTGTTAACGCTCGAGGACGGCGCTCAATCCGGCAATATCTGCTCCAGCACTTCCTGTGCGCGCGCCGCGCGCCAGGCAGCCAGCCGTTCGTAGAGCGCCGCATCGTTCAAGGCCAGAATCTCGGCCGCCAAAAGCGCGGCATTGGCCGCTCCGGGCTTGCCGATGGCCAACGTGCCCACAGGAACTCCCCGAGGCATCTGCACGATCGAAAGCAGTGAATCCAGGCCGTTGAGCGGAGTGGCCACAACCGGCACGCCCAGCACGGGAAGCAGCGTCTTGGCTGCAATCACGCCGGCAAGGTGAGCCGCGCCGCCGGCCCCGGCGATGATCACCCGCAGCCCCCGCGCCCGCGCCGTTCCGACGTATTCAAGCAGCTGGTCGGTAGTGCGATGCGCGCTCAACACCCGCGCCTCATGGGGAATTTCAAGCGCACGCAGAATCTCAACCGCAGCCGAGAGCACCTCGTAGTCGCTCTTGCTGCCCATCACCACGCCAACCAATGGATGTTCGCTCATGGGACTGATTATACGAAGGTCCATGGAGCAAGCCCAAGCCGAAATCGTACGCTCTCGCCGCCCCGGCATCCACTTCGGCGCTCAATGCCGGTGCCAGGCCTCCACGGCCACTTCGACCACCGCAAACAGCACGCTCACTGCCGCCAGAAACCCCTTGGCCCGCTGCCAGCTCTGCTCGTGCCGCTCCATGCGGCGCTCCAGTTCGGCAATGCGCCCGCCATTGCCGTCGCCCATCAGCCCGGTCATCTGCGTCTTGAGCACGCTCAGGTCGCTTAGCACCTGCGCTTCGAATTCATTCATCATCCGCATCCGCCAAGCTCCATCCGCCTTCTAACCGCTGAGAACTCCCGCTCACGATCCGAGCGGCAGGTTTATGAACAACGCCGTTGACCACTCCGAGTAATTCGGCGGCGTCGCCCCGTCATACATCCGGATATAGAACCGGTCGTTGGCGGTTTCACGCGAGAAAGTCATGTTGGGCAGGGTCGCGCGCACCACCAAGTCCGGATCTTCTCCCGGCATGAAGGAAGAATCCCTGAGCCGTATCTCAAACCCGCCCCCGGCCGGCGGAGTCACTCCGGCATTGATCGCCACCGTGCTTCCATTCAGCGTGGTCACCGTAAGACCGGTCAGATTGGCAAGCACAATGGGAGCGATCGCCGCCGGCAGCCAGGCATCGGCGGGCACCGTCGTGCTGGTCTTGATGGCCAGGTCGTCGGCCCAGTCGTTGGCAAACTGGATTGCATATTCCACCAGGTCAGGATAACTCGCGCGGTAACTCACCTTCACCGTTCGCACCACCACCTGCGCGTCTAAACTGGTCGAAGGCGCATTCAAAAGGAGCGCGTCCCCCGGCCAGACGTCGCTGGCAAAGCTTGTTCTGTTTCCGTTGTAGGTTCCGCTCCAAAGAGCGCTCACTCCGGCCGCCGCCTGTTCCATCGCCAGGGCCGCGTTCAGGCAGTCCGCGGAACTGCGCGCCGGAGGATTGGTCACCGAGCCGATCCACACGGCCACGGCGGGCGATCCCGCCTGCGTAAGCGCCTGCTGGCTGGCGGCATTTACCGCCCGTCCCACCGCCCTGCCAATGGTGCGGTAATTCACCGCGATCTGCTCGCCGGCTACAGGCGTGGACCCGGTATAAAACACCACCTTGCCGGTGCGCTCCAGGTGGCATTCGGCCGCCTCGGCCGTCGTACCCAGCCGCCGTGTATAAGGGCCTCCGCTCGGGGGCGTGCTCACCACCCAACCCGATCCCAGGTTGGTCAGGTTGATCGCCCGCATGGTTCCGATCAGGTTGATGCTGCTGGCAGCCAGCACCATGCACGCTGCGGGCAAGCTGGCGACCGCGCCGTCATAGAGCGTCACCGGAGTCCCGCCCACTCCATTCACAAACTCCTGGATCTCCAGTTGCAACTTGCCAGGACTTAGATTCGACTGTCCCCCGCAGGTAATTGCCCCGCTATCGCCAAAGGATCGATAAATTGCCAGCGTCCGCTCGCAATCTGCGCAATGCACCCTCGCCCGAAGTGTATATTGGTTGGCTGAATTCACCGCGTACGTCGTCCCTGCGGGCGTTCCCTGGATGATGGGCTGCAATGTAACCGCGCCCGTACCCTGCGCCGCCGCCACCTGGAATCCCGCGATGCACGCCGACTGCGTATCCAGACCCATGAAGAAGCCGGCCAGAACTCCAGTGCTGCCCGGCGACAGGCTAACCCCCACCGCCTCCAAAAGCAACGTTCCGCCCATCTCCACCGGATCGATCCAGCTTAGCAGCGTCTCCCCGTCGATTCCATTGCCCCCGTCCATCACCAGGCCGCCCGCGCCCAGCCTGAGATACCCTTCCCCGCCCGGATTGGCCCACACGCACTGGTCGATTGCGCTCTCATTGAATAGCTCGCTGATGGTCGTGGACTTGGATGCGGCAGGAAAGAACGGATCGGCGGCCAGATAGAACTGCGTTGTAACTCCGTCGCCCGAAAAGTACTCAGTTACATAGGCAACCGGCTCATGCTCGCCGCAAACCGTCACATCGTTTGCCAGTGCGCGTTTGACGCTGGCAGTGAATGCCAGGCTGGCCAGGTTCAGGCTGCCGTCGGTCTCGTTCAGCGTGTGCACGGCGCCTGGAACAGTGGCGACCGTCAGCGCCCCATTTACCGCGCGATACGCGGCCCGTGCCTGGGCCGCCACTTGTCCGGCGCTCTTGCTCCACGATGCGCCCGGATCGGGAACAAAGTTGCTTACCGCCGCGCTTAACGAAAGTTCCTGGGTTGAGAGCGCTGCCGATCCGCTATGAGTCACCAGAGCGGTCATCAGCGCCCCGGCAGTCTCGCCCGTTGCGCCCGTGCTGGGCGGCATCGGCAGTTGGTCCAGAAGCAGTTCGTCGCTCACGGCCTGGATAGCAATCCGGTAGCGCGGACCTTCAATTGCCAGCCCCGCATATTCAGGCAGCGGACTTACCGCGATGTAACCCGTGAAATAAAACGTGCCGTCGTCGCCCGTCACCGCCAGAAACTGGTTGCGAGAGGGCGTCCCCAGGCTGCCGTTGGTCGGCAGGCTCAGCCATAGCTGGCAGATGGAGGGTTCGTTCAGCTTGCGCTCGATCGTCAACGGCCGCGCCCCATCGAGCGCTGCCGTGTAATCCTGCCCTTGGATCGTAATCTTCATCGTGACTCTCTGACTTGCTGACTCGCCGACCTGCTGACTTGCTGACTGTCTGACCTGCTGACTCACTTACACCAGCGCATTGGCCGCGGGCAGGAAGCTCCGGTAACACAGCACATGCTCCCCATCCAGTGGATCCGTTACCGGAAGCGCCAGAAACTGTCCCTTGAGCAACACCCGCGCCTGCCCGCCTTGATTCTTGCCGCTCAGCGGGATGGCCGCCTCTTCCGCGCTGGCCATGGTCTGCAATCGCGGATAGTAGAAGAAAATCCTCTCCCCTTGGCTTCCTTGCATCACAAACAGCGCCGACCACTCCTGATAGAAACTTCCACCTTCTCGGTCCACAAATCCAGTTACCGCCTGCAGCTTGGCGCCTGCCGCCGGAGTACCGCCCGGCAGTGGTTCGGCGAGCGTCAGGCCCGTGGAATTCACCTGCGATACCAACGCCACGTTGAAGGTGACGCGCCGGATATAGTCCACATCCGTAAGCGCCTGCCGCACATGCGCGCCCGAAATCGGCGTGCCCACAAAGCCAGTCTGTCCTGTGTAGTCAGTGTCCAGCGCGATGATCGAGCCGGGCGCGAACTTGGCCGCATCCGTTGCCGCCAACAAGATGGATGAAGCCGTAGATCCGCTCTGTGGGATGACTGCGGCAGCCGCTTGCGCTCCATCCGCTGCCGGAGCCGCCCCGCTCGCCGGAGCCAGCAGATTCATGTGCTGCGAGCCGGTGGCCAGCGCCATGGTCAGCTTTGTCCAGCTCAGAAACTGCACGCTCACCTGTGCCTGGAGCGTCTCGCGTACCTGCTCAAGCGTTCCGGCAGGAATCCCCGCCAGCACCGGCGAAGTCTTGCTTCCCGGCTTGCGCGCAAACTCTTGAATCCAACCCAGGCTGATCCACGGAGCCGGCGGAGCATCCAGGCTGAAACCGCCTTGCTCCGCCGGATCGAAGAGCACCGGCGTCTGCGCCGCACGATTTACCGGCGCAAAATACCCTCGAACCCGCCGTGCCACCGGCGCGGGAGCCGAAAACCAATTTGCCGCCATTTACTCCCCCTGCTCCTGGTAGCTGTAAACCATTACCTTTGCCGACCGGCTCAACTGATCCCGCTGGATCACGATCGGCGCAAACCCCGGTTCGTCCCAAAACACCTGCGTCAGCATCGCTGCCGGCGGTGTTGCCGTGTAACTCAGCTTGGGCGTGTAAAAAGGATCGAGCATCGCCACCAGTTCCTCGTCCATATCGCTCAACGACCGGCCGTGGTCCAGTCCGCCAAAACTCTGCGTTCCACAGGTCTGATAGAGGATCTCGCACTCCTCGGCAGCCATTGTGGACCCCAGATCCATATCGACGCCCAGGCCCAGCCAGCGCAACACAAACACATCATTGGGAAGCTGGCTGAATGAGGCCTCAGCCTCCTCCACCAGAATCCCCGGCCGCACCGTTCCGCGCAGCAGGATCGTCCGCTCCGGATTGATCGTCACCAGCCGCGTGCGCAGCGCCATATAAAACGAGTCTTTCGCATTTTGCATGGAGTACAACTCCTCGTGCCCTGCGCCAAGGCGCATTCAGTTCTTACCAGCTAACAGCAAACAGCTGACAGTGTTTCGCGGATAACTCACCGCTGTTAACTGACGGCCGAAAACTGTTAGCTGTCCGCTGTTGGCTATCTCACACCGCCTGCTGGCGCGCTTCCCGCAACAGCAACCGGTAGAGATACACTTGGCCGAAGGCCTTGTTCGAAGCGATCGACTCAATCAGGTAATCCTGCCTTGCCACCGTAACCGCCAACGTCATGGCGAAGAGAGATTGAGCCGAAGCCAGATCCAGCGCACTTACCTGCTGCTCCACGCCGGTGGCCGACACAAATAACTCCCACTTCGACTCCCCGCCCTCTTTCCATGTCGGCCGCAGCTTCCGCATCACCACCGGGCTCACCACCACATCGGCAAAGGTCGTTGCCACCAGCCCCACTTCGGACTGGCTGGTATCCGTGTTCGTGCCCGTCACCCGCAAAAGGGCCGTCGTTCCTGTCATGCTTCGCAGCAGGGCGTCGGCCAGCATCTGCGGCGCTCCCACTGGGTTCCGCGGCGCCGTATCGCTCATCGCTCACCCCAGCCTGTTCGCAATGTAAGGACGCAGCCACGCCTGCACCGTTTCGTCCACCAGCGAACTCGAGAAATACTGCATCTGCATCGTGTCGATCTTGGTCTTGCTCGCGTTCAACGCCGGCGTTGACTGGGCATTGCGCACAATCTGCGCGCACGCCGACTTCACGTCGTCTCCGATCGTCGCCAAACCTGCCGTATAGGTCACCGCCACTTCGTTGTAGGGCAGGCCCAGCACATTCCACGGCAGCGTCAGTTCCCCGGTATTCGGATCAAAGTCCACGGAGTTCGTGTCGATCGCCGTCCACTGGCCGGGCAGCGAAAACGCCCATACGATCTCAAACATCGGCTCGGCCAAAATCTCCCCGCGCCGCGGCTTCGCGTACCGGCCCTCAATGCTCACGATCGGCGTCGTAGCCGTCCCCAACGGCGCCAGCGGCAGATAGCTCAGCAACACCGTTTGCGATCCGCTGGTCAGCCGCAACCGCTCCGTGTACTGGATCACGTTCAGGTCCGGCCGCCTGCAGTAGCTGTTGATCAAAGCTGTGGCGGCCGTAATCCAGTCCGCCGTCGTTCCAGCCGGCAATCCATAGTTCGGGTAATCCGCTGGCTGCAGATATGCCATACCCCACCCTTCCCCTTGTTCGTACGTGCCAGGCGGGCGGGAGTAACCGCCTTATAGCTCCCGCTCGCCCGCTTCATGTGCCAACCAACGGTCAGCTCGCTGACCTGTTGACTTGCTGACCCGCTAACTCACCAACCCGCTCCCTACCGGTCCACCAGGACCTGGTAGTGTGCGTAGTTGGCGCCCTTCACCACCGGAGCGCCGAACTTGACCGCGACATACTGGTATGTCATCGAGTTCGGCAGCCCCAACTGGAAGATGCGCGGTGTGGGATCGCCCAGCCAGTGATACTCGATCAGGTCCTCGGTAACGATGTAGGCCGGCAGCACCGCCGAACCCGATCCCGGCGTGCCCGTGTAGCTCAGGCTCCAGTCCGGAATCAGCGGCAGGTCGCCCGCCTGCGTGGACAGCATCTTTACCCGGATTCCTCCCGTGATGTTGTCGGTATTCAACACCACGTTGAACTCCGTCTTCATCTCCCGGTCGATCAGGTCCAGCAGCACCGGGTTGGCGTAGATCGCCGTAGGCCGCACATGATAGCCGTTGCTGGCCACCATCTGCGCCACCGCCGACTTGATTCCGTCCACGATCGAAGCCGTCGTGCCGATGGTCGTCGTGAGTCCGCCGGCCACGATCTGCGGAATTACTCCCATGTACTGCGTGGTCGTCGGCGTGCTCAGGCTGGTGTCGTTGCCGTTCCACAGCGCCACGTCGTGGGCCACCATCACGCCGCTGACCGTATCCACCAGGTCTTTGGCCTGCAGATAGGCGAACTGCTTTTGCTGGTCGCCCAACTCGATGTCGAACAGGTTGTAGTTGATCTGCGAAACGATCGCCTTAAGCGGCACGCTCCGCTCCACGCGCGTCGGGCTCACCACCGTCGGCACAATGCTGCGCGGATTCACGAACCCGGCCGTGCCCGGATTCGGAATCGCCGTCTCCTCGAAGAACCGCGACGGATGACCGGTCGCGGGAACCTGCTTGATGCGTTGCCCGAAGGGGCTCGAACGGCGGCAGATGTCGAAGATCTCGGTCTGATACAGCGGAACTTCGATTGCGCCCGGCCCGATATAGTCTGCTGCCGCGTGAATGTCTGCAAAGGTTGCGTTCATAGGCTCTTTCCGCCCCCTCCATGGGGCCAGTCGTGGTTCAGTTGACAGCTAACAGCTGACAGTTGTCAGTTCTCAGTTCTCAGTCGTCAGTCGTCAGTGGTCAGTTTTCGGCGGCTAGCTTCAATCTGTCGCCGCTTGGTGGTCGCTGTTAGCTGTAAGCTGTCAGCTGCTGGCTGCTGTCATGCGATCGCGCCTGCCCGCAGCAGTTGGGTCTTCACCGCGATGCGCTGTTCCAGGCTCAGTCCGGCCAGTGCCGCGTCCAGGGCCCGAACGTTCACCGGACCCTCGCCGATTCCGTGCTTGGCCAGCATCTCGGAGGTAGCCGCGGGAACCGTCCTGCGCAACGGATTCACTACCGTCGTCGCCGCCGCCGCCCTCAGCTCGCCCAGCTCCCGTTCGGCCGCTGCCAGCTTCTCGCCCAGCTCCGCCTCCCGCCGGCTCTGCTCCACGGTTGCCGAAATCCTCTCCACCTCGCCGGTCAACGCGCCCTGCCGCTCCTCCAGCCAGTTCAGCGTCCGCTCCAGCAGCGTCGTTGCTGCCTCCAGCCGCTCCCCAATCTCTTTTTGTTCCGTTTCCATGCCATTCCTTTCTTGTTTGTCGTGAATGTGGTGCACAAATCGAGCTGCCTCACTAACAAAAAGCCCCGCATTGCGGAGCTTCTCCGGTAACCTGCTGACTCGCTGACCTGCTGACTCGCCAACAATCTCCGTGCCCCATCCTTTCGCCTTTTTTCTGGCGAAGATTCTCT
>PLGM01000092.1:48576-48937 GCA_003139795.1 Acidobacteriaceae bacterium | reverse complement strand
CAAGTTTCCGCCTCACATTGGAAACGTGAACTTCAGCGGCCTTCCGGGTGATCCTCCGGGTGCTGTTGAGAATGATGACAATGGAGGGAATATCTTTTCTATGGCCAAGCAAAGAGAGGATTTCCGACTCGCAACAGGTGAGGCCATTTTCCGATGGAAGGGTTGAGATGACGCGACATTTCACGTAAATTGCTCTTGCGGTCGCCTAGATTTGGCAGTTGCCGCTTGGGGCGCGGGTCGAACGCTATTGCCCCTTCCGGCCATGTCCTGCCCACTTGCAGACTCATAGGGTTCTTCTGAACCGTCCGGCGTTCCATGCGCCCGTCTGGCGACTTGGCGGCCCGTCTCCGGGCTCTTACGT
>PLGM01000092.1:0-48496 GCA_003139795.1 Acidobacteriaceae bacterium | reverse complement strand
CAGAAACACTCGAAGCACTCAATGAGCAGGTGGCAGAATTGGGCCGCCCAGTGACGGAGGTTCCGTGGTGGGAATTCGATCCCGACGACTCACATCAGCAAGAACGAGTGTCTTTTATCGAGCAGTTCNNGAACTCCCCCCACAGCCGAAGACTCCAAATATTCGTACCGACGAGCCGGAAGATCATGGCAAGGAGCTCAGCAAGAACCCGCCACAATTGGAAAGATTTTCCAATTTGACCGAAACGCTCAAGGGGATTGAAGCCAAGCATATCGAAGCCGGACCGTTGGGCAATGAGGCCATTGCAGAGGCGCGCCTTGCTGTCGTGCGAGCCATCGAACAGTTTCGTCTCACTCGATTCAACCTTGGCAAGGCGCTGTGCGCGTATCGTGCGCTTTTCATGGCCAGCCGCGGCTGGATGGCCGCGGCAGAATCAATTGCCGTAGCTATCGGCTGCGACGAACGAATTGTCAGAAACATCATCGCCGACTACGAGCGTGCCGCAAGCCTGCCAGACGCCGTGATCCAGGCGGCTCACACAAAGGGTATAGACCTGTCTCAGCGCAAGTACCGTCCAGCAATCGCGGCTATTGAATCAGCAATCGGCGTTGACGGCCGCGGGCAAGATGAGATTGACGCGGACGAAGCCAACCGGATTGTTTCGAATGTCTTGGTGATGCCACCAGCTCAACGAGAACACATTCAGGATGAACGATTCGTCCCGTTGACCCGCGAGGAGAAACAACATTTCGTGGTTCGAATGAAGATCAGGACGGCGCTCACCAACATTGAGGCTGATCGGAAGCTGTCCGTACTGCTTGCAGCTCTTGAGGAAGAGATGTTCGACGTGTGGGGATTCACTGGGTCGGTCACGGTGACGATCACGCCACGCGCGTCAGGATTGACTCTCGACGGGCGCAAGAGACGAGAGGATGCGGCTTGATTGACACCAAGATATCCTGGGCACACGCGACGTGGAATCCCTTTGCTTCGTGTACTCCCGCAGCGACTATTTCCATGCCGACCCTGAGCGATGGCGCTGTGATGCATGGCGAGAGTGATTCGCGACTGCCAGGATGTCAACTTCATGCCGCTCTCAACGCGGCTGGAACGAATCGCTGGATGCCTCCCGACGTATTGGAAAGACAGGTAGCCACTCCCGATGAATGCCTCCGTTGTTACAAATGGGACCAATACGGCGCTTTGGAGTCACGCAGCAGAGCCATCATCTTTCTTACGATATTCATTTGGTGGCGGCTGGGTGGGTCTGGTCTCGAATTCTCAATCACTCGCCAGCGCCGCATCAAGAAGTTTTCTCAGCGGATTAGGACTGCGGTACGAGCTGTTCCCCAAGGAAGCTCAAAATGCCTGCCTAATCTTTCCATCAGATCTCGCAAGCAGGGGCGCGAATCCGTGGCCGGCGGACAATCAGCCACGATACTTTAAGTCCACTCACAAGGGTGCCCCAGAAGTCCTCACGGCCTCTCTGTGTTCCAATGGGGTTGAAAACGGGGTGACGAAGGAACAGGCTGAAGCCCGCATATTCATTGGGTGAAACCCCTTTTTTGCCCCCGCTGTAAGAATTCCTTTGGGTCCACTTGCGTCTATTTTGGCACTTTATTGTTTCTGTAAGTCGTTGATAATAAACGCTATATACACTTTCCCAAGCTGAATGTCGCCGGTTCGATCCCGGTCTCCCGCTCCAAAAAAATCAATAACTTACAGACAAAAGTCAAAGCAAGGAAAGCCTCAAAAAAACGCCGGTGCTTTTGCCTCAGCGGTCTCACCGCGGCCGATTCTCAGGAGTTTCGCGCGTTCGATCGCAAGCGAGCCGGACTTTGATTCGCCTGGGCATTGAGCGCCCGAAGTGACGAAAATCGGCCTGACCAAGCGGAATCTGGAAGTGCATGGACCCAGGGCGCGAAGGCGCGGTTTTGAGGGTGATGATCGCCAGGCGTGCTGTTCGTCACTGCAAGATCGCGCGCGTTGGGTCACCGTTGGTGCAGGCGGCGCAGTCCATGTTGGATGAGGATTCGCTGCGAGGATGACTGCCTGGCCTGAACGGTTTTGCCCTGGCGGCCGGAGCCGAGCGCTTCCTGAAATCGATCCTCGCTGCGGGACGCAGGTTGGGTGGAGAGCCCCGATGAATACCATGCACAGTGGCAGCCGACGGGAGTTTCTAAGGACGGCGCTCACGGGCGCGGCGATCTTGCGCACTGGCGGCGGGACGAGACTTCTCTCAGCGGCGGAACCGAGTGCGGCGCCGGCGAAGTCCAGGGTTGTTGTCGCCCGCGACGCCCAGTTGCGCGGC
The DNA here is from genome assembly GCA_003139795.1 of Acidobacteriaceae bacterium. Classification (GTDB taxonomy): domain Bacteria; phylum Acidobacteriota; class Terriglobia; order Terriglobales; family Acidobacteriaceae; genus Telmatobacter. The sequence goes on along the minus strand of PLGM01000092.1, from coordinate 46,185 downwards.
ACGGGCTCAACTGTGGATTCGCGCCGGATGCTGAGCCTGCTGGATGGCGCCATGCAGGCTCTTTTCGACCGCGATCATCCCATTGAGGCGTGGAGAAAGCTGGTGCGTCCGGGTGAGTTGGTGGGACTGAAGGTGAATACTCTGGGGGGACGCGGAATCTCCAGCAACCTCGAACTGGTGGAAGCCATTTGCGAGCGGTTGCAGGAGGCCGGAATCAATGCCGGCAACATCGTGGTGTGGGACCGCGACAGCGACGAAATGGAGCACGCCGGATTCCATGTGACGATGGGCGGGAACCGAGTTCAATGCTTCGGCACCGACCGGGTCGATTACGAGCAGGAACTGGTTATGCACGGCAGTGTGGGCAGCCGGTTGTCAAAGATTCTGACCCAGCGCTCGGACGTGCTGATCAATGTGCCGGTGCTGAAAGACCATGACGGCGCGGGCGTAACATTGGCGCTGAAGAATATGTATGGAGTCATCCATAACCCGAACAAATACCACCCCGACGGCTGCAATCCGTACATCGCGGACCTCAATATGCTGGCGGAGATCCGGACCAGGATGCGCTTGACCATCTGCGATGCGACCACAGCGATGTACGAGGGCGGACCGGCATTCAAACCGGAACACAGTTGGAAGGAAAATGCACTGATCGTTTCGCAAGACCCGGTGGCGCTGGATTACACCGGCTGGCAGATGATTGAGCGCAAGCGGGCGGCAATGGGATTGAAGACACTGGAGGCCGAGGAGAGAGCACCACACTACATCGCGACAGCGGCCGACGCCGAGCATCGGCTGGGGACGAACGATCCGAAGAGAATCTCGACTGTCGAGATATAGCTCGCTTCCCACGCTTCGCAAAGAATGTGTGAAGGATGGGGCGCCGATGGGAGGTTCAAGATGTTTCGTGAGCTGCAAGTGATGGAAGGCGAGAGTGCCGACATCCGCGGTGAGCGCGGCCTGCCCTGCTGTTCGCTCGATCGGCGTTCGTTTCTGAAGTGCGCCGTGGCCACGGGAGCGGCTCTGGGGTTGGCCGAACTGGCCCATCCCGCCGCTGGAATCCCCGCGGGGGCGGGGCAGCAGAAGCAGGACGATTCGCGATTTACGGTGGAGGCGAAGTTTTACCAGAAGCTGGAGAATCGGAAGATCAAATGCAAGCTGTGTCCGCGCGAATGCAAGGTGGGCGATAAGGAACGCGGTTACTGCGGGGTGCGGGAGAATCGCGGAGGAACCTACTACACGCTGGTGCATTCGCGGGTGTGCGCGGCGCACGTGGATCCGGTGGAGAAGAAGCCGCTGTTCCACTATCTGCCCGGCTCGCTTGCTTTCTCATTGGCCACGGCCGGTTGCAATGTGAACTGCAAATTCTGCCAGAACTGGGACATTTCGCAGGTACGCCCGGAGCAGATCCCCGCCGATTACGCGCCTCCGCAACGGGTTGCCGAGTTAGCGAAGCAGTACTCGTGTCCGACCATTGCCTACACCTACAGCGAGCCGGTGATCTTCGCCGAATTCCTGATGGATGTGGCCGATGCCGGGCACGAAGCCGGCATTCGCAGCGTGGCGGTGTCGAATGGCTACATGCAGGACGAAGCGCTGAAGGCTGCGTACGGAAAGATGGACGCGGTGAAGATCGACCTGAAGGCGTTCACCGAGTCGTATTACAGGGATGTGGTCACGGGACAATTGAAACCGGTGCTGGATTCGATCGTGACGCTGCGCAAGATGGGCAAGTGGACGGAGATTGTTTACCTGGTCGTATCCACGCTGAACGACAGCGAATCCGAATTCCGCGGCCTGGCGCAATGGGTCAAGACGAACCTGGGCGCGGATGTGCCGCTGCACTTCACGCAATTCCATCCGGAATACCTGCTGAAGAACCTGCCCATAACGCCGGTGCCGACGCTGGAACGCGCCAAGGCCATTGCCGACGCCGAGGGGCTGCACTACGTCTACATCGGCAATGTGCCAGGCCATCCCGCGCAGAATACCTACTGCCCGCAGTGCCGCCGCCTGTTGGTGGAACGGGTAGGATTTACGGCCAGCCAGATGCTGATCCAGAAGGGTAGTTGCCCATACTGCCGGCATCCCATCCCCGGCATCTGGCACACATGAGGGCGCAGAGGAGGTTTGGCAAATGAACGGTAAGAGGAGTTACAAAATGTATTGGATGACAGCTCAATTGATGGCGCTGCTGGCGGTTGCGCCCTTGCAGCATGTGCGCGCCGCCGATCCGCAGAAGGTAAGACAGGCCGGAGTTGCGGGCAGTTTCTATCCGGCCGACCCCAAGGAACTTACGGCGATGATGGACGACATGCTGGCGCATGCGTCTCCGTCGGCAATCAAGGATCCGATCCTCGCCGTGGTTGCGCCGCACGCCGGTTATCAATACTCCGGCCCCGTGGCGGCCTACACCTACGCGGCGCTGAAGGGGCGCAAGTTTGCGCGCGTGGTGGTGATTGCGCCGTCGCATTACGAGGCCTTCGATTTCACCTCGGTCTATGAGGGCGATGCCTACGCCACGCCGCTGGGAATCGTGCAGGTGGACAAAGCCTTTGCGCGGCAGTTGGCGAAGATGAGCTCGACCATCAGGCTTTCCAGCCAGGGACACGATGCCACATCGGCAGGCGCCGAGCATGCCATCGAGGTGGAGTTGCCGTGGCTGCAACGCGTGTTGGGCGACTTCGAACTGGTACCCATCGTCATGGGAGATCAGAGTTACGAAAACAGCCGCGCGCTGGGAGTGGCCCTGGCAAAGCTGATTCAGGAAGACAAGAAGAGCGGCGGCACTCCGGGCGACACTCTGATCCTGGCCAGTTCCGATCTGTCCCATTACCACCCCTACGACGAGGCGGAAAAGATCGACCACAAAACGCTCCATGCGCTGGAGGCGTGGGACTACTTCAGCATGTCGCGCAACTTCCAGTCGCGGGTATGGGAAGCCTGTGGCGGCGCGCCCATCGTAGCCGCAATGATTTACGCCGAACGCATGGGCGCGAACCAGGCCCTGGTGCTCAAGTACGCAAATTCGGGCGATGTAACAGGCGATCACTCGCGCGTGGTCGGATACAGCGCGGACGTTTTCGTCAAAGCCCCAAGCGGAAAGGCAGCGGAAACTCCGTTCTCACTGAGCGATCAGGAGAAGAACGAACTGCTGGCTTTGGCTCGCAAGTCAGTGGAGCACGCGGTGGAACAGAAAGAGGCCTATGAACCCGGCGCCAACGCAAGCGAAGCGCTGAACCAGGAGCGCGGCGCGTTTGTGACCCTGCGCGAAGCGGGAGCTCTGCGTGGGTGCATCGGCTATACCTCTGCCATCAAACCTCTCTACATGACAGTGCGGGACACGGCCACGCTGGCCGCGCTGCGCGATCCTCGATTTCAGCCGGTGTCCGCTACGGAGTTGCCGCAACTCGACTATGAAGTTTCCGTGTTGTCGCCCCTGCGGCGCGTCACGGACGTTGAACAGATCAAGGTCGGCCAGCACGGTTTGCTGATGAAGAACGGCGACAACGAGGGCCTGTTGCTGCCGCAGGTGCCGGTGGAAGAAAAATGGGACCGGCAGAAGTTCCTGGAACAGACCTGCGCCAAGGCGGGCATGAACTTTGGCTGCTGGAAGGAAGAGGATACGGACATCTTCCAGTTCACCGCAGTTGTGTTCGGCGAGCACAAGCCTTAGCAGGCGGTTTCGGCGGCTGGGCGCTACGCTTCGACGACGCATGGAGCGATGGGCGGAACGGATCGGCCCACTGCCCGATGCAGACCTCGGCGGCGAGCTGCGCCTCGAGTCCCTCGCAGTTGCGTAATTCCGACCCGCTTTTTGCACATCCAGATAGCGCCTGGCAGGCAAAAACCCATAAAAGTACCATAAAAACCGGCTTAATTTCCGTTTGAGTTCCGTACCGGAGAAGGTATCCTATCCTCATTCCGCAATCCAAGCCCGACCAGTCCAACAAACGAGAACCACTCGTAACCGGTCTTGCCTTTCTTCTTTTTGGGGATTGATTAAAGAGCACCAGGAACTTCATTCAACCCAGGCTCTATCGTTCTCTTTCATGAGCCGCGGGGAAAACCCTTATTCTCGAGGCCCTGCAACGTGAGGTATATCATGCGCATTGTTTCCTTTCCGATTCCACGGCTGCTGGCAGTAGTGGCGGCCGCTGCTTTGTGTTGTTTTCCTGTTTTTGCACAGCAGACTCTTGGCGGCATCACCGGCGAGGTTACCGATTCGTCGGGCGGCGTGATTCCCAACGTAACGGTCACTGTGGTGGGTGAGCAGACCTCGCTGACGCGCACGACGAGGACCAACGGCTCGGGGTCTTATAACTTTGTGGACCTTCCCATCGGCACGTATACGCTGACCTACACGGACGAGGGATTCGATGTGCAGAAGACGCAGCACATCGGGGTGCAGGCCGATCGTACTGCCACGGTGAACGCCTCGCTCAAGGTGGGCAAGACCAGCGAAACCATTTTGGTGGAAGCCTCGCCGCTGATGAACGCCGTGGACACCACCAACGGCTACGTTCTGGACCACGCGCAGATCGACCTGGCGCCGCTGGCAACCGGCAGCTTTACCGGGTTGGCGATTCAATCCACGGGCGTGAGCGCCGAGCTGCCCGGCGGCACCGGCGTCAACTCCGGCCTGGGCAACGCGCCCATCTGGGCCAACGGCCAGCGCGATACTTCCAATACGTTTTTGCTGAATGGGGTGGACGCCTCGAACCTGTTCAACGGCAAGAGCACCAGCCAGGTGGCCTCGTTCCGCGTGGTGGACAACACGGGCGGCGGCAATAGCACGGCCGGGGGCATCATCCAGAGCAGCGCATCGGTTTATCTTTCCATCGGCAACGCCATCCCCAGCCCGGCGCCGGAAACCATTGAAGAGGTGCGCGTGAACGCCTCGATGTACGACGCGCAGCAGGGGTCGACCGCGGGCGCGCACCTGGACATGAGCACCAAGTCTGGAACCAACACATTCCACGGCAACGCGTACATTCATCGCGGCACCGGCTGGCTCAACGCGGCGCCGTTCTTCTTCAACAACGACCCCGACATTCCTTCCGATCAAAAGGTTCCGCAACTGCATCGCTACACGGCGGGCGGAACGGCCGGCGGCGCGCTGATCAAGGACAAGGTGTTCGGCTACATAGGCTATCAGCATCTACACGTCTCGGACCAGGAGATCGGCTACTCGCGCTTCTCGGTTCCCGTGGGACTGACCGACGACCGCAGCGCCAACGGCCTGGCTTCCGTGGCCAACGCCGGCTGGGGGACTTCCCTGACTGCAGCCGATTTGAACAACAACTCCGTCAACCCCGGCAGCACGGTTGCATACAACCTGTTCAACGCGCCCGCCGTGGCAGGCGAGCCGGGCAAGTGGCTGATACCCAACCCCGGCAGCCTCCCAACGGTGGCTCAACCCTACGACGTGTCTCTGCCCGGCACGGCCTATTTCACCGGCGATCAACTGGTGGGCGACCTGGACTGGAATGCCGGCCCCAGGGATACGCTGGCCCTCAAGTACTACTACCAGCACGATCCGACCGTGGCGCCCTACGCCTACTCGAATGTTCCCGGTTTCGACCAGCATCTGGACGCGGGCAGCCAGGTCTTCTCCATCAACAACGTCAATGTGCTCAAGCCGAACCTCAGCGTCACCGAGACGCTGGGCTTCCTGCGCGAGAAGCTCTACTCCAACAACGATCAGCCCTTCAGCGCCAGCAGCATGGGCGTCAACAACCTGGGCTCCCCGTACTACTCTGGCGCCACCATCGTGGACACCCTGGGCGTCAATACGCCCACTTCGTTGCAAACCCTGAACATCGGCCCAGGGTCGAACCAGGGCTCGCTGACCGGAGTGTTTCAGAATCGCTGGATGCCTTCCGGCAACGCCATCTGGACCATCGGCAATCACACCCTGGCCGTGGGCGGAAGCTGGTCGCACTCCCAGTTGAATCCGCGCGACCGGCGTCCCGGAGTGGCGGGCACAACCTCTTCGGCCGACTTCGGCCAGTTCGTCCAGGGGCTGGTGACCACCAACGACGACTTCAATACCACCACCTTCCTGCAGGGCAACGGCGACCGTTATTACCGCGCCAACCAGACCGGCCTCTATCTGCAGGACAAGTACCAGATCCGCCCCAACCTGAGCCTGACGGCCGGCCTGCGCTACGATTTGAACGGCGGATTCAGCGAGAAGTACGACCGCCTTTACAACTTCGATCCCAGCCTCTTCGACGCCGGCACGGCCGGTGATCCCACCAACCCCAACGGAATCATTGCCAATAACGGATACGTAATCGCCCAGAACAACAAGGACACCACGCTGACCGGGCGGCAGTGGGGCCTGGCGCCGCGCGTGGGGTTTGCCTGGTCGCCGGCACACTTCGCCAACAAGGTCGTGGTTCGCGGCGGCAGCGGCATCTATTATGATCGCGGCGAACTGTTCACTTACTTCTCTCCCGGCTACGCGGCCGGCCTGGTCGAGGGCGGACCGTTCGGCGTCGCCCAGGCGCCGCCTTTCGTCAACTCCCAGATTTGCAACACGGCCGACCTCACCTATTACAACGGCTACATCCCCACCTGCGATCCTGCCGACGCCAACCTCTCCCAACCCTGGGGCGCCATACTGGGATCGGCCCCAACCGGCAAGGCCTCCGACATCACCAACTTCCTTCCCAATGCCTATAACATCGCCAACTATGACGCGGAACCCTTTTCCATGGGCGTCTACGACCGCAAGAACACCCTGCCTTACTCGATCAACTACACCCTCGACATCGAGTGGCAACCGCGCAGAGACATTGCCGTCGAGATCGGCTATGTGGGCAACCTTGGCCGCCACCAGGTGATTCCCACTCCCTTCAACCAGGCCCAGATCGCCACTCCCTCCAGCCCCATCCGCGGCCAGAACTACACCTATGGCTACACCGTGACCGACCCCAGCGGCGACGGCGTTCCCATTAACCTGCCGGACGGAACCCCCTACCTGGCCAACTACGAGGGCGGCAACGTGGACCTGCGCGTTCCCTATATCGGGTATTCCGGCGAGTCGATCGATTACCGGGCCGCGGGCGTCTCAGAGTACAACGCCGGCCAGGTCCACTTCGACAAGCGCATGGGCCACGGCTTCCAGGCGGGCGCGTCCTACACCTTCTCCCACACCACCGACGAACAGAGCGCCCTGGGCCTGTTCTACAACGGCGACAACCCCACCAACCTGCGCTCCGGCTACGGCCTGGCCGACTTCGACCGCAAGAATGTGCTCAACTTCACTTACACCTATCAGCTTCCCGGCTTCGCCGCCGGCGATTCTCTCCGCGGCGCCTTCACCAACGGCTGGAGCGTGAACGGCATCACCGTCCTGCAGAGCGGGCAGCCGTTCAGCATCATCGATTTCACCGGCGCCGTTGGCAGCATCTACTACAGCGTCTCGGACGGCATCAACAACCCCATCGTGCCGCTGGCCCCCGGCTGCTCGCCCAAGAGCGCCACCACCGGCAAATCCGGCGCATTCGGCGCTTCCGATGCCGCGCTCAAGGCGCAGTGTTTCACCATTCCCCTGCTCAACCCCGGAGACCTCAACGGCGCCATCCCGGCCAACGATCCCTTTGAGACCACCTTCATCTCCCATGGGCAGCGCAACATCTTCCGCCAGGCCCCGCAGAAGCGCGCCGATATCTCCCTGGTGAAACTCACGACCATCCGGGAGCGGGCCAAGCTGCGCTATACCCTGGACGTTTTCAACCTGACCAACACCACCAGCTTCGACGTGACCGGCGACCAGGTCTCGCAAAACGTGAACTACAACGGCTACCCCGTATCGGGCACAACACCGTTGCCCACGGGATGCAATGCCTCCGGCCAGCAGACCAACACGTCGTTCTTCAACTGCCCGGCGGGCCTGGGCATCACGCTGCACACCATCGGCAGCCCGCGCCAGGTGCAGATGTCGCTGCGGCTGGATTTCTAGAGCCGGGTCGATTGCAGAACGGCGAAAGGGCGGCCCACGCGGGTCGCCCCTTCTGCGCGATTTCATTGCCTGGAGGCTCGCACACAGGCCATTCGCCCTGCGCGCAGTACCTTGACTTGAAGCGCACTCGAAGATGTAGGGTGAAGGAATGAGAGGCGGGAAAAGGCGATGAAGACACGCAGATTGGGCACGAACGGTCCCGAAGTTTCAGCCATTGGCCTGGGCTGCATGGGGATGAGCGAGTTCTACGGCAGAGGCGACGAGCAGGAGTCGCTGGCCACCATCGATCGCGCACTGGATCTGGGCATCAACTTCCTGGACACCTCCGACATCTATGGCCCGCACACCAACGAGGTGCTGGTGGGCAAGGCGCTCAAGGGGCGGCGCAGCAAATTCTTCGTGGCCACCAAGTTCGGCATTGTGCGCGATCCGGCCAACCCGGAGCGGCGCGGCGTGGACGGCAGTCCGGCCTATGTGCGCGGCGCGGTCGAGGCCAGTTTGCGGCGGCTGGGCATCGAGACCATCGATCTCTACTACCAGCACCGCGTGGACCCCAAAACGCCCATCGAGGAGACGGTAGGCGCAATGGCGCGCCTGGTGGAGGAGGGCAAGGTGCGGTTCCTGGGCCTGTCGGAGGCCGCGCCGCGAACCCTGGAGCACGCGCACGGCGTCCACCCCATCACGGCGCTGCAGACCGAGTACTCGCTCTGGACGCGCGACCCCGAACCGGAGGTGCTGCCCGCCTGCCGTCGGCTGGGCGTGGCCTTTGTGGCCTACAGCCCACTGGGCCGCGGCTTTCTGACCGGCGTCTTCACCCACCCGGACGACTTTGACGCCGACGACTACCGCCGCGTCAGCCCGCGTTTTCAGGGAGAAAACTTCAAGCGCAACCTGGAGTTGGTGGAGAAGGTGAAGCAACTGGCCGCCGAGCGAGGCGTGACCGCCGGCCAGCTTGCCCTGGCCTGGGTGTTGGCGCAGGGCGAGGACATTGTGCCCATTCCTGGAACCAAGCGCCGCAAACACATTGAGGAGAACGCGGTGGCCGTGGACATCTCCCTGGCCCCGGAGCTGGCGACGAAACTCCAGGAGATATTTCCGCCGGATGCGGCGGCCGGCGAACGCTACGCGCCGGCGATGAAGACTTTGCTGAACGGCTGAGGCCTTTCCCTGGGATCAAGGGGCTTGCTTGGCGGCAATCACCGCGCGAGGGGCCCGGAACACCGCGCCCAACATACAACAATCGGAAGCCGATACGCAGTTTCCCACCGGGAACGCGAAATGAACTGTTGCGCCTACCGGGCGGGAACAGTTCTGTTCAACGACGGCATTCCCCCTTTGACGCCCTTGCTTTTAACCGCCAGGAAGATTCTAATTCCGTTCTGGTGGAAGCGCCTTTACAGCCCGTCAACCTGCACTCTGCGCAGAAGCCGGCGCCTGCCGTAAGAACGGCTTTGACGCTGATAGGCTTCAGCGCGGTCATCGGGCAGATCGTTCTCATGCGGGAGCTGATCGTCGTCTTCAACGGCAACGAGATGTCGCTGGGGATCATGTTGGCCACCTGGCTCTTCTGGACCGCTGCCGGCAGCAGCCTGAGCAGCATTCTTGCAATGGGCGGAAACAAAACGCGCCGCGCGGTGGCCGCGTTCGAATGTCTGCTCGCGGTCAGCCTTCTGCCGACGCTGTGGGCATTGCGTGCCTCCAAAGCCCTCCTGCAGACAGTACCCGGCGAGTTGGTTGGACCGCTGCAAATGATCCTTGCCTCTCTGGCGTGTTTGAGTCTGTTTTGCGCATTCTCAGGGGCGCTCTTCGTGGTTGCGGCCCGGATGTTCGAGCAGGAATGCGCCGTCTCTTCTCGCCGTGCAGCCAGCTCGGCTTACATGTTCGAGGCCGTTGGTTCCGGCCTGGGAGGGATCGTGGCCGGCATCGTCCTGCTGCGCTTTCTTGAATCCTTCCAGATTGCAACCATCGTGGCCATCCTCAACTTATGCATGGCCGCGGTCCTGTTGTTCCGGATGAACCGCAAGGAGCTTGGAGTTATGACCGGGGCAGCGGCACTTATCGCGATCCTTCTCGTGACTTATGCGGCGCCGCCGTTGGACCGGTCCGCGCAGCAGCGGCTGTGGCGGGGCTTTCGTGTGGCGGGATCGCACGACTCCATCTACGGCAACCTGACGGTCATCGAAAACGGCAATCTGCGCAGCATCTACGACAACGGCGTCATCCTTGCCAATGCGCCCGACGAGAGCGCCGCGGAAGAGGCGGTTCACTATGCGCTTCTGGAGCACCCGGCGCCGCGCCATGTTCTGCTGATCGGCGGCGGCGTAAACGGCAGCATCGCGCAGGCGCTCCGGCATCCCACCGTCGACCGCATCGATTACGTCGAACTCGACCCCACTCTCATCGCCATGGCGCGGCAGTTTTTTCCAGCGCAGTATGCTCCTTTGGCCTCGGACCCTCGGGTACACATACATTACGCGGATGGCCGCTATTATCTGCGGACCACCGCCGCCAAATTCGACGCCATCATTCTCGATGTGCCCGACCCGCAGACCGCGCAGTTGAACCGCTTCTACACCATCGAGTTCTTTCGTTCCGCGCGCGATCGCCTGGCGCCGGGCGGACTGCTGTCTTTCGAATTGCGCTCGTCGGAGGAGACCATCAGCCCCGGCCTGCAAGAGTTCCTCCGCTGCATCCAACACACTCTGGAGGAAGTCTTCCCGTACGTCGTCACTATCCCCGGCGAGACCATCCACTTCTTTGGCGCCATGCAACCGGATGTGCTCACTCGCAATCCGCAAGTCCTGATGGCAAGGTTGCGGGAGCGGAATCTGAAAACGCAATTTGTCAGCCAATACTTTATTCCGTACCGCATGATGCCCGATCGCATGGAGCAGGTGAGTGAGCAACTGTGGCCGATCGGTTCGACGCCCGTCAACCGCGATTTCGCGCCCATCGCCTATTACTTCGACGTGGTGCTGTGGAGCACGCAATTCAACTCGGCATATTCCCGCTGGCTCCGCGCCGTGGCCAACATCCCTTTTGCCGCGGTATTGGAGGCGGTTCTCATTCTGTCGCTGCTCCTGGCGGCGCCGCTTGCGTTTGTGCGCACTCTTGAGCGGCGCGCCCGCTCCGCGACGGCATGTTGCGTTGCCGCAACCGGATTCACGTCGATCGCTCTCCAGATGTTTCTGTTGCTGGCATTCCAGTCCATCTACGGCTACGTATACCACCAGCTAACCATACTTATCGGCCTTTGCATGGCAGGCATCGCCCTCGGAAGTTGGCTGGGTATGCGGCGCATTCGTTTGCGCGGCCGTCCCCCTTACCGCGACGTCGCATGGACCCAATTCCTGCTGGCTTTATCCGGCCCTGTGCTGATCTTTGTGGTTGCTTTGCTGGCCAAGATCTCCGGAGTGGCGGCAACATGGTTGGCGGCGCAGTGTGTTTTCCCCGCTTTGGCTGCTCTCTCGGGAGTGTTGGGAGGATATCAGTTCCCTATCGCGGCGGAGATCTATCTCCTGAACGGCACGGGCCGGTCAAAACCCGGTGTGCTCTATGCCATCGATCTGCTGGGCGGATGCGCGGGCGCGCTCCTGCTGTGTACCTGGCTCATCCCGGTGTTTGGCTTTTGGAGAACCGCCTGGCTCAGCGCGGCCATTAACCTGGCGCCGGCTCTGCTTGCCGCGCGAGTTAGTCTTGGGTCGAAGAGGTCTCACGCATAAGCGCCCAGGAATCGGTATAAAAGCTCATGTTTTTTTTGCAGGGAACGGGCTTTAGTGCCTGAGGGGTGATTTCCGGGATATTCGTTCCCGTTTTGCCATTTTTCCGCATCCCCAGAAGCCCGTCCCCTTCAACTCCACGGTTTTTAGACAGGTTTTTAGGTCATGCGCGGCCGCGCCCGCTGGCAAGGGGCTGAATCGCGGCCGGGAACCCGGTTCAATTCCCCGCCGGGACGCCGGCCGCGCCTTTATACTGCGAACCATGCACATCGTCCGCCCCACGCTGCTCGCCGCCGCTTGGGTCATTTGCACCGTCCAATCCACGGCCCAGCCTCGCCAGCCCTGGCAGATGCAGGACTCCGGCGCCACGGCCGGCTTGCGCGGCATTGACTCGGTGAGTGGGATGGTAGCCTGGGCCAGCGGGACGGATGGGACTGTCTTGCGAACGACAGACGGCGGGGCGCACTGGATGAAGTGCACCGTTCCCGATGCGGCAACCGACGGCGCAAACCTCGACTTTCGCGGCGTGCAAGCTTGGGATGCGCAGACAGCCATCGTCATGTCGAGCGGCAAAGGCAGGCTTTCGCGCCTGTACAAAACCACAGATGGTTGCAAGACCTGGAAGCTGCTCTTCACCAATCCTGAAAGTGAGGGATTCTACGATGCTTTGCTGTTCATCGATCGACAACACGGCATCGTGCTGGGTGACCCGGCCCGCGGAGATCCGCGCATTAACCCGGTGGAGGGTGGCTATTTCACATTTCGGATACGTGTCACAAACGATGGAGGGAAGAAGTGGGCGCCCGTAACCGATCCTGAGTTCGGGCAACCAGGGAAAAATCTGCAGCCGATGAGCGGTGAAGCGTTTTTTGCCGCAAGCAATAGTTCGATGGCCGTCCGCGACGGCTGGCTGTGGATGGGCACCGGCCAGAACCGCTTGCTCCGTAGAATGATTTCTGCCCCGAATTTTCAAGCCTCCTATTGCGCTGGAGCGATCGATCCATTCTCAAACTCTTGCGGTATTCCGTGGCTGGGTTGGCCAATCGCTCGAGTTCCGCTCGCGAAGGGCAATGCATCTTCTGGCATCTTCTCCGTAGCCTTTCGCGATGAACAGCACGGCATGGTCGCAGGCGGTGACTACACCAAACCCAATGAATCCTCAGGCACCGCTGCCCGGTCCGCCGATGGCGGCGAGCATTGGACCGCCTCCGCCACCCCGCCCCACGGCTACCGCTCCGCCGTCCAGTGGTCCGAATCCCTTAAACTCTGGATCACCGCCGGCACCAACGGCTCCGACATCAGCCGCGACGACGGCCGCACCTGGCAACCCCTCGACAACGGCAACTGGAACGCCCTCTCGCTCCCTTTTGTCGTGGGCCCCAATGGTCGCATCGCCCGCCTCAACCCGTCAGCCCTCCCAACCGGAAAGTGAGCCAATCCCCCCTCTGTAACCCTGCCCGCGGGTACTTGGGATCCCCTCAACCACCAGCCCATTTGCACATAATGAGCCCCCCGCAATGTAAAATTGAAGACAATCGATGATGCAAATCTCCCCAGCGGCTGCCAGCCCGTCCTCCCGCACCACGCGGGAACCGGAGTTGCGGACGCAGGGTTCGGAGCAGGCCCGTACTCAGGAACGGACCCAGGCCCAGACCGAGGGCAGTCCGGCGCCGCTGATCCAGGTAACCGATCTCCAAAAGTCCTACAAAACCGCGCGCGGCGCCCTCAACCTCTTTCACGGCCTCTCGCTCCAGGTCGAGCCTGGCGAGATGGTCGCCATCGTCGGCCAGTCCGGCGCCGGAAAGAGCACGCTTTTGCACATTTTGGGCGCGCTTGATGCTCCCTCCGCGGGAACTGTATACTGCGCCTCAACCAACGTGGCCCAGCTCTCCCCACGCGAGGCGGCGGCTTTTCGCAACCGGGAGATCGGCTACGTCTGGCAGTTTCATTACCTGTTGCCGGAGTTCACGGCGCTGGAAAACGTAGCCATGCCGCTCCTTGCGCGCGGCACACAGAGGTTGGAGGCGCTCTGGGTGGCGGCAAACTGGCTCAGGGAGGTAGGTCTCGAGGATCGCGGCGACCATCGTCCCGGCGAGCTTTCCGGCGGCGAGCAGCAGCGCGTAGCGCTGGCCCGCGCGCTGGTCAACAACCCTCGGCTGCTGCTGGCCGACGAACCCACCGGCGACCTGGACGAGATTACTGCCGGCCGCGTCTTTGACCTGATCGAACGGCTGCACGCAAGCCACGGTCTCACGTCAATACTGGTGACGCATAACCTTGACCTTGCCGCGCGCTGTACGCGAGCATTGCGCCTAGAAGGTGGAAGACTGGCCCCGCTGGCAGCATCTCCTCAAACGGGATTGCAGGCCGGAATCATTTAACGGAAAATGCACCATTCCGGTTGGTTTTTGAGTCTTAATCAGTAAGCGATCTGGGACTGGATGAATTTGCATCTTTCAGTAAGCGGTCTGGGACCGGATGAATTTGCATCTTTTCCAGACTGATCGGGCAGGATGGGAGTCTTCCGTCAGCACGACCGCCGGGGACAAATCGGGCAAACGATCGCGCCGGTCCATCTCAAAGGGCTGTTCGGGGCAAAAGTTGTATTTCCAAGGGAGCCTCCGACGGCGTAGTCAATAGAGAGGCACGCGCGGGTTGGGCTGAAGCCGGGGAGATAAACCGGACGGCCACTCCAGCCGATAACCGGCATCAAGGGAGAACACCATGTTCGAACGCTATACGGAGAAGGCACGGCGCGTGATCTTCTTCGCGCGCTATGAGGCCAGCCAGTTCGGCTCGCCTTATATTGAGACCGAGCACCTGCTCCTCGGCCTGCTGCGCGAGGACAAGGCGTTGACCAACCGCTTCCTGCGCTCGCACGCCTCGGTGGAATCGATCCGCAAGCAGATTGAGGCCCACACCACCATCCGCGAGAAGGTCTCCACCAGCGTTGACCTTCCGCTTTCAAACGAGTGCAAGCGCGTTCTGGCCTACGCGGCGGAAGAAGCCGAGCGCCTGGGCCACAAGCACATCGGCACCGAGCATCTGCTCCTCGGTCTGTTGCGCGAAGAGAAGTGCTTCGCCGCCGAAATCCTTCAGGAGCGCGGGCTCAAGCTGGCGCAGATTCGCGACGAGCTGGCCCGCGTCACGCAGGAAAAAGCCCCGCCGCAGCAGCGCCAGCGCGAGTCCAGCCTCTTGGCCGAGTTCAGCCGCGACCTCACCCAGGCCGCCATGGACGGCCAGCTCGATCCGCTCGTCGGCCGCGACGGCGAGCTGGAGCGCGTGGTGCAGATTCTCTGCCGCCGCACCAAAAACAATCCCGTCCTCATCGGCGAGCCCGGCGTGGGCAAGACGGCTATCGTCGAAGGCCTCGCCCAGCGCATCGCCGACGGCGAAGTCCCCAGCTTCCTGGCCGACAAGCGCGTCCTCGGCCTCGATCTCTCGCTCATCGTGGCCGGCACCAAGTACCGCGGCCAGTTCGAGGAGCGCCTCAAGACCATCATGAAGGAGTTGATGGAGAATCAGAACTCCATCGTCTTCATCGACGAGCTGCACACGCTGGTGGGCGCGGGCTCGGCCGAGGGCTCGCTCGACGCCGCCAACATCCTCAAGCCCGCGCTCTCCCGCGGAGAAATCCAGTGCATCGGCGCCACCACTCCGGCCGAGTACCGCAAGTCCATCGAGAAGGACCGCTCCCTCGAGCGCCGCTTCCAGGCCGTCAAGGTCCCGCCGCCCAATGAGGCCGACGCCATCAAGATCATCCACGGCATCAAGGACCGCTACGAGAAGTTCCACGCGGTCAGCTACACCGATGCCGCCGTCGAGTTCGCGGTCTCCCACTCCAACCGCTACATCCCCGACCGCTTCCTGCCCGACAAGGCCATCGACCTGATCGACGAAGCCGGCGCCCGCGTGAAGCTGCGCCAGACCTCGCTGCCGGAGGAGATCACCGAGGTCCAGAANNGAGGAGCGCAAGGAGCGCGAAAACCTGCGCGCCCTGCGCGACAAATACCACCTCGACGACTCGGCCTCCGGCATCGTGGGCCGCGAAGACATCGAGGATGTGGTCAGCCGCTGGACCGGCGTTCCCGTCACCAGCATCAAGGAAGAAGAGACGCAGAAGCTGCTCCGCGTTGAAGAAGAACTGCACAAGCGCGTCATCTCCCAGGAGAAGGCCATCAGTGCCCTGGCGCGCGCCATCCGCCGTTCCCGCGCCGGCCTCAAGTCGCCGCACCGGCCCATCGGCAGCTTCCTCTTCCTCGGCCCCACCGGCGTCGGCAAAACCGAAATGGCCCGCACCCTCGCCAACTTCCTCTTCGGCTCCGACAAGGCCCTCATCCGCTTCGATATGTCGGAGTTCATGGAGAAGCATTCCGTCTCCAAGCTCATCGGTTCGCCTCCGGGCTACGTCGGCTATGAGGAGGGCGGCCAACTCACCGAACGCGTCAAGCGCTCGCCTTACTCCGTCGTCCTGCTCGACGAAATCGAGAAGGCTCACCCCGATGTCTTCAACATCCTGCTCCAGGTCTTTGAGGACGGCCAGTTGACTGACGGCTTAGGCAACACCGTCGACTTCAAGAACGTCATCCTCATCATGACCTCGAATATCGGCGCCCGCCACCTGATGAAAAAGCAGGGTCTCGGCTTCCAGAGCGACCGCGAAGACATCGTCTCGGACAAGATCGAAGAGTTGGTCAAGCAGGAAGTGAAGAAGACCTTCAATCCCGAGTTCCTCAACCGCCTCGACGAGGTCATTCTCTTCCAATCGCTGTCGGACGCCGACCTGATCCAGATCGTCGAACTGCTGGTCCAGCAGTTGAACGCCAATCTGGCCCAGAAGGCCATCACCATCTCCGTCACCGAGGAAGCCAAGAAGTGGATCCTTGACAAGACTCTCGTCGACCGCAGCTACGGCGCGCGCCCTCTCCGCCGCGCCCTTCAGCGCTACGTAGAGGACCCCTTGTCGGAAGCTCTGATCGCCGGAAAAATCGCCGAGCGCCCAGCCTTCCTCGAGGTCTACCTCGAAGCCAACCAGCTCTTCTACCGCCCGGTAAGCGCCGATGAGTCCGCCAGCGACGAAAAAGCCGCCGGCATTCTGCTGTTCAGCGCCTGAGGCTCACTCGTGGACTGAACCATAACTGGGTGCCTCATCCTCGCGACGTTCTTGTTTTTGTCGCTAGGGTGGGAAGGCTTGCTGCCCGAACCCAGCCCAATCCGCACCAACACAAAGCCCTCGGCGATCCCAGCCGGGAACAATCATTCGATTCGCGTTCTTGGCCGTATTCAATGGATGGCCTGCCGCCTCGGCGCACAAGGCGGCAAATCCAGAAGCGCAGCCAAGGCTTCAGCCGCGAGGCAGAATGGCCGCTCCGGCGGCTGGCCCAGGAAGAATACCACCACCGATAGCCGCATGAAGCCCGCTAACTTGCTGACTCCCTAACTCCGCGAAGCGGTGCTAACTCGCTAACCCCGCTAACCCCGCTTGCGCAGCGCCGACTCGCTGCCCTATCTCCAGTTCCCCATCAGCACAAACGGCGCCCAATAATACGGATGCGCGAATCCGGCCGGAGCGGGAGCGCCGGAATTGGCGCGGCTCATGCCCCTGGCCTCCCCGCCGGCCGCCGGCCCGGGTGGGCGAATTCCTGCCCCTCATCACGGCAGAGAGTGCGAGAAGGAGTAGAAATGTGTGCAGATTCCAGCAAATTGGAACTCGGCTTTATGGTGAGCCTGGGAAGCTTGCGAGAGGTGCTGAAAGGGGTGAGCATCGATGGCAGACGGTGGAGGATAGACAGCGATCCTCAAGAGCTTATGCCCGCGCTGCAACACTCGACGCAGGATACAAACACCTGCCTGCTGAACGCGTAAATCAAACTGAAGTTCGGAGATGTGCTCCTCCATGCGCGGCACAAAAAGGGTTGCAGTCGGTCGCCAAAAAGGCAAGACTCGAAAACGTCCCATGGCACACGCTGAGGCACCATTGCCGTTCTCGGCGTTACTCTGGATTACCTCGCGGCACTGTCTATGAAACACGCTCTAACAATCTCGCTGGTACAAAAGATCGGGCAGGCCATCCCTGCCTTCATGGTCCATCTCCAACGCATTGGTCTCGCAGGTATCGCGACCGAGAACGTACCTCTATTTCACCTCGACTTCCGCTCCTTTGCCGTCATCCACAATAACGAAACCGATACTCTGAGGTTCAATGTCCAAATGTACTGGAACCTCCTTGTCATTGACAGAAACCCTTCCTTGTTTGGGCGTCCAGCCGTAAATCTCGGCGTGAATCTCCTTCCACCACGCAGGATAAGATCCCTGATGAGGACCAAGAGTCAGGCGCATGCCTTCGGCGGTTCTCTCACAGCCGAACTTCATCCGCAAATAGGCTCCATGCTGAAAAGCGTAGGTCTTCCCGTCATCCAGGTAAAGGTCGCCCGAACATGGATCGCCGGCGTAAACACGTAGCGTGAGCGGTCCCTGCGGAGTTTCGTTCGTGCTTTCAACGACCGGCTCGATGGGCAAGATGGAACCTGCGCGAACAAAAACAGGAAGCTGAGCCAGCGTGGGAGAAACGTGAATGAAAAGAGGCGCCTTCCGGCTTGCAACCGCCGTTGGATCCGGAGCAGCCGGACCCAGTGGATCGGTGTATGGAATCCTCTCGCCGGTCCAGTAGTTGTACCAATCGCGGGTAGGAAACTCAACTGAGTATGTGCCCTGCTCGTCAGGATACGGTTGAGGCGCTATGAGCAGGTCCGCGCCAAGAAGAAACTCGCTGGCCGCTTCGGGATCGGTGTCGATAGGATGATGATCGGGCGTTGCATCCGGAAACTCCAGGAACAATGGCCGCAGCATGGGAAGCCCGGTGCGCGAAGCCTCATCGGCGAGCGTATAGAGATAGGGCATGAGCCGATAGCGAGCCTCGATAAAGCGGCGGCGGATGGCCTCCTGTTCCGGGCCTCCGACCCATGGTTCCTAATCGCCGCTTCCTTTCTCAGTGTGATCGCGCTCGATGGGCTGGAACGCGGCTACTTCAAGCCATTTTGTCAGTAACTCAGGCGTCGGCGTTCCGGCATAGCCGCCCACATCGGCGCCAACGAAGGCAAAGCCGCTCAACCCGAGATTCTCAAGCATCGGTGTGGCCAGACGAAGATGATTCCAACTGCTGCTGTTATCTCCGGTCCAGGTGGCGGCATATCGCTGGCCTCCCGCAAACGTTGCCCTGGTAAGCACGAAGGGGCGGCTCTCCGGATCGAGGGTCCTGAGACCCTCAAAGGTTGCACGTGAATTCTCCATGCCGTACAGGTCGTGAATCTCAGCGTGGGTCGCAGTCCGCGTTGCGAATCCCGGCTCATCGATGCGATGCACAACGTTTTCAGGCATGGTGAATGTAGCAGAATCGAAGATGGATGGCTCATTCATATCGTTCCAGAAGCCATCGATGCCGATATGGCGGAGGTCGCGATAGAGCGAGCCCCACCAGGCACGCGTTTGCTGGCGCGTGAAGTCCGGAAACACGCTGGGACCGGGCCAGACTTTGCCGGTATAGACAGTACCGTCCGGATTCTTCACGAACTGGTCGCCGGCCACGCCGCTGTCATAAGGGAAGTAGTCGTGGCCGGGGAGATTGGCGATATGCAGATCGGTAATTGCCACGACGTGGAAGTTGTCCGCTTTGAGCTTCGCAATCATTCCAGGAAGATCAGGGAACGCAGCGCGATCAACCGTGAAAGGCCGGTTCTTATCCTGATAGTCGATGTCGAGATAGATCGCATCGGCGGGAATCGAATCGGCCCTGAGGCGACCTGCCACCTCCAGCACGCGCGCCTGCGACATGTAGCTGTAACGCGACTGCTGGAAACCAAGACTCCACAGGGGCAGCAGGGGAGGAGTTCCCGTGAGCCATGCATAGGTTTCGACCACCTGCTTTGGAGACGGGCCGTAGAACAGGTAGTAATCCAGGGGACCCGCGGCGGCGCCGAAGGAATATATTCCAGCCGACTCCTTGCCGAAATCGAAACTCGTGCGCCAGGTATTGTCCAGCAGAATGCCCACCGCCCGCCCGGCGCGATAAGTCATGAAGTAGGGAATGCTCTTGTAGATCGGATCGGTGGATTCCTGGAAGCGGTAGGCGTCGGTATTCCAGAGCGTGAATGCCTCGTTGCGCCTGTCAAGCGGCCCGGTCTTGTCCCCCAGACCGAAATAATGTTCGTCCAGCGGCATGGATTTGTACATGCGAAAAGCATCGCTGTCAAAGCGAACCGGGCGTACGTCCTGCTCGAGGACATTTCCCGCCAGATCGCGGACGGTGAGTTCGAGAGTTTTCTTGTCCACCGCGACGATCAACGCGTGCGTGCGGAAGCCGAATTGATCGCCGCCAGTATCGATCACTACCGGAACGGAACTGCGGCGAGCGTCCGCAAGCACGGCCCAGGAAGCATCTTCCGGCAAGGATTTGCCTCGCGCCATAGTGATGCGCAGGACATCCTCACGCAGAGCGGCGACCTTCAGGAGCAGATCTCCGGCCTGCACTTCGATTCCATTGGGCAGCGGGGACATGGTCGCCCGGCGCACAAGAGGGTGTAACTCCGCCGCAGACGGCGTGAGTTGCGCCGAATCCATGGCAGATGTCTGGCACAAAAGGAGAAAGAGGGCAAAGAGCGTCGCATAAAATGAGCGGTGCAAGCGCATGATGACTCCTGAATTAAAGCATTTCCCAAGCTGTATTCGTGAAGAAGAGATAGCAGGCTTCGCCTTGCTATGGTGTGGAAGCTTCGCTGGGGGCGGCCTCCAGTGCGGAAAGGTCCGGGTCTTCGACGGTCTTTACGCCCCGGTCCCGGCGCCGCTGCTTGATCGTCTTCATCTCCTCGAGCGCGGCGGATGCATCCTTGTCGTCGCCCAGCGTTCGGTAGAGCCGCGCAAGCTGGTAGTGAAGTGAGCCATTCACATCGCTCGAGGCGCCCATCTTCAATTGGTCGATCGCATCCTGAGTTCTGCCGGTCTCCGCGTAGACTTTGCCAATCAGCGCGTGTACATGGGGAACCATCTGTGGCTTCGCTTTGAGGCCCTTCATGAGAAACGGTTCGGCTTCCGCAAACTCATTCTTCCCCAGCATCGCTTCGGCCATCACCAGATTCAGTTCCGGATCCTCGGGACTGTGCTCCAGCGCCAGCCGCGCGGTCTCCAGGGCTTTCTCGATGTTGTTGTTGGCGAGATAGACTGACGCCAGCCCGAGCATCGCCGCCGGATCGCCGGGAGCGATGCCGAGCGCCTTCAAATATTCGGCCTGCGCATCGTCGAATCTCTCCAACTGGTGGTAGATGTCGCCCAGAAGAATATGGTTTCTGGCCGATTCCGGTTCCAGTTGCTGGAAGCGCGCAAGGGACTTGAACGCCAGACGCTCGTTGGCCTGAATCGACCAATAGAGGGCTTCGAGGGAATGCGGCTGCAATGCCGCCAGGGCAGTTGCCGCGCCGGACGCGCGCTCATTGTCTCCGGCAAAGAACGAGCACGCGGCTAGCAACCGAAGTTTGTCCGCGCTCCCGGCGGCAAAGCCTGGTTCGAGCCGGCGCGCGCACTGCTGGAATTGTCCCGCCGCGTAGTAGTCCTCCGCGGTGCGGCGGCCGGCGGAGGCCGGTTCTGGCGCCGGGGGAGCGCCCGATTCGCGCTGGTCAATGTTATCGCCCGGCTCCTGGCCGGATAAGTTGAAGGCAGCCAGAAGCGCATTGCGCAAATCCATCGGGATAAGTGTGCTTTCGGCGGATATGAGGCTGGCAATGGCTGAGACTCTTTCGCTGGACTCGCCTTCCAGAAGGATGGCCGCGTTGGACTCGAAAAATCCGTGATCGCGGTCCCATAACTCTTCGAGAAGCTTGATCGCCAGCTCATTGTCTCCACCCGCCATCGCCATGCGCGCCTGGCCGAGAAGCGCCAGGCCGCACTCCGGATGCGCCGCGCGTTCGGCGGCAAATTCAGAGGCCGCGCCGGGCAGATCGTGTTCCCTGAGGAGCGAGAAGCCTAACTCCGAATGCAGGCAGGGAGGTTGTGGCCGGGAATCGAGCAAACTCCGGTAGAGGGTTGCGGCCTCTCTGAATCTGGCCTGCTTTTCCAGCGATTCGGCAAAGAGAGCCTTCGCATAGGGCGAATCCTGTCCTTCCGCCGACATTCTGCGAGCGTCCTCCTCCACCTGGTCGAGTCGAGCAATCCCCAGGGCGAACCAGGCGGAGCTGAGCCTTGGATCGAGGTTGGCTGCACGAACAAGTTCCTGCGCAGCCGCGGAGAATCTGCCGCTTGAAATGTAGGCGCGACCGAGTGCGAGCGACG
This sequence comes from Acidobacteriaceae bacterium, assembly GCA_003139795.1. Taxonomy (GTDB): domain Bacteria; phylum Acidobacteriota; class Terriglobia; order Terriglobales; family Acidobacteriaceae; genus Telmatobacter. The sequence continues at coordinate 24,174 of PLGM01000092.1, read as the reverse complement.
GTTGCGGGTCGGTCTTATTAATCTTCTCCGCTTTGAGCAAGAATGGAGTTGCTTCTGTCGCCTTGCCTGCGCGCAAATAGTCGATTCCCAGAAAGAGGTTGGGAACATATAAAGACGGGTTGAGACGGTTAGCCTGCTGGAAACTCAAGATAGCTTGGGAAATGTCCGCAGCTTCCTGCTGCATAAGTCCGAGATTGGCCCATAACTCCGGCATGGTCGGCTGGATCCTTATCGCTTGTCTGTAAGCATTTGCAGCCGCGGCGTAGTCTTTCGCGGCCTGGGCCTGTTGGGCCGCGGCCACGAGCGATTCGAGCCTGGAGGCCGGTTGCTGCCGGCCAAACCCAGGTGCGAGTTTGACCAGCAGGACCAGCAGTAACAATTTGAGGCAGTTGATCACTTGTCGATTACCAGTAGAACTTTCCTGCCATCTGGATGGTTCTGGAGGGGAAGGCGCTGGTGATTTGCCCGAAGCCGCTCGCGCAAGTTGAGCTTGAATTGGGGTCGCAGCCGGAGTAACCCGTACCCGATGGCGAGTAGAAGTTTGGATGGTTGAAGGTGTTGAACATTTCGGCCCGGAACTGGACGCGCATTGATTCCCGGAAGCGCCAGTTCTTATCGATCGAAGTGTCCCAGTTCTGGTAGCGCGGGCCACGAAGTTCGGAGAAATAGCGGGGTGTGTTGCCCCAGGTGCCGTACGGCGCAAATGAGAATGCGCCGGTGTTGAACCATTCGTGAATGCCGGGGTTGGAAACGTGAAGATTGCCGGTGTAGTCCGGCCTTGGATTGCCGCCGTAGGAGGCAATATCGGCGCCGGAGATGCTGATTGGAATGCCCCGCTTGAAGGTGGCGATCTGAGAGACTTCCCATCCGCCAACAACCGCGTCCGCTGCGCGACCCATTCCTGAGCCGATGGACTTGCCGCGGCCGAAGGGCAGTTGATAGACGTAGTTTGCCACCAGCGCCTGCGGAACATCGCCGCCGTCCACGCTCTTTTCAGCGGCCAGGTTGTAGTTGTTTGCTGGTGCGCTGTTTCCGTTGTACGACCAGGAGTTGTTGCCTTCCACGTTGTCAAGGAACTTGGAGTAGGTGTAGGAGACCAGCGTAGTCAACCCCTTGCTGACGCGGTGATTGAAGGCCACCTCGAGGGCGTTGTAGTCAGAGAAGCCGGCCGGAGCGTCGTTTTCCTGCACGTAGCAGTACTGTGGATAGGGCGAAAGCAGTTGCGATTCGGTGATGGTTGGATCATTAAGACCGCAAGAGCTGGATTTGATGGCCCCATAAAATGGATTCGGAACCTGGGCATTGAGGGCCGCAGTTCCCATCGACAGATATTGGGGGTTCAACTGGTCCCGGCTGATATAGGAGGTGATCATGCGCGTGCCGCGGTTGCCGACGTAGTTTACATCGAGTTGATCGTTGGGAGTGAAGCCATATTGCACGCCTAGCAGCCATTGCTGAACGTAGGGCGATCTGCGGCTTCTGAAGTTGCTGACGGCCGAGTTGCCAACCTGTTGATACTCTCCCAGGGAGTTGCCTGAAATCGGATTGTATCCATAGGGCCATGGGTTGCCGGTGGTGACCGCCGGATTCGGATTGAGGCCGCCATTCAAACTGGAAGAGATGCCTGTCGAGGCGGAGAATCCATCGGAATCAACCTCGAAGCAGCAGGTGATCGCGGGCGGGTAGAAGATTCCGTATCCACCATGGATGACAGCCCTGGGTATCGCCTGATAGGAGAAGCCGAGGCGTGGCGCGAGGTTGCCGTAGCTCGGGTTGTAGGTGTCGCGATTGTCCGGAGAGAGGAACTGAAGCGCGCCGAGGTAGGGTGTGCCGACCTGGTAGCTGATGGGGTTCAAGACTTCGGGATTGAAGATCGATCCCACGTTATGGCGGTAGGTGACCGGGGTCTGAACTTCGTAGCGGAAGCCGAGATTCAAAGTGAATTTGCGGTTCGCTTTCCAGTCATCTTGCACGTAGCCGCCCAGGTAATGGGACGAGACCGCCGGATTGTAGGTGGTTCCGGTCGATCCGCCGCTCAGAACGCCCAGCAGCATTTGGGCAACTCCATTTCCGCTGGCGACCGCGGAAGCATTTTGCGGATCGGGCCCGGATGTGAATCCCCCGTTGAATTGCAGCGTTGTCTGGAAGAAGTTTGCCTGATCGTCCTCCAGTTCCACACCAGTGAACCCGAAGTTGAATGTGTGCTTCGCTTTCAGCTTGATGAGGTCCACCGACACGCTGCCGACCGGACCATGGTTGGTGACCGTCTCATTGGTGAGCGGTCCGAGAGGAGACTCGCCGGCAACCGAGACGATGGGAAACTCCGGACTGTTCTGATACACATAGCTCGGGAGCCCGAGGCTGGTGGTGTCGAATCCTCTCGACTGGTTGGTTGAGGTTTCATGCCAAATCTGGACGCCCGAAGAGATGTTCATGGTGAATGTGGGGTTGAAGATCTGCGAGAACCCAGCCGCCATGCCCCAGCGGTTGTTCGGCCGTTCATTGCCGGGGCCTGCTGGGTCGGATCCCCAGTCCTGTGCGGTACCGGTCTTGAACTCCTTTTTGTAGGAGTAGCGGAAATACATTCTGGCTGAGTCGTTGAAGTTGTGGTCGGCGCGGATCAGGTATTCATCCGAATTGGCCGGCGCGCTCCCGGACGCGAACAGGTTGTTGGAGAGGCCGGATGAGGACGGTTTTGGATAGTAACTCAGCAGCTTGGCGCCTACTGTGTCCGCAGTGTAGCCGACAAGGTTGGCGAGGAGGTTGCCCAGAATGGGGTCGCGAATGACGCAGGTGGGCGTGCAGTGACCGTTGTTGTTTACCGCAGTCAGTCCGGTTACGGGATCCACCCCGCCTGCTGTGATGGTGCGAGCGCTACGTGGATCGTAGATCTGCCCCACGTAGATGGGACGCCCGAGGTTGTCGAGTTTGCCTGTGTTGGCGCCGAGAATTTCGGAGAAGTCGCCGCTTTGGAACTTGGTGTCGGGAACGGTGTAGGTGTCGGCGGTTGGAGTGGACAGAGTGAGGTGCTCGAAAAGACCGAAGATAAAGGTCTTCTCCCGCTGCCTATAGAGGCCGGGAATGTAGAATGGCCCCCCTGCCGAAATGCCTGTCTGGTTGCGGCTCAGGCTTTGTTTTGGCGAGCCGTTGTGGTCTGCGAACCAGAGGTTGGCATCGAGCGCATCGTTGCGGTAGAACTCGTAACCGGAGCCATGGAACGTATTCGTTCCCGACTTTGTGACCACGTTGACCACGTTGCCCGTGCTCCATCCATATTGAGCCGTGAAGGAGTTGTTCTGGATTTTGAATTCCTGAACGGAATCCACGGAAGGAACATAGATGACGGCGCCCCACTCAGGGTCGGTGTCCCACGAGCCATCGATCATGTAGGCCGAGGTTCCAAAAAAGCCGCCGGCAAAGTTGAGGAAGGAGATGTCCTGATCCGCATCGTCGGTGCTGGGGCCTCCGCCCCCCAGAAGCATCTGGCTCTCCGATGAGTTCTCCACGGAAGAGTTGAGAGTGGCAAGGCCGTAGATATTGCGCATGTTGAGAGGGAGTTCCACGAGCGTCTTGCCGGGGATGTCTGTGGCGATGTTTGCGTTATCGGTGTTCAGCTGGGATGCATCGCCGGTTACGGTGATCGACTGCGTTTCGGCCCCAATGGTCAGGGTCACGTCCTGAGTCGCGGACTGGGCGGCGTCCAGCACGATCCCGGCCTGCTCATACGCCTTGAAGCCCTTTTCCTTGATGGTGAGACTGTAGGTGGCCGGCGGAAGCTGGCCGAACAAGTACCGGCCTCCCGCGTCTGTGGTGAAGGCCCGATTGACGCCCTTCTCCGGACTAGTCAGCGTCACTGATGCCTTGGGTAGCACCGCTCCCGTGGGATCGGTCACGACGCCGGAAAGGGTCGCCGTTGTTGTTGCGATTTGCGCGTTGATCCACGGGGCGCCGCTCACCAAGATGGCAAGCAGAATTCCGCATCCACCCCAATACCACAGAGACCATGGTCTCCTGCTCCTGTTTGCTTTCAATGTGTAGCCTCCGTCAGCTTGTTCCCCGCCGGTCCAGGACTCCTGGGGCAAGCGCCACATGCCTCAAAGAAATCCATAATGATCGGGGTTTGAAAAGCAGCCCCTTTGTAGGCTTCTCGCTAAAGCGCTGTTAAGGTCCTTACGGCAAGGAGCGTGAGGGTCCTTACGGCATGGTGCCTCAGGGTCTTTACAGCATGGGGGGAAGTCTTATCAGGTAATTAATCGGATGAGGTCATTTATTATCACAAACTTGCGGATTGAGCGCCCTGGAAACGGATTCTGTTTTCCGGCGGCTGTATAATCGCTTCGACCAAATGGAGCATTCCATGGCGGCAGATTTGCCGGAGCGCGGCCGCACAGCTCAGAGAGAACCGGACGAGCATGAGGTTCGCGAGCAGCTGAGCCGGCTTCTGGCCAACCCCTACTTCAGCCACAGCAAACGGTTCCCCACATTTCTGCGCTTTGTGGTCGAATACACGTTGGCCGGTGACGCGGAGAATATCAAAGAACGAATACTGGGGATTGAGATCTTCGGAAGAGATGCCGATTACGACACTGCCGCCGATCCCATTGTTCGCGTGACCGCGGCGGAGATTCGCAAGCGGGTGGCACAGTATTACCAGGAGCCCGCCCATGAGCATGAACTGCGCATTGCCCTGCCCTCCGGTTCCTACATTCCACAGTTCCACTGGCCCAGGGGCGCCAACGATCCGGTTTTGAAGGAGTTGGACCTGGCTGCCGCGGAAGATATCGCGACCTCCGAGGCAAATCCGGTTCCTCGCCCGGCGCGCGCTCATCGCCATTCCCCGCTCGTGCTCGCGCTCACCTGCGTCGTCGCCGGGATCCTCTCGGTGGGCTCGGTCCTCCTATGGCAAGCGATGCATCATACCGCGCTGGATTTCTTCTGGCGGCCGGTACTGAGTGCAAAAGAACCGGTGCTGCTTTGCATTGCGGATCAGCTGCAATATTCGAGCATGTCACTTCGCGACGCGGCTGAACCAACCCATCAGGTGGTGTTGAGCGACAATCTAACGGCGGTCGTGATGGATGATGTGTACGCAATCGTCAAGGTTGCGGGAGTCCTTCAGTCGAACGGCAAACAGTACACCGTCAAAGGCGAGGGCGCAACCAACCTCGAAGACCTGCGAAATGGACCAACGGTTTTTATAGGCGCCTTCGATAACGCATGGACGTTGCGGCTGACCAACCCTTTGCGCTTTCATTTTGCGAACAATGCCGATATGTCGCAGCACGAGATTGTCGATAGCACGAATCCGGCGCAGACTCACTGGGTGGTCGACCGGGCTGTGCAGATGGCCACACACAACTATCGAGACTATGCGATCGTGGCGCGGTTTACCGACACCAATACCGGGGAGCCGACTGTGATCGTCGCGGGAATTGGACGTGGCGGCACGATCGTCGCAGGGGAGTTCCTGGCCGATCCCGGGGACTTGGCCCAGTTGCAGCGCGCAGCGCAGGCCGCTGGAGACAAGAAGAATATGGAAATCGTGCTGAGCACCCAGATTATTGATGAAAAGCCCGGCTCACCAAAGATGGAAGCTACATACTTCTGGTAACGCTCCCGGCAGACCGCGACCGGCTAATCAAAAGAGATATCCAGATCGGCGCCCTCGGCGAGCCTAAAGTAGAAGCGGCGGGAGACCTGGTTTCCATGGGCCGGAGCAGCAGGGGTCATGCGTCCTCTGCTATGTGGGGTTCTTGCGCCTGCATCATCTGCGATTTCTTCAGCGCGAACCGATGCTGGCCGGCATCCTGCGGGTGGCGCGACTTCCGCCGCAGTGCACCTTCTGGCGTTTTCTGGCCGCGCTGCATCTGGGCGTGGCGCGACAACTGCTCGCAGTGCAGTGGCGCATGAGGGAACGGGTGCGCCAGTCGACAAATCGAGATGACTGGTTCATCCTGCATTATGTGGAACCGGCTGGCCGCTCAAGGTTTGATGATGAATGTGGTTCAAAAACCAATTTCGGAAATGGTGCAGTAAACCATTTACGGGGGCAATCCGGGGGAAGGAATTCTCAGAGATCGTTAAAAACAGCTTAAACTATTGATTATATTGGGGAAATCTGGTGGCGGGAGGCGGGATTGAACCGCCGACCTACGGGTTATGAATCCGTCGCTCTAACCATCTGAGCTACCCCGCCGGAGGGGGCGGCAGACCGGGGGGCCGGTCTGCCTAAGACGGGGCGGAGGGCGGTCCGCCCGCACGTCCCTATGCTGATGATACGGGCGGGTGGATTGAAGGTCAAACCTGGGCGGATGCAGTTCTTGCGCTGGGGATTGGCGAAGATGAGTCCTCCTCGTCTGCTGCTGTAGACTCGGCTGCATGAGTACGTTGCGTATTGCCGGGGTGATTCCGGCGCGGTTGAGTTCGACGCGGCTGAGCCGCAAAGTGCTGCGCACGATTGCCGGGCGGCCGATGGTGGAGTGGGTGTGGCGAGCGGCTGCGGCGAGTGGGCTGATGGACCCGGTGGTGGTGGCTACCGACGCAGAGGAAGTGGCCGCCGTGTGCAGGGAGCGCGGGATTCCAGCAGCGCTGACTTCGGCGGAGTGCCTGAGCGGAACGGATCGGGTGCGCGAGGTGGCGCGGCAGATCGACGCCGATATTTATGTGAACATCCAGGGGGACGAGCCGACGCTGACGGCGGATTTTTTCCCGCCGCTGCTCAAGCTGTTTGAGCGGGCGGAGGTGGAGGTGACGACGCTGGCGATTCGCTGCCCGGCGCTGGAGATCGCGGACCCGAATGCGGTGAAGGTGGTAACGGCGTTGGACGGGCGAGCGCTTTATTTTTCACGGGCGACGATTCCGTTCGACAGGGATCGAGCAGGGTTTGCGGGTTACCTGAAGCACCTGGGGATTTATGCGTACCGGAAGGCGGCGCTGGAGCGGTTTGCGGCGCTTCCGCCTTCCTGGATCGAGCGCGTCGAACGGCTGGAGCAGTTGCGTTGGCTGGACAATGGGATCGATATTTACGTGGCTGCGGCGCCGCGCGACACCATCGGAGTGGATACGGAGGCGGATCTGGTGAGGGCGGAGGCGGTGCTGCGGGGGGTTGCGGATTTGCAGGGCGGGGAATAGGCTGCATGGACTCCCAGGTCTCAAAGGCGAAAACTCTTCGGCACGCTCTGGGCAGGCACCGGGGCACCCGCGATGCATCGGCGGCCTGGAAAAATCGGAATTGCTCGCAAGAAGCGGATAGCTTGCCGAGCTGACGATCGGCGACGATGGTTCCCATGAATGACAGATCCCAATTGACCAGTGCGGGCGGGCAGGGCCTGAGGCAGAGTGCAGCGATCGACACGGAGGCGGCGTGGAGGCAGGTTCTGGCGCGCGGTGCGGCGGCGGTGTTTTTCTATGCGGTGACAACGACGGGGGTTTTCTGCCGGCCCGACTGCAAGAGCCGGCGGCCGCTCAAGGACAATGTGCGGTTCTTTGGCTCGGCGGAGGCGGCGCGGGCGGCGGGGTTTCGGGCTTGCAAGCGGTGCAAGCCCGAGTCCAGTGCGCGTGGACCTGCGGGCGGCAGACTTTTGAACAAGATTCGAGCTCATATTGAGGCGAATGTCGATCGTCCGGTGCCGCTTGCGGAGTTGGGGCACGTGGTCGGGCTGAGCCCGTTCACGGTGCAGAGGCTGTTCAAACGAGGGGTGGGGGTGAGTCCACTCGCATATCAGCGGGCGCTGCGGGCGGGGCGGTTGCGCGGCGCGCTCAAGGAGGGAGGGAACGTGACGGACGCGATTTATGAGGCAGGGTTTGGGTCGTCGAGCCGGGCGTATGAGGGTGCGGGGCTGGGGATGACGCCGGCGCGGTTTGCGGCAGGCGGGCGCGGCGAACAGATCGGCTACACAACGGCGCGGTCGGCGTTTGGCTGGCTTGTGGTGGGGGCGACGGAGCGCGGGTTGTGCTGGCTGGCTCTGGCGGGGACGTCTGCCGAGGCGGAGGCGAGTTTGCGGGAGGAGTTTCCTTTGGCGACACTGCGGCGCGATGCGGCGCTCAAGGGGTTGGTGGATGCGGCGGTGGGGGTGGTGGCGGGGTGTGGAGCAGACGTGGGGCGGGAGCTGGCTTTGGACCTGCGCGGCACGGCGTTTCAACTGCGGGTGTGGCAGGCGCTGAGGGCGATTCCGCGGGGGGAGACGCGGAGTTATAGCCAGTTGGCGCGGGAGTTAGGCGAGCCAAAGGCGACGCGGGCCGTGGCGCGGGCGTGCGCGACGAACCGCGTGGCGCTGGTGGTGCCTTGCCATCGCGTGGTGGGGGCGAGCGGGGCTTTGACCGGCTACCGGTGGGGGGTGGAGCGGAAGCGGATGCTGCTGGAGGCCGAGAGCGGGATACGCTGAATTGCCGCGGCTGGGAGGGTTTGTGGTCTCCTGCCCTTTCCGCAGAATTCGGCCCCGGCGGACGGAAAGGATAAAGCACGGGCTTTCTGGGGATCGGGGCGTGTTGAAAAACGATAAGAGGCTGTAAAAAGCTGTAGATAGGTGAATCTATCCCACTTTAAGCGCGATGAAACTGCGCCGAAAGTGGGGCACCCGGCGTTCAAGCGCTGGGCTAACTAGCCTTGTCCCCGACGGCGAGCAGGGTTTGGAATTGCGGAGTTTCGGGCTCTTTGTGGACTACGGAAGTTTGCACGTTCGTGAACCCGGTTTTTTCGAGCATCGTTTCGAGTTCCGCTTCGCTGAAGCCGAGCCACTCGTCGGCGTAGAGTTCGCGGGCTTCTTCGAAGCGATGCCTGACCAGGTCGAGGATGACGATGCGACCACCGGGGGAGAGGATGCGGAAGGCTTCGTCGATGGCGCGGGCGGGGTGCAGGGCGTGATGGAGGGATTGGGAGAAGAAGACCAGATCGACGGAGGCGTCGTCGATGGGAACTTCTTCCATGTCGCCAAGGCGGTATTCGACGTTTTCCACGCCGTGGCGGAGGGCTTGCTCGCGGGCGACTTCAATCATTTTGGCGCTGGTGTCGACGGCGATGACCTTTTTGGCGCGCTGGACGAGGAGAAGCGCAAAGGTTCCCTCACCGGCGCCCAGATCGGCAATCACCATGGGGGGTAGGAGCCGGAGCAGGGCTTCGGCCAGGCTCTTCCAGGATTTTCCCGGCACATAGTCTTTTCCGAGGCGGCCGGCCACGCTGTCAAAGAAGCTGCGCATCTTATCTTTACGTTTTTTGAGAACGCGGCGCATGGCGGCCTGATCGGAGGCGGCTTCGGGGATCTCTTCGCGCGCCTGGGTGAGCAGGCCGGCGAGGGTGACGTCCGCGATGTCCAGGCGGTAAAGATTGCTCTTGCCGGTGCGACGGTCTTCGACGAGGCCGGCCTGCTTCAATTGGGATAGGTGCGTGGAGATGGTGCTCTGGCCCATGACCAGAATCTCCTGCAATTCGGCCACGGAGAGCTCCTCACCGCGGAGGAGCAGCAGAATGCGGAGGCGGTTGGGGTCGGCTACTACGCGGAGGATTTTCACAATGGAGGGCATAGTTGGCAATTGACGGCGCGAGGAGATTCTGATACATATCAACATATCACGATAGGACGATACAAGGAGGTTCAAAATGGCAAGTTCAACGCTGGAAGTGACGGATTTGGGATACAAGGTAGCCGATTTGTCTTTGGCGGACTGGGGCCGGAAGGAAATCACCATCGCCGAGCAGGAGATGCCGGGATTGGTGTCGATCCGGAACAAGTATGCGGCCGGGAAGCCTTTGGCCGGGGTGCGGATCACGGGCTCGCTGCACATGACGATTCAGACGGCGGTGCTGATCGAGACGCTGGTGAGTTTGGGCGCGGAGGTGCGCTGGGCGAGTTGCAATATTTTCTCGACGCAGGACCATGCGGCGGCGGCGATCGCCGCGTCGGGGGTTCCGGTGTTTGCATGGAAAGGCGAGTCGCTGGAGGAGTATTGGTGGTGCACGTTCCAGGCGCTGAGCCACAAGGGCGGCAAGGGACCGGAGTTGGTGGTGGACGACGGCGGAGATGTGACGCTGCTGATCCACAAGGGCTATGAGCTGGAAGAGGGTGACCCCTGGGTGCATGGGCCGGCGGGGAACCACGAAGAGCAGGTGATCAAGGACCTGCTGAAGAAGGTGTATGCCGAAGACCCGCAGCACTGGCACAAGGTGGCCAGGGAATGGCGCGGTGTTTCAGAAGAGACGACCACGGGCGTACACCGGCTCTACAAGATGCTGGAACAGGGCAAGCTGCTGGTTCCGGCCATCAATGTGAACGACTCGGTGACCAAGTCGAAGTTCGACAACCTGTATGGCTGCCGCGAGTCGCTGGCGGACGGGATCAAGCGGGCCACGGACGTGATGGTAGCGGGGAAAGTGGCGGTGATCTGCGGCTACGGGGATGTGGGCAAGGGCTCGTCGCACTCGCTGAGGGGGATGGGCGCGCGGGTGATCGTGACGGAGGTTGACCCGATCAACGCACTGCAGGCGGCGATGGAAGGGTTCGAGGTGACGACCATCGAAGAGACGCTGGGACGCGGAGACATCTACGTGACCTGCACGGGCAACGTGGACATCATCACGCTCGAGCACATGAAGAAGATGAAGGACCAGGCGATCGTGTGCAATATCGGGCACTTCGACAATGAGATCCAGATGGACCAGCTGAACGCTGAGCCGGGCGTGACCAAGCTGAACATCAAGCCGCAGGTGGATCAATACACGTTCCCCGGCGGGCACAGCATCTTTGTGCTGGCGGAAGGACGGCTGGTGAACCTGGGCTGCGCAACCGGCCATCCGAGCTTTGTGATGAGCAACAGCTTTGCTAACCAGACGCTGGCGCAACTGGACCTATGGGAGAAGAGAGACAGTTACAAGGTGGGCGTCTACGTGCTGCCGAAGCGGCTGGATGAAGAGGTAGCCAGGCTGCATCTGGAAAAGATCGGGGTGAAGCTGACCACGCTGACAGCCAAGCAGGCCGATTATTTGGGCGTGCCGGTGGATGGGCCTTACAAGCCGGATCACTACCGGTACTGAGCTGACAGTGGTCAGTTTTCAGTTTCCATTTGTCAGTGGCCGGGGATCAGGTTGAGCGTTTGCGGGTCTCAGTTTTGCGGCACTTTTCGCGGGTTTTTTCGAGAAGCCGGCGCAAGGATGGGGTGCGGGAAATCTGGTTTGGAACACGTTGGGATGGCGATGCCCCGGCTACGGCCGGGGTTTTGCTTTTTGGGCGTCAAAGACCGGGGCTGGACAGCCTTTAGTATTCTGGTGTTCCGCGGAGACCGGCAGACGCGCCACAATCAGGCGCATTCGAGCTTTCAGAACTTGCCCAGGAGATGGGAAAAACAATGCTGGAGTATTGGATTCATATCTCGCCTTTGGGAACCTTTTTGGCGACCTTCGCCTGGTTCCTGATCGCTATGCCGACGGCGATCGCCGCCTACTATCAATCGTGGAAGGCACGGCAGGAGGCGCGGGCTGCGCGCGAGGGAACGCTGCACAGCGCGAATTGCCTGGAGTTTGTGGCCGGGGACGGGAGTTGCGTGAACCTGGTGCCGCTGGAAGCGCTCCATTCGCTGCCCAGGACCGGGGATGTGGTTCTTCTGCCCGGCCATGGGATTGGCGAGGATGGGGAGTTCGTTCCCGGCGCTTATCTCGTGGAGCGGGTCGAACATATCTACACACGGGCGGAGTACAAGGGCTGCCGCCCGCAGGAGGCGCGGCTGACCAAGGCGGTGGCGCAGGTGACGTCGCTGAATCCCGCGCTGACGGTGTAAAGGCGGGGAAGAGGCGCGGCGTTGCCCGCGCATTTTTTTTGTAAATCCAGCAGGCTCTATCGCGGCTTGCGATGGGTGAGGCGGTGGTAGAGGCGCCAGAGGGCGCTGTGGAGGAGTTGGGTCTGCTGGGCTTTGAGGGCGGCGTAGGAGCGTTCGACGTAGATGTCGAACTCGGGGGGCCAGCCGATGGTGGAGCGGCGCTCGGAGTAGTCGCCTTCCGCCCATTTCGACAGCACAGCCTTGTAGCCCACGACATGGGTGACAAAATCAAGCAGGCACTGGGGCATCTGCTCCTCCACGATGAGGTAGGCCTTCTGGATGATGATCTTCTCGCGGACGTCGTTGAGGGGCATGAAGATGGTGGTCATCCACAGCACCCACTCCTTCATCTCCGAGTCGAGGATGGGTTCGCTCTGCGTCTTGCCCTGCTTCTTGAGCAAGGAGCGGTAGGCGATGTTGCCGGCCTGGGAGGCGACATAGAGGGGGCCGTAGAACTCATACAGGCGCCTGTTGACCAGGCGCAGCTTATCCTGGCGGCGGGCCAGCATCCTGGTGCTCATAAAGGTGACCAGGTAGCCGGCAAAGGCCAGAACGATGGTCAGGACGGTGACGCTTTGCACCTGGCCGGCCAAAGAGAGTGAGGATGGATCCTGGAGTTGCATCGGCGATGAGTATAGCGCCGAGGGCGATGGAGTGACAGGAACAGGGACTAGGGATTTCCCGGTTTCAGTTCCGGCACGGTGGGGACCCCGGGTTGCTTTGGACCCCTGGCTTAGGGGCCAGGCGGCTGGAAAGGCGCAAGTTCGCACATTGCTTTGCGATCAAGGCTTATCGATGCCCTTTTCGATCCAGGCTTATTTAGGCGGGTTTTGGGTTGGTTCTTCGGTTGAAGCCGCTTTGCTGCGGTACCATGCGCTGCGGCGCGCCCTTTGGGCTTTGCGCAGTCCCCAGGCGGTAAAAAGGTTCACATGGTAGCGTTCAGAACAATCGCGGCAGCGCACGGGATATTGGAAGAGAAGCAATTGGGGGAGATCCGGCAAGCGAAACCGGGAGGTTCGAACTCTCTTTGAGCCGCACGAATGGCAATTCATAGGCCGTCACCGCGTGATGTGAGAGGAAAGCTCGGAAAGACTGTATGCAGAGGGACAGTCGAAGCCGAACCAGCCCTCGGCTCTGCAACTTTAGTAACCTCATTAGTAATCATTGTAATTCCATATTTATGTGTGACGCAAGTAACAAAAATAAATTTTGGGGGCGATTTTGGCCGTCTTTCCCCTGCATCCCTGTCATCGGCAGCTTGATCAGGACAGTATGGATGCGGTTTTCCGACGGATGCCGCCGGGTTAGCCCTGTGGAGGGTCATCGGTGAAGATCGGCGCTATTTGGGGCGGCTGGCGGGAGGGGTCGCGGTTTGTGCAGGAAGAACTTTGATTTCGAAGAGCGTGGGCCACAGCTTGCCGGTGACGAAGAGGCGGTCGTGGGCGGGGTCATAGGCGATGCCGTTGAGTACGGCTTCAGGGCTGGAACGCTGGCTGGGGGGAAGCAGGCCGGTGAGGTCGATCCAGCCAAGGACCTTGCCGGTGGCGGGAGAGATGCGGGCGATGCGGTCGGAGTGCCAGATGTTGGCGTAGATCTGGCCGTGGATGAATTCGAGTTCATTGAGTTGGGTGATCGGGGATCCGTGATCTTTGACGGTGATGCGGCGCAGTTCGCGGAGGGTTACGGGATCGAGAAAGCGGAGGGTGGCCGTGCCGTCGGAGAGGATGAGGCTTTTGCCGTCCTGGGTGAGCCCCCAGCCTTCGCCGGGGTAGGGGACAGTGCGGAGCAGGCGAAAGCTGAAGCGGTCGTAGACCAGCGCGATGTGGTTTTGCCAGGTGAGCTGAATGAGGGTGCTGCCCCAGGCGGCTAGTCCCTCGGCAAAGTATTGGCTGAGCACGTCCTGGAATTGAAGGATGCGGCCGGTCTCGAGGTCCTCCATGCGCAGGGAGGATTGGCCGTTGAGGCCGGTGCTCTCATAAAGGTGGCCATCGAGAAAGATGAGTCCCTGGGTATAGGCCTGCCGGTCGTGGGGGTAGGCGTGAACGATGCGGTAGGTGTCGGCGGCGCGGGCAGGCGCGACGGCCAGGACGCAGAGGGACAGCAGGAGAACGGCGCGGCGGCAACGCCGCAGGCAAGGGGCGAGGATCTGCAGGCTCACTGTCCGCCGTGGAAGCGGCCGAATGCGCGGGCAAGCATGAACGACATGAACAGCATGCCGGCGCCCAGTGTGAGCACGTGCCAGTTATTGAGCAGGTTGAAACTGCCGACACGACAGATGAGCAGGTAGGCGACGGCAAGGTTGAAGAAGCCCCAGAGGACGTTGACCCCGGAGGAGGATAAACCTTTCCCAGGCGGCGATGCGAAGGGGCTCTGGAAGGCGTGTCCGGAGATCCCGTTGCCGAGATGCGGCAGGCTGTTGGCCAGGAATGCTCCACCGAAGAAGTACGCCAAATAGTAGTACCAGTGCATGGTTGCTCCCTTCCGGCAGACAAGCGAGATTTTAACAGGCTCTAGCTTGCTCCGAGGTAGACAAAGCGGGCGAGAAAGAGGGCGGCGAGGATGTAGAGGAGCCAGTCCTGGCGGCGGAAGCGGCCGGTGGCGAGATGGAGGACGGCCCAGGCGATGATGCCGAATCCGAGGCCGTTGGCGATGGAGTAAGTAAGCGGGATGAGGATCAGGGTGAGAAACGAAGGAACGGCGACCAGCGGATGGGTCCAGCGAATCTCAGTGATGGTGGCGAGCATGAGGGAGCCGACAAGGATGAGGGCGGGGGCGGTGGCTGCCGGGGGCACGATGCCGACAAAGGGAGCGGCGCCGATGGCGCCGAGAAAGAGCAAGCCGGTGACGATGGCGGTGACGCCGGAGCGGCCACCCGCCATGACGCCGGCGGTGGACTCGATGTAACTGGTGACAGTGGAGGTGCCGGTGAGGGAGCCGAAGACGGTGGCAGAGGCGTCGGCGAAGAGAATGCGGTTGAGGCGGGGGATGGAGTGGTCTGCGGAGATGAGGCCGGCGCGCTTGGTGACGGCGACGAGGGTGCCGAGGTTGTCAAAGAGGTCGACGAAGAAGAAGACGAAGACGATTTCGAGCAGGCCCTTGTTGAGGGCGCCGACAATGTCGAGTTTGAAGGCGGTGGCGGCGAGGGAGTGGAAGCCGCCGGCGGCGGGGGACCAGTGGACCAGGCCAAATGCCCAGGCGATGCCGGTGATGGAGAGGACGCCAATGAGGATGGCGCCGCGAACTTTTCTGATTTCGAGGGCGACCATGAGGATGAGGCCGAAAAGGGCCAGGGCGGTGGTGGGATTGCGGATGTTGCCCAGGGTGACGAGGGTCTCGGGGTCGCCGACGACCAGGCCGGCGTTGCGGAAGCCGATGAAGGCGATGAAGAGGCCGATGCCGCTGGCCACGGCGGCGTAGAGTTCGTGGGGAATGGCGTGCAGAATCATCTGGCGGATGCCGGCGGCGGTGAGAGCGAGGAAGATGATGCCGGAGAGGAAGACGGCGCCGAGGGCGGTCTGCCAGGGGATGTGCATCTTGAGGCAAACGGCGTAGGTGAAGTAGGCGTTGAGGCCCATGCCGGGGGCCAGCGCGATGGGATAGCGGGCGACGATGCCCATGAGGATGGAACCGAAGGCGGCCGACAGGCAGGTGGCGGCGGTGACCGCGGCCAGGGGCATGCCGGTTGCCGACAGAATGGCCGGATTGACCAGGACGATGTAGGCCATGGTCAGGAAGGTGGTGACGCCGGCCAGGAATTCGGTGCGCCAGTTGGTTCCCAGGCGCGTGAATTCAAAGTAGGTTTCGATTCGTTTGAGCATAGGCGGGTGCTTTTAGAAGAGCACACGCTTGCCGGAACGCAAAGGGATTTGTGGCGGGGGCGGCCGGCGTGGATGAACCTGACCTCGCAACCTGGAACCCTCGAAGGGCATCCATACAGCAGAACGGAAATTGCACAGGCGTGATGGGCGGCCGCGGTTTCTGCACGCTAGCAGGCAGAATCCTCCAATCTTCCTCAACCCAACCGGCGAGGTTCCACAACAACCGACAAGGAGATCTTCTTATGCCCAGGATTACGACCAAAGACGGTACCGAAATCTATTACAAGGACTGGGGCGCGGGCCAGCCTGTGGTCTTCAGTCACGGATGGCCGCTGAGCGCGGACGCGTGGGAGGACCAGATGGTGTTTCTGGCCTCGAAAGGGTATCGAGCGATTGCGCATGACCGGCGCGGGCATGGGCGGAGTGGCCAGCCCTGGGGCGGGAATGATATGGACACCTACGCGGACGATCTTGCGACACTGACCGAGACGCTTGATCTGAAGGACGCGGTCCACGTTGGGCACTCGGCCGGCGGGGGCGAGGTGGCGCGGTACATTGGGCGGCACGGGACGAAGCGCGCGGCCAAGGCGGTGCTGATCGGCGCGGTGACACCGCTGATGCTGAAGACGGAGGCCAATCCGGGCGGACTGCCGCTGGAGGTATTCGACGGAATCCGGGCCGGGGTACTGGCCGACCGCTCGCAGTTTTTCAAGGATCTTACGGTGACGTTCTATGGGGCGAACCGGTCCGGTTCCGAGGTTTCGCAGGGGTTGCGGGACTCCTTCTGGCGGCAGGGGATGCAGGCTGGGCTCAAGGCCGTCCTGGACTGCATCAAGGCGTTCTCGGAGACGGACTTTACCGAGGATCTGAAGAGCTTTGACGTGCCCACGCTGATCCTTCACGGCGACGACGACCAGATTGTGCCTATCAACGACTCAGCCCTGCTGTCCGTCGCGTTGGTGAAGGGAGCGACGCTGAAGGTGTATCCGGGTGCGGATCATGGGCTTTGCTCGACGCACAAGAACCCTGTGAATGCGGATCTGCTGGCGTTCATTCGGCAGTAGAGGCCGATCGGGCGGCGGAGCAGTGCCGGCAACGGGAGGTGCAGCGTTGGGATTAGTCTATGGGTTTGCAGGCATGACGCGGCGCATGAATTCGTCGAAGAGGGGGACGGTGAAGGCGGTTTCTCCGTAGACGGGGCTGTAGATCATGCCTTTGCGGATGAGGGAATCGCGGACGGGGGCGACGGATTGAATCTTGACGCCGAGTTTGGCGGCAATTTCGCCGGAACGGTGGGCTGCGGGGCCCATTTCGGCCAGAGCCCGCAGATAGTCCTTCTCCTTGGGGGTAAGGCGATCGAAGCGGACGCGGAAGAAGCTCTGATCCAGACGGCGGATGGCGAGTTTTGTGGCGCGGTGAATGTCGGCGATCTCAATGGTGGGACCGGCGGAGGTGTTCCGGGCTTCGTAGCCCCACTGCTGGAGAAAATAGGGGTGGCCCTGGGTGACTTCGATGACCGCGGCAAGAGCTTCGCGGGAGAAGGCTGCGCCCTGGTTGCGGACGGGAATCTGCAAGGCTTCAGCCGCATCGGAGGGTTGGAGGGGTCCGATCTCGGGGTATTCGAAGAGGCGCTCGGCGTAGGATTTGGAACGGCCAGCCAGGCCGCGGACGTGGGGAAGTCCCGCGCCGACGAGAGCTAACGGAAGACGGCGCTGGGAGACGCGGTGCAAGGCCATGATCAGCGCGCCAAACTCCTTCTCGTGCAGATATTGGATTTCGTCGATGCACAGAGCGATGGCGCGCTTGCGATCGGCGGCGGCTTCTCCCACGGCTTGCAAAAGTTCAGAGAGATCGGCCTCGAAGTCTCCGCTATCGGCCGATCCGGTCTCGGGATCGATGGCGAGCTCGAGTTCAAGATCGCCCAGGCCGGCTTTGGCCTTGAGACCCGGGCCGGCGAGAAAGCTGCGGAGAACGCGCAGAGCTCTGCGGGTTTTGTCGCTGACATTTTCTTTGAGGTTGAGGGTGTAGAGAACGCGCCGGAGGGCGGGGAGAATCAGCTCGGCGAGGGTCTTGCCTTCATGCGCCTCAATGAAGGCGGCTTGGTACCCGGCCTCCTCCGCAAGCATGTGAATCCTGTTGAGCACAACGGTCTTACCGACGCCGCGTAGACCGACGAGGATGATGCTTTTGGCGTGGAGGCCGTTGCGAAGGCGGTCGAGAGCGATGGCCGCATGGTCAAGGATTGGGGTACGGCCCGCCAACTCCGGCGGAGGCGAGCCTGCGCCGGGAGAAAAGGGGTTGATGCGGGGGTCCATATGGGAAGATTAGCAGGATATAGAGAAAAATGGATATAAGGAGAGAAGAAAGGTATAGGAGGTGAGGTGAATGGGGCGAACGGCGGCCCGCTGGAAGGCGGGTGGTCAGAGAAGTGGTGGTGATTGGAAGTTTATGCCGATATATCCGGAAAGCAATAGAAGCAGATAAGAATTGTAGAAGGGCGCTGAAGACTTGGGCGCTTGCCTTGCGGGCTGGGAAGTATGGGGAGATTTATTAGTTATATTACTAATACTGTATAAGTTGATAAAGATTGTAGAAGAGCGATAGTGATACTGGCTCAAGTTCTTGCTGTTCTCAGGAGAGGAATGGCTGGAAAATGCTCTAATTCAATAGCTTGGCGGCTTCCTTGGCGAAGTAGGTGACGATGAAGCCGGCGCCGGCGCGGCGGATGCCGAGGAGAGATTCGAGGATGGCGCGATCATGGTCGAGCCAGCCTTTCTCAAAGGCGGCCTGGAGCATGGAGTACTCGCCGGAGACCTGATAGGCGCCGATGGGGACATCGAAGCGCTCGCGGGCGGCGCGGACGACGTCGAGGTAGGGCATGGCGGGCTTCATGAGGATCATGTCGGCGCCTTCTTCAAGGTCGAGCGAGATCTCGCGGAGGGCTTCGCGGAGGTTGGCGCCGTCCATCTGGTAGGACTTTCGGTCGCCGAACTGGGGGGCGGAGCCGGCGGCTTCGCGGAAGGGTCCGTAGAAGGCGGAGGCGAACTTGGAGGCGTAGCTGAGGATGGGGGTGTCGGGGCAGCCTTCGTCGTCGAGGAAGCGGCGGATGGCCCCGACGCGGCCGTCCATCATGTCACTCGGGGCGACGACGTCGGCTCCGGCATCGGCTAGGCTCAAGGCGGTGCGGGCGAGCAGGTCGAGAGAAGGGTCGTTTTCGACTTCAAAGCCGTCGCGGGTTTCGAGGACGATGCCGCAGTGGCCGTGGCTGGTGTACTCGCAGAGGCAGACGTCGGCGATGAGGACCAGCTTTTTGGCGGCGGGGGATTCTTTGAGGGCGCGGAGGCCCTGCTGGACGATGCCGTCGTCGTCCCAGGCGCCGGAAGCTTGCTCGTCCTTGGTCTCGGGCAGGCCGAAGAGGAGCAGTCCGCCGAGGCCGAGGGCGGCGGCTTGCTCGGCTTCGCGGACGGCTTCGTCGATGGAGAGGTTGAAGACGCCGGGCATGGAGCCGACGGGGCGGCGGACGCCCTCGCCGGGACAGAGAAACAGGGGATAGATCAGGTCGCCGGGCTCGAGGGTGGTTTCGCGCACCAGGGAGCGCAGAGATTCAGTGCGCCGGAGGCGGCGCATGCGGGTTTCAGGAAAACTCATGGACACGATTGTAGGCCATGAGGGGTGGGGGTTTCATTGCCTGGGGCCGGTTTGGGGGTTCCAGGTCAACTGCTCGTAGAGGGTGGTGTTGCGGTAACCGAGCAGGACAACGAGGGTCCAGATGCCGAGGGCGGTTCCGAAGGGGAAGCGCAGGAGGCTGAGGAAGGCGGCAACGATAGCTACGATGCGGCCCCACTGGGAGCGCTCGTGCAGGCCCCATCCCGCGACCAAGGCCAAACAGGCACGAACCAGGAGGGCGATCCAGACAAAATGGAAGATTGCCGGACCGAACCAGCCGGGAGGAAACGAGCCGTCACCCCAAGGGCCATGATCCCAGTTGCCAAAGTGGTTGAAAAGAAAGGCGTGGGCAAATGAGAGCCCGGCCATCCCAACGACCAGAGAGTAGGCTGCGTAAATGAACCAGACGATGCTGAGCGCTTTGATCTTGCCGGCATACCTTTCGAGTTGGAACTGGAGGCCAGGCACGGAGGGAACGACCGGCGCGACCGGGCGGCCGCAGTGGGAGCATACCGGCTGACCCTGGACTAAAGCTTGACCACATCCGCTGCAAAACATCACTGCCTCCTCTTGCACCATCCTGAGATTACTACGCAAATGGGCCAGGCCGCGTTCCACAGATTTCCGGGCGCCACCAGGGAACCTGCGGCGACGGCTTGGCGCCAAATTGGCCGGAGGTTGATCGAATTCGCGACAATGCTCTCATGTTTCAAGTCCGGGCAACGATAAACAGGATGGGGGATGGTCCAAATGGCGACGCAAGTTGCAGCGACACATCTTGCCGATTCGGACCGGAAGCAGACAGGCGCGCCTGGTTCCGTGGCGCGTCAGCCGATTATGGACCTGCACAGCATAGTGCATGGTTACGAGCTGATGTTCTGGAACGGGAGCGAGCCGGTAGCCCGCTCAGGGAACGGGCTGGCTACCAGCACCATGCTGGACAATGCGGTGATCCTGGGGCTGGAACAACTGGCGTGCGGGTTGCAGGCCTTTGTCAACTGCAGCGCGGAATCGGTGATCGAGGAGTGGGTGCAGGTTTTGCCGCCCAAAATGACGGTGGTGCAACTGGCATCGGCGGCGGAAGCCACACCGGGGCTGATAGCGGCTTGCCTCAAACTGAAGGAGATGGGCTTCCGGCTCGCGGTGAAGGATTTCACCGGGAAACCGAAGTCCAGTCCTCTGACCGACCTGGCCGACTACATCAAGGTGGATGTGGTCAAAGTTGACGCCGCCCGGCGCGCGAATCTGTTCCGCCTGCTGGAGAGCACCCCAGCTCGCTTTGTGGCGCAGAATGTGGAAACGCAGGAACAATACGGGCAGGCCTGCAAAGAAGGCTTCGAGCTGTTTCAGGGGTACTATTTCTGCCATCCGGAGCCGCTGAAGAGCCACAGGATTCCCGGCAACCGCCTGGTTCATCTGGAAATCCTGGAGGATCTGCAAAACGACCCCGTGGACATGCACCGCTTGAGCCAGTTGGTGATGTGCGACGCGTCGCTTGTTTACCGGCTGCTGCGGCTGGTGAACTCGCCGGTGTGCGCGGTGCGCCAGGAAGTGACTTCGATCCAGACGGCGCTGATGCTGGTGGGGGAAGCGATGTTCCGGCGGATCGCCATGCTGGCCATCGCCAGCGACTTCAACACCGACCAGCCGGCAGAGCTTCTGCACATGGCCTTTGAACGGGGGCGCTTCTGCGAATTGGCGGCCGGCCTTTGCGGGCAGACCGCAAGCGAACAATACCTCATCGGCATAGTCAGTCTGTTCCCGGCGATGCTGCGCATTCTGATGGAGGATTTGATCCGGCTGCTGCCTCTGCGCGCGGAGGCTCGCGACGCATTGCTGGGCAACGGAAACCGGGAGGGCATCCTGTTGCGTTGGCGGGAGTGCCAGGAGTACGGCAACTGGGCGGCTTGCGATGAGATTGTCCGGTGCAACGGCCTGGACCATCGGCAAGTGATGCGCTGCCATGCCGAGGCGGTAGCTTGGGCGGATGCGGCGCTCAAGTTCAATGCGTGAGTCGCATTGCTACCGCCGATGCGGGGATTTCCCAGGGAAGTTCTGAATCGGTTCTTACTGCGGGGCCGCGTTCCCTCGGGGGCTAAAGCCCGCGTTGATATTGCTGAATCTACGGCGCGGCTCAAGCCGCGCCCTTTCAAAACAACCTGATCCAGGGCAGAGTTGGCGGCGGGTAAAGCCGTGCCCTTTCAAAACGCCGACTTATTCAGAGATTTCCTAGCGGCTGGAGGCTGGGGGACGCTTCTCCCAGCGCTCTTCGTGGCGGTCGTCGTGGAGGACGAGGGCGGTGACGCGGCCCTGAGGATCGCGCTCGAAGGTGAGGCGGGTGGCGCTGGAGCCGTTGGGATAGAAGAATGAGGCTGGTGATTCGGCGGCCAGCTCGGCGATCTCGCCCTGCCGGTTTTTTTCGTAGAGCTGATCGCCCTGGCGGAAGATGGTGACGACGGGATGGCCCCTGGCGTCGCGGTACTCGCCGGCAAGCGAGTCGAGCAGCGCGGGAGCGAGCTTGATGGCGGGGGGGTGGAGCGGAATGAGGAGGCGCTCGGCCAGAGCGGTGGACTCAGGGGCGATGGTTCCGGGCGTGGGGACGGCGAGGACGCGGTGGGTGAGCAGCCAGCGGGGCAGCTCCGGCTCGTTGTAGGCGCGGGTCCAGCAGTCGTGCTTGAGTCCCTGGTAAAGCCACAGGCGGATGTGGCCGCCGGAGCCTTTGAAGGCCTCGAACATGAGTTCGCTCTCGCGCGGCGGAACCAGGGGGTCGTCGGCTCCGTGGAAGAGCCAGACCGGGGTGCGGCCAAGGGCGCGGGCGTACTCGGCGGGGAGGGTCGATGCCTCCTGCCAGCGTTCCGGGGCGTAGCTCCAGAAGATGCCGCTGGCGGCGATGGCGATGGCGGCCCAGCGATGGGGATAGAGGCGCGCCAGCTCCCAGGCGGCGTATCCGCCCAGCGAGAGGCCGGAGAGATAGGTGCGGTCGGGGTCGCCATGGAACTCAGCCGCCTCCTGGTCGAGGGCAGCCATGGCCATGGAGAGCATGTCGGGATCGGTCCAGTAGCCGGGCAGCGGGCACTGGGGCATGACGATGACAAAGGGCCAGCGCTCGGGGTGGTCGCGCACCGCCTGGGGAAGGCCGATCTGGGTCTGCCACATGCCTTCGGAACCGCGCTCGCCGCGGCCGTGGAGGAAGAGGATGATGGGCCACTGCTTGTGAACGTCGCGGCGCCATTCTTCGGGGAGATAGACCTGGAAGCGGTAAGTGGCGCCGTGCAGCTCGAGGCGGCGATTGAGAAAGCCGGTCTCCTGCGGGGGCTCCGGCCGGGCGGAGTGGGCGCCGGCCGCGGCAGCGGGAGCGGCGCCCGGCGCTATGGCCCAAGCGAGCGCGAGGCAGGCGGCAAGGAATCGAAGAGACCGGAACATGCGGGGATCCTATTACAACTATATCTGGCCGGCAGCGGGTGGGCGTTGTTTGCGGGCGGGTTGCCGGCGCATGCCTGCGGTGTATTCTTTCGATTCTCCTGAGGGTTTTCTTACGATTTGGGTGGAACAATTAGAGTGTTATGCAGTATGCGCTCATGACGACAATGGAAGCCGGAGATACGCTGGACCACTACCGCCTGGATGCGACCGTGGCGCGCAGCGGCATGTCCACGCTGTACAAGGCGACGGACCTGAGGGACGGCAGGCAGGTGGCCATCAAGGTTCCGCACGCGGAGATGGAGGCCGATCCGGTTCTGGTGGAGCGGTTCAGGCGGGAACAGGAGATCGGGCAGGAGCTGGACCACCCAGGGGTGGTGAAGACGTTTGACGGGGAAGAACGCAGCCGGCTTTACATGGTGGTCGAGTGGGTGGATGGGCGGCTGCTCCGGTCGATCCTGAACCAGGAACGGAAGCTGCCGATCGAGCGGGCGGTGAATTTTGCGCTGCAGATTTGCGACGCGCTGGATACGATGCACAAGCACGGCGTGGTGCACCGCGACCTGAAGCCGGAAAACATCATGGTGGATGACGAGGACCGGATCAAGCTGATCGACTTCGGGATTGCGATGAAAGAGGACGCGCGACGCATCACGTTCGTGGATATGTCGGCGACGCTGGGCACGCCGGACTACATTTCGCCGGAACAGGTGAAGGGGCAGCGCGGAGACCAGAGGAGCGATATTTATTCGCTGGGCGTGATGCTGTACGAGATGCTGACCGGCGAGCCGCCATTCAGCGGGCCGAATCCGCTGGCGGTGATGAACGAGCGGGTGCTGCACGACCCCAGGCCGGCGCGGAAGCTGCGGGCGGAGATTTCGGCGGAGCTGGAGGAGATTTTGAATCGGGCGCTGGTGCGGGACCCGCGGTTCCGGTATGCGACGGCCAGCGAGATGGCGTGGGAGCTGGAGCACCAGGAGCAGGTGGGCGTGGAGGACAGGGAGCGGCGGCCGGCTTTGGGCAGGCTGCGGCTGCCGGGGGCGCGGAAGATGCTGCTGTATGTGGGGCTGGCGCTGGTGCCGATTTTGATCTTTGGGCTGATGGTGTTGCTGGCGAGACGATGAGGAAGTCAGCAAGTTAGCGGGTCGGCGGAGACGGCTAACGGGTCTCATGATTGCTGAAAGACAAGAAGAGACTTTAGATAGGGGTTTCCCAGCTTAGGCGCGATGAGACTGGGCCGAAGTTGGGGTACCCGCTTTGGTGGCCATCCCGGCTTGGGTTGTGGGCGTCGAGCCCTTATCTCCCGAGTCTTCAATGGTGATTTCCGAAGGAATACTCTCGTCGCGATCAAGCATTGCGGCGTGGGTGCGTACGCGGCTGAAGAACTCCTCGGCGCTGTCCTTTGTGGGGCTGGATCCATCCTTTTTCATCTTCAATCTTCCCTACTGGACAGTGCCAAGTTCTC
>PLGM01000131.1:4714-6430 GCA_003139795.1 Acidobacteriaceae bacterium | reverse complement strand
CACCGGGGCCTCATTGAAGCCGCCGACTCGATGGCCGTCACGTCCAGCTTTTCGACTTTCCCCGGTGAATTCACCGGGGCCTCATTGAAGCGGCTTCAGCGAGCAGAAGATGGCCACCAAGCAGCTCGCTTTCCCCGGTGAATTCACCGGGGCCTCATTGAAGCCGCAGCATCATCTCCGCGTCTGAAATCAGTTCCAGCTTTCCCCGGTGAATTCACCGGGGCCTCATTGAAGCGTTGCGCTGGCGCGGAATGCCGAGGCCCACCACGCCCTTTCCCCGGTGAATTCACCGGGGCCTCATTGAAGCTACGCCGCGCTGCAGGGCAAGCCGGGCAAGTCCACCTTTCCCCGGTGAATTCACCGGGGCCTCATTGAAGCCCATACTTATGAATAGCTGCGGTCAACTCAGGAGATCTTTCCCCGGTGAATTCACCGGGGCCTCATTGAAGCGCGCTCAAAAGCAGGGGGGAATTGAGGGCATTCCTGCTTTCCCCGGTGAATTCACCGGGGCCTCATTGAAGCCTCGATTCCGTTCAGAATATCCAGCTCCCACACCCGACTTTCCCCGGTGAATTCACCGGGGCCTCATTGAAGCGCATGATGCCGCTGATAGCTTTGCGGGCCTTGACTACCTTTCCCCGGTGAATTCACCGGGGCCTCATTGAAGCAATTTCTCAGCCGTCTTGCGTCTGCTGTCAGCCGCTTCTTTCCCCGGTGAATTCACCGGGGCCTCATTGAAGCGACTCAAGGAACGGCCCTACCGAGGCGGTGTCGATGCTTTCCCCGGTGAATTCACCGGGGCCTCATTGAAGCACGATGACATGCCTGTTATCGCAGGAACCACCAACGCTTTCCCCGGTGAATTCACCGGGGCCTCATTGAAGCAATCCGTCGCAGCTTCACCACGCCCTGCAGCGCGACTTTCCCCGGTGAATTCACCGGGGCCTCATTGAAGCTCGATAATCGTCAAACAACCTAAATGGAATTTTGTGGTCTTTCCCCGGTGAATTCACCGGGGCCTCATTGAAGCTGCGTCATCTTCACGGCCGCCGCGCCTCCGGAAACTCCTTTCCCCGGTGAATTCACCNNGGTTGGACCGTGCAGCGGAGCCAAGATGGAAAGCATAAGCTGTGCATTGTGCATCCTGCCAGCGATGGTCTTGTTTCCGGCTGGTACGTCCCGTACTCGCAACTTGACGTGCTGACCGTGAGTATCGCTAATGCAGACGATGCGAAGGCAAGACATGACTGGGCGTGGTCCTCAGGAACCTTTCTGTTCTCCTGCTGCCGGATCTATTCCACGGTCTTCCCGGATTGCATCCAACCACAGTTGCAGGGTCAAATCTTCTCTCTTGGGCACGCCGAGTTGCCAGCGCAATTCCGTAGCGTATCGTTCCTGAAGGATGTCGAGGTCAAAGGGAACGCTACGAGCCAGAAAGCGCACATCATCGCGGTCTTTCTGGCTGTTTCTTTCGAGTTTCGATAGAGCAAGGTCGTAGGGATCGAGCGCCAGCAGATGGAGGTTGCGGTAAGCGCCGGGGAACATTTCGACGAGGCGATCCTCGTAGCTTTCTGGGATAGTGGCAACAGCCACTCGGTCAAGATAGATGCGGTACTTCTGATGGAGTGGCCCACCGCGAATGCCCAGTTCCATCATGGCATCGGCGGCAGCACGCGGCGCAAGCTCCACTATATCGACATCCGCCGTGGGCCGCTC
>PLGM01000131.1:0-4692 GCA_003139795.1 Acidobacteriaceae bacterium | reverse complement strand
TCTGTCAGCAGGTTCCAGTGTTCAGCTGACTTAGGTCGATGATCGCGCAGCCAAGCACGTTCGGCGCGTGTCATCGATTCTCTACATAGAGTATCTTCCTTCGCCAGACGAGAGGGCTCCAACTTGGCAACTCGTGCAGCCAATTCTTCTCCCACTTGGGAGCTTCCGCCTTTCTCTGCGGCCTGCCGCGCCAGCTCGACCACAAACCCCAACCGGTTCTGACGATCCCGCAACTTCGCATTCGCGGTGAGCCAATCCCAGTTCAAATGCGGGTAGGCCAGTGGCAGCCATGCCAGCGCCTCTGTGACCCGTGAGTCCAGATCGTCCGAGTCCAGCGCCTCCATCAGCAGTTCCACCGGATTCAACCGAACCGAACTGCGCAGATAGGCAAAACCGGGATAGCCCAGGCTTCCCAGCATCGTCTGAAAGAAGCCGGCGTCGCGGGAGCGTGTCTGGTATTCCGCGAGAGGAAGCGCCGTGGCGGAAACCTCAAAGACCTCCACTGCTCGTGATGCGAGTTCGGAGGATACGGCTCGTTCTCCCCGTTCGACCATCGACAGATAGGCCTGCGTTATACCGAGCCGCGCGGCGGCTTGGGCTTGTGTCCATGAGGACGCCTTGCGCGCGCTTTTGAGTTCGACTCTTGTCATCCACTAATTATAACACAATCTGTTATATTTTACAGCGATCTGGTATTTTGGCGATCTGAGGCACGAAAAAATCGTAGAAAAACACTGTGGGGACTTTTGTGGGTAGACTGCTTCAAAAAAGCGGGTAATTGTGGGTAGTACCCACAATTTCTTCGGAGCACAAAGTTCCCGTAATACATTGAATCCAAGCAATATAGAGCAGTCATGAGCAATGCTGAAAAGAGCAAATATCTAACTGTTAACCGAAGTGTTTTGGATGCGAAGCCGCGACGCCCATTGAGCCGCCTTTGAGATCGTGTCAAGCAAAGGTGGCGTTCACTTTATCGCGAACTGCCTCGCCCCGGGCCGGTTTGAGATATCGAATTGTGCTCTCCAGATTGGTATGGCCAAGCCACGACTGCACGGTACGAAGATCGACTCCTGCCGCCAAATGCATCGTCGCGAACGTGGCTCTAAACTTGTGCAGCCAATATCTATTAGGGTCCAAACCCGCTCGAGCCGCATTTCTCTTAAGCGCCCGCAGCATATG
Source organism: Acidobacteriaceae bacterium (assembly GCA_003139795.1). Classification (GTDB taxonomy): domain Bacteria; phylum Acidobacteriota; class Terriglobia; order Terriglobales; family Acidobacteriaceae; genus Telmatobacter. The sequence continues at coordinate 3,513 of PLGM01000131.1, read as the reverse complement.
CGTATCTGGCCGACCGCTCGCTGTGCAAAAGACCAGGGAGTTCCCCTTAACATCTCTGGGCCCGAACTCCCGCAAGTGCTCAATGAGCTTCTCGGGGATGGGCACCTCTCTCTCTCGGTAAGCCTTTGGTGCAAAGTCATACTGCGGCTTCCAGCGCATATTGATCGTGCTCGCGTCGAGGTTGACGTCATTCCAGACGCAGTACATAGCTTCTTGTTCCCGGAGACCGGTCATCAGCAGAAACTTGTAAAGCATGAGATGGTAGGGCGAGCAAACTGCAAAGAGTCTGTCCAACTCGCCGTGCTCATAAATTTCGACTTCCTGTTTGACGAACTTGGGGCGGTCGCTTTTCGCCACCAATTTTGGTACACCATTTGCCGCCAGGAAGGTCAGCAGACAGGCAAACTTGTTGTGGACCGAGCGGGGCGATTGCTTCTTCTCCTTCTTGAGAAACGCGGTGAACTTCAGCAGGTCCTTCCGATCGATCGATTCGAGGTGAACCTTGGGGCAGGATTCCCGAAAGTAGGAAAGGGCAACATCGTAGCCGCGATATGTCTTCGGGTCCTTTGTGAGCTGAACATCTTCCAGAAACTCAGCAACCGCAAGTGCAATCGGGCGCTTGGTGAGGCCTTCCTCTCCGTCACCAGAGACGACATCCAGCCCGTGAGCAATGGCACGCAGTTCGGCCTCTTTGCGAAGCCTGCTGACTTGAGCCTCGATGGCGATTTTGCCGACCGATGACCGGATCCGTTTTCCAGTGGAGTCGGTGTAGTCGAGGTAGTAGGTGCCATCGGGAAAACGCTGTTCCTTCCCATCTACCAGCACCCACTCAGGTTTGATCCTGCCATTGGCAGAAACCGCCGCCGGAAGGTAGCGGTAGCCTTCAGCAGTTCTCACCCTTTTGGTCAGATTTACTCGGACATTCACGCGAACATTCTAGCAGGATTTTCGTATCATGTTTCGTATCATATTGTGTAAGTAATTGATTCTATTGGTCGGGGCGGAGGGATTCGAACCCCCGACCCTCTGCTCCCAAAGCAGATGCGCTACCAGACTGCGCTACGCCCCGACATTCTACTTCGATTGTAGCGCGGATGGGATTCTTGTTGGGGTTGAGCGGGAGAACTCAACGGCCGGCCAGCCAGACCAGAAACCACGCGATGAGCGCAATGGGGATGGCGAAGACCAGCCCCAGCGCCGCGGCCAGCAGCAACAGAAATGCCCAGTCGTGTTCGGTGTGGCGGCGGGGTTCATCCAGGTGACGGCAGAGCAGGCGATAGTTGCGGCGGTTGGCCTTCCAGGCGATGTCGAAGATGTCGCCGAATAGGGGAATCGAGCCCACCAGCACGCCGATGCCGAGGTTGGCGGCCATGCGCACCAGAGTGACGTAGGGTACGCCGCGAATCCAGGCGGCGAGTGGAATGACCAGCGAGAGCAGGCCGGCCAGCACGTCGCCCAGGCCGGGGACCAATCCAATAATCCCGACCATGCCGAAGCGGATGCCGGTGCCGGGGATGCGAAAGGCCTCGTCCAGCAGGATTTCGAGGCCATGCAGGGTCCGGTCGCGGAAGAGCCAGGCGCCGCGATTCCAGCGATCCGGCGCCCGTTCCGGTCCTGTCGGGTTGGCCGGACCCTGCGGCTGCGGCGGGACGAGCGGGTTTGGATCGGGGCCAGGCACGGACGTTTCCTCCTTGACCGGCGTGGTTCTGGTTGCCTGATTCGATGCTACAATCGAAGGCATACGGCGGCTATAGTTCAGCGGCAGAACGCCTGACTGTGGCTCAGGATGTCGTGGGTTCGATCCCCACTAGCCGCCCCAACTTGCATAATCTGCAAGAGCCAACCTTCTCGATTCCCGAGTCTATGTGATTCTGAAAATCAAAGATAATACAGGGCTTGACAGCAATACCTCCGAATTGCCGGCTGGCTTTCCCGCGTTTGTTCCTCACCGCGGCCTAAGCGGCGGCCACGTGCAGACGATCGCCGGGAATTATTTTCCCCGGCCGGCATTCCGCCTGGCGGCTGTCTCGGAGACGGTCGAGGTGGACCCGGCGGATGGCAGCCGCGTGCTGTGCCATTGCCATTGGCAGCCTGAATCGGAGCGCTCCAGACGGCTGACCTTGGTGCTGGTTCACGGTCTTGAAGGCTCTTCGGACTCCCAATACATTCGGGGCCTTGCCGCGCGGGCCTGGGACGCGGGCTGCAACGTAATCCGCATGAACATGCGCAACTGCGGCGATACGGATACGCTGACACCCACGCTCTATCACTCCGGGCTTTCAGGCGATCTGGGCGCGGTGGTGCTGCACTTTGCGGAGCGCTTTGGCCTGGAGCGGGTGGCGCTGGTGGGCTACTCAATGGGCGGCAACCTGGTGCTCAAGCTGGCCGGAGAGTGGGGCAACCGGCCGCCGCTTTGCGCCGTGGCCGCGGTCTGTGCGGCCATCGACCTGGCGCCCGGCGCCGACGCCCTGCACGAGCCGATCAACCGCGGCTATGAGGGGCATTTTTTGCGCGGCCTGATGAGGCGCTACGCCCGCAAGGCGGAGCTGTTTCCCGGCATTTATGCGTCCGCCAGGGAGATTGGGCCGGTTCGCTCCATCCGCCAGTTCGACGACAAGATCGTTGCCCGCTATTGGGGCTTTCGCGATGCCGGCGACTACTATGACAAGGCAGCCAGCGCCCATGTGGTGGACCGCATCGCGGTTCCGACGCTTGTTTTGTGCGCTCAGGACGATCCCTTCATTCGGCTCTTGCCCGAGACCCGCGCCAAGCTCGTCGCCAACCCGTATATTGCCTTTGTTGAGACGCGCCACGGTGGCCACTGCGCCTATCTCTCCCGTGACTCGGGCAACGAGATTCACTGGGCGGAGGCGACCGCGATTCGGTTTCTGCTGGCCGCGGCACGGTAAGAGGTCTTGATGGGACGCGGCCTGTGATGCCCCCAGGCTCGCGCGGCAACCTTCCGCAACCAATTGCTCAGAGCGTGCGCTTGAAGAGCGGCGTGGCGATGAGCAGCGTTCCCATGCCGAAGACGAAAAGGAAGAGCAGGTCGTATTGGATGGCTACGAATCCACCGTCCTTGAGCAGGATGGCTTTGAATCCGTGTACGCAATAGGTGAAGGGATCAATGATGGAGATGGCGCGAAGCCAGCGCGGAAAGGCGGCGATGGGATACATGCCTCCAGAGGGATAAAGCAAGAGCGTATTGAGCACGCCGAACATGGCGCGAGGGACCAGTGGGTCGTCGACACGGACCATCATCAGAAACATCATGCCGTTGAAGGCGACGGATGTGACGATGATGAGGGCAAGCAATTCCAGGTCGGCCTCTGGATGGAAGATGACGCCGAGGCCGGCCATGAGTGAGCCGATTACAGTCAGGGAGATGCCGGCCAGAACGGCCTTGATGGAGCCGGCTATGTTCATGCCGAAGACTAACTCCAGACGCGTGATAGGAGTGACCAGATAGCCCTCGTGAACGCCTCGCGCCTTGTCGTCGATGTATAACATGCC
>PLGM01000113.1 GCA_003139795.1 Acidobacteriaceae bacterium | reverse complement strand
ACTTCTGCTTCGCTTTCAATCTCAGCCTCAACCTGTTCCTGGAGCTCGATGACTGCGGTACGAAGCGGGTCGTAGATTGAGATTTCTTGTCCAAGAATCTCAAATGTTACCGCAAGCGCGTAACGCGCCGCCGAATCGGGGTCATGGCTCCAGCCCTGATGTCCAACAACTGCGATGCAGAAGTGATCGGGCAGCGTGTTGGATTTGACGATGGCCCAATCCTTCTGGACGGTGCCGCTGTTCCGTCTAGTATCCCGAATCCAGCCTGCATCCGACTTCTCATGAAGGGTCCACGGCAGCACGGAACCGGGGAGCGGCTCCGTATCGTTTTCCTCTTCCTTCAATGCCCGCACTCTGAAATCATTGATCCCTTCCCCGAGCTTGCTGCTTTTCCAGTCTACCCATGTGGACAGGTAGCGCCGCAGATTGCGGCGTGTGCGACGCGGTTGTGCCACATATGAGAGTGTTGCCTCGATCCGAATATCAAACTCATCGGCCTGTCCGCGCAACTGTGGAGGAATGGGAACCTGATAGACGTGACATTCGCTTGCGTGGATCTGCGTCTCACCCTTCGTAATGAATGTTGTGCGATGATCCGTGTTGACCGTGGCGGCTTCCTGGTTCGGTACACCGTAGCCAATACACCGGATGATTCGCGAAGCCTGTTCGATTAGCCGCTGCCGCCGTACCTGGTCGTGACGCGGATCGAGTCTGCGAAGTTCTGTGAAAAGCCTTTCAGCCCACGTTGGCCATCGGGCAGATTGGACGATCAGGGCTCGGTAAAGAAGTGCGGGCTCGTCTGGCAAAACCCGTTGTAATTCTGCGGCGATGCGCGCAACTTTCGGCGCAGAAAAAGACGTGCCCGTTTCGTCACGATCAACGGGTGGGCCGGGTGGAAACATGGTCGAGCGAATCAGTTCCGGACATGCTGCCGCGATTCGACCGCCTGCCTGCACGTCTGGCGGTACACTAGCTGTGCGTACATCGTCGCCGCCATATTCGACGACTTCTGGTTTGATTACATTCCAGATACTGAAGCCAGATCTTGAGAAGGCTGACGGATAGCCTCGTTCTCGCGCGAAGGTGCGCCAGCCGCCATCCTCCAATGAGCCATAGGCAACAGAACCCACAGTGAGAGCCTGAAGGCTCTGTCCAGGATTGGCAATTCGCGAAGAAGCTTCGTACAAAAAGGCCGGGTAGTCCCGTCCTGCGGCTAGATGATCCCTGACTCCTGGTTGAGGATTGTTTCCTGATAGCGGCAGATTGCCAGCGCTCTGCACAAACAATATGTCATATGTGGCGCAGAGCAGATCGATCTCCGCCGCCCAAGCCGACATGTATTGAGTACGGCAGGGCGCACTCGCATTGATTGAATGGTTAAAAATCCTTGTCTCGCGCGGCCCCTGATGGAAACGTTCAACAACAGTGCGTACTGCCTCAGGAGGAAACATCTCAACCGGCATACTGTTATTCTCATCGAGCACGCGAGCATTCTGAATCCAGAATGGTAGCTGGAGTGTGCCATTCGGTGCGACGCTTTCGCCGTAGAGAACGGCACCAGCAACTCGGGTACCGTGGCCGCCGGGAGCAACATAGTCGCTCACCTCATCTGAACTTCTTCCCGGCAAAAAGCAATATGATGTCGCCTGATCGATGGCCGGTTGGATGAAAGTATGCGCCTCCTGGACACCACTGTCGATTACGCATACGGCAGGAGCATTAGCATCCGGTGCTGTTAGCTCCGCGGCCTCTTCGGGCTGTTCGCCCGGATGCGCAGCCTGTTGCGGCAATGCTATATCTTCTGGCTCGACAACCTCAAAGATATATGCGTAGTTCAGAATAAAGTCCTTCAGGCCCTTGCCAACCATCTTCACTCGAATGGTGAAGCTATCAGGAAGAACGGCTGCATCGAATGCAGCGCCGTCGATTAGGTGCAGTATCTCAGCTCCGTAGAATTCAACGAACTGTTCGATCTCCGCCTCGCGGGCGACTTTTATGTTGTCCCATGCGTTGTATGCATCTGACCGAAGTTGGGACCAGTCTCGCTCTTTTCTCGCCCAGTCTGCGTCTGTGTCGCGCTTTCTCTTCTCAGGGGGTGCCGGAATCTCCTGAGTGCCAGTACAAGCTACGCCAATGTCAACGATGTAGAGTTGGTCATCGGTGATTGCGGGCCATTCCGAGAAAAGGCGGTCAGACAAGATTCGGCGAAGTCGGTCGGTTTGATCGGGATCATCGAATAGGCGATGGACACGAGCGATTGTTGCCGAGCCGTGAATCTGCACTGCAAAGCCATTGACCATCGCTAGGAATGGTGCAAGCTCGATGTCTTCTGAGGCTACGATGACATAGCCTTCTTCCTGTTCTGCGACGATCTCGAATGTGAATTTATCGCGCAAGACATCCAGATCGAGGCCAGGGTCTACTTGCAGGAGGATGGGAATTCCTCGGGGAATGATCGGGAGATCCTGACCNNTTGTTTGCGCGCGTCTGAGGAGACTGCTTGCCACCACCATGCAAGCGGGCTCTGCCCTGATAGCGGAGCAACAATGGAAGATGTTCAAAGTTATGCTCGTTCGGCATTCGCTATTCTTCCCGTTCGGAACGTTCGTTTCTCCGAAGCTCCGCTACCGCTTGTAAGAGAAGTAATTCGGTAACGCCCTTTTTCTCCCCAAGCACTGCGGCCTTAGCTGCATCTTGAGCTGCCTTGACCACCATTGCAGCGGAAGCACCTGATAGCTGTTCGACGATGCGGTCCCAATTTACCATTTCAGCAAGTCTGACCGCCGAAAGTGTGAGGCGTAGGAGCTTATGAATTTCTTCCGCACTAGGCAATGGAACGTAGAACACTTCATCAAATCGCCGGAAAAGCGCCGGGTCCAGAGAAGATTCTATGTTCGTTGTAGCAACAAGCAGTCCCGGCGCATCATAATCCTCCATAAGCTGGAGAAGTGAGTTTACGATTCGCGAGGCCTCTCCGATGTCCTTCGTGTTGGTTCGCGAACGCGCAATAAAATCGCACTCGTCCAGCAGCAAGACGCAGGGAAGCTCCTTCGCCGCGGTAAAGATGCTCCGAAGGTTGATTGCGGACTCACCGAAGTACGATGAAATCAATGCGTCAAATCGAACCTTCAATAGCGGCAGGCCCGTGTTCCACGCAAGGCGTTTAGCCCCCAGTGACTTGCCGCACCCTGGAGGCCCATAAAGGAGGATGGTCTTCCTCGGGCGGAGTCCGTGTTGCCACAAGCGTTCCCTCGCAGCATATTCGCACTCAATGCGCGCGAAACGCTCCTCCGTCGCGGTGGGCAGCACCATGTGGTGTTCCAGCGATTCTGCAGGCAAGAGTGTAGCCAGAGACTCGGCATTCCGTCGGCTAAGGGGTAGCTCGGTGAGTTTTCGGTCGATGTCGCCAGTCGGCTTGTGCCCGTTGACGCGCTTTCGAGGCTGTTTAAGGATGGCTTCCAACTGGTCTGCGAGCCGCTTATGACCGGTGCGCCTCTCCGCTTCAACAATCTTGTCCGCAAGACGATCAAGATCGTTCTGCGAACCGTCTGCGATAGCACGAACCACGCGTTTTAGTATGTCGGCGTTCATGCAATCCTTACCTTTCCTTGCACTGGATGTTCTGTGCCCACGCTCAATGTCTTGGATTCCGTTAAATCCGAGTGCGCAGATGTCGGGGCCGAGTTCGAATCCTGGACGAGAATGTATCGCCAACCCTCGTCCTTTCGTTCCGATCGGATGTCGTGACCCCGTTCCCGCAGTGCCGTCACATCACGGGAGACGGTTGGAACGGAGATACCGAGTTGCGCGGCGAGCATGGGAGTGGAATATT
>PLGM01000006.1 GCA_003139795.1 Acidobacteriaceae bacterium | reverse complement strand
ACCATCACGCCCTTCATCTTCCCCATCGTCATGACGCTACTCGGTCTGCTGACCGGTTCAGTGCAGGCCTATATCTTCAGCATTCTCGCCGCGGTCTACATTGCCGCCGCTACACGTGTATCCAAACCCAAGCCTGCAGTTGAGGCCCAGCCAGAGCCGAATCATGCTTAGTGCTCAGATGATAAGAAGGACACCTAATGGATAGCGTCACCATCGTTGCAGTCGTATCCATCGCTACCGCCGGCATTACCACAGGCTTTGGCTGTATGGGGCCAGCCCTTGGAGAGGGTCGTTCGGTGGCCTCTGCTATGACTTCCCTGGCCCAACAACCAGATGCCGCGCCCACCATCACCCGAACACTGTTTGTAGGTCTCGCAATGATCGAGTCCACGGCGATTTACACCTTCGTCGTCTCTATGATTCTCATCTTTGCCAATCCCTTCTGGAACCACTTCCTGTCACAAGCCGGAGGGAAGTGAGCAATGCTCATCGACTGGTTCACTGTCGGAGCTCAGATTGTCAACTTCCTCATCCTCGTGTGGTTGTTGAAGCATTTCTTGTACAAGCCCATCCTCGATGCCATCGACGCACGCGAGAAGCGGATCGCGGCTGAACTTGCGGACGCCGATACGAAGAAGGCTGAGGCCGAAAAGGAGCATACCGATTTTGAAGATAAGAACAAATCATTCGATCAACAGCGGAGCGCCCTGCTCGGCAAAGCCGCGGACGAAGCGAAGGCCGAGCGCGAGCGCCTCATCGATCAAGCCAAAAAGGAGGCGGAAGGCTTGCGAGTAACCCAAGCGGATGCGCTGCGCGGAGAGCAAAATCGCCTGGCAGGTGAAATCACCCTTCTGGCCGAGAAAGAGGTCTTTGCAATCGCGAGAAAGGCGCTCACGGATCTCGCCACCGTCAGCCTTGAAGAGCGGGTCGGAGAAGTATTCACACGCCGTCTCCGCGAACTGGATCCGAAGGCCAAGGCATTATTAGGGGACGCACTCAAGAACTCATCGCAACCGGCTCTGGTCCGCAGCGCGTTCGATCTGCCCCCTGACCAGAAGGCTGCAATTCAGAACGCCCTCAACGAGTCATTCTCGGCAGTGGTCCGGATCAAATTCGAAGATTCGCAGGACGTAGTCTGCGGCATCGAATTAACCGCTAATGGCCAGAAGGTTGCGTGGAGCATCGCGAGCTATCTCACTGAGTTGAGCAAGAAAGTCAGTGACCTCGTAGACGCACAATCGCTCGCGGCCATCAAATCCACACCAAAGTCGGAGGCTGCGAAAGCGCCCGAGCCGGACATTGCGAAAGTGCCCGAGCCCAAACCTGCTGCTCTCGTTGGGGCCAAATGACTGCATCGGCCGGAATCCTGCAACCCGCAATCGAGAGCGCCTTCGCGAGCCTACATCAGGGTCGCGAGGACTTCACGGCGAAGCTGACTCCTCATGAAGTGGGCATCGTCACAAAAGTCTCTACCGGAATCGCGACATTTTCCGGACTTCCTAGTGTTGGTTACGAAGAGATTGTAATGTTCCCTGGCGGTCTGCTTGGCATCGCATTCAACCTGGATGAAGAAGAGGTCGGTGTCATCCTGCTCGGGGACTACCAGAACCTGCACGCAGGCGACGAGGTCGAGCGTACCGGCCGTGTGATGGACGTTCCAGTGGGCGAAGGTCTGCTGGGACGCGTGATCGACCCATTGGGCAATCCGCTGGATGGCAAGGGCTCGGTAGCTGCGGAGAAACGCCTCCCGGTCGAACGTCCTGCTGCGCCCATCATGGATCGCGCGGCGGTCGGCGTGCCTTTGCAGACCGGCTTGAAAGCAGTCGATGCACTCGTCCCCATCGGCCGCGGCCAGCGCGAATTGATTCTCGGCGATCGTCAGACCGGGAAGACCGCCATCGCAATCGACACCATCCTCAACCAACGCGGGCAGAATGTGGTCTGCGTCTACTGTGCGATTGGCCAGCGCGCAGCCGCGGTGGCTAAAGTAGTGGCCAACCTCGACAAGCAGGGCGCGATGAAATACACAGTTGTGGTTGTCGTAGAAGACAACAATGCGCCCGGCCTCGTCTACATCACGCCATATGCGGCAACCAGCATTGCCGAATACTTTATGGAAAAAGGACGAGATGTCCTGATTGTCTATGACGATCTGACTCACCACGCTCGCGCCTATCGCGAGCTGTCGTTGCTGCTTCGACGCCCACCGGGCCGGGAAGCCTTCCCCGGCGACATCTTCTATATTCATTCGCGAATGCTGGAACGCTCGACCCACCTCAGCAAGGAACGTGGAGGCGGATCTCTCACCGCGCTGCCCATCATCGAAACCGAAGCGCAGGACATATCCGCCTACATCCCAACGAACCTGATCTCAATCACAGACGGGCAGGTCTACCTTTCGCCCACTTTGTTTCAACTTGGAATCCTCCCGGCAGTCGACGTTGGCAAGTCGGTTTCGCGCGTCGGCGGAGCGGCGCAGAGGGCCGCATATCGCGCAGTCGCAGGTAGCCTCAAGCTTGCTTACTCGCAGTTCGAAGAACTGGAAGCCTTCGCGAAGTTCGGAACCCGCCTCGACGACTCGACGCAAAAGACGATTGACCACGGGCGGCGTATTCGCGCCTGCCTCAAGCAATCCGAATCTCACCCCGTTTCCATGATCGAACAGATCATTGTGCTGTTGGCTTTGACCGCTGGACTCTTCGATCCCCTGCCGCTCGACAAAGTGAATGACGCCGAAAAGGCGCTCCAGAAGGCCACAACTGATATTCCAGCGGAAGTGGCGGGGCGCCTAGCCTCGGCTGATAAGTTCAGCGATGACGATCGGAAGGCGATTCTCGACATCGCTAAACGGGCTTTGGCTCCGCTCCAGCCTGTTCCAGCGGCCAAACCCGCTACGAAACCTACGCCATGAGTGGAACCATCGAAAGCCTCACGCGGAAGATCTCCGGCGCGGCCGATCTGGAGGCTGTCGTTCGCTCAATGAAGGCGCTTGCCGCGTCGAGCATTGGACAATATCAAAAAGCTGTCCAATCGCTCGATGATTATGCAACCACCGTGGAACTCGCCTTGACAGCGTGTTTTCGTCAGGCAGGACCAGGCTACGACACAGCAGAAACAAGGTCACAGAAGACGCACGGCATCGGAGCAATTGTCTTTGGCTCGGACCAGGGTCTCGTTGGAAGGTTCAACGAGGTCGTCGTGGAATATGCCTTCAACACGCTCAAAGCTCTACCCGGCACAGTCACGAAAACATGGCCCCTCGGAGAGCGCATTCACGTCCTTCTGGCCGATACTGGAATGCCGACCGCCGGGATCTTGCCCGTGCCAGNNGAGCGCGGAGAAGTGGCGGAGGTGTATCTGTTCCACAACCACCCCAAATCGGGATCGGTCTATGAACCCATCGGCAAGCGGTTGCTGCCTCTGGATATCGCCTGGCAGAAACAGCTTGCCGCTGTTCCGTGGCCAACGAAACTCCCTCCGGAAGTCATCCAGGGAACGAGGTCGCCGTTGCGCGCATTCATACGCGAATACCTGTTCGTCCTGCTGTTTCAAGCGTGCGCGGAGTCGCTCGCCAGTGAAAACGCTAGCCGCCTTGCTGCGATGCAGCGAGCAGAGAAGAACATTGACGGGATCCTGGAAGACTTGAACCTCAAGTTGCATCGCATACGCCAGGAGTCGATTGACGAGGAACTCTTTGATGTCATATCCGGTTACGAGGCCCTGGCCGCTGTCCGCCGGCCACGCTGATGCATGGCGGTTGTGGCTCGCTACTCTTCCATTCGCTCTTCCCGACTGACACTTCGTGAGCTTTCTTGAACAATTCCATCACGGTTCTTCCTCCAGAGTGTCTTGAGCAGAACTGCTCAGATTCCTCATCAATCCGAGTCGATACTAATTTGGAGAGATTCCACGACTGGTGGGACTCATTGCCCTGCCGCCAGGCTTGGGGGTAGCTCGTCTGCAGCCAATCAGATTTGCACGGTTAGGTGAACACAAAGATGATCGATTCGAAGAACTGCTGCACCACGATCGCAGCTGAATATTCAGAAGTCTAAAAGCCGCTGCCAGGATTTGAGCAGTAGCTGAGAAAGAGAAAGGATACGCTACGATGGCCACCACTGAACTCCCCATCAAGGTTGAGAAGGACGATACGCCTCAACCCTTCAGCAAGAACTTCGATCAGTTTGGCAATTCATCCGGCTTCATCTTCGACGTGAGCCTGTCGACTGCGGTTGCGGCGGACGGCAAGAACGAAGAGAGAGCACCAAAACCCAAAGGACCGCTCTCGCCTGAGATGCTCGACAAGATGAATCGCT
>PLGM01000136.1 GCA_003139795.1 Acidobacteriaceae bacterium | reverse complement strand
TGACGCGGAAGAGAGAATCTTCGTCGGGGAACGGATAGGGGGTGAATCTGCATGGTTGGCGCTTCCGCGTCGGGGTTCAATGCTCCAGGAACTCGATGCCGCGCGCCGTGCCGCTCAGTAGACGGTGTTGTCGGCGTCGGTGGCCGCATCCATGTAGGCCACGTCGTAGGCCGTGCCGGTGACGGTCACGTACTGGTTGTCGATGGCCGACCCGTCCACGGTGGAGTAGATGTACACCTGCCCGCCCTCCGCCGTGTAGACCTTGTTCAGGCCGGTCACTGCGGCAATACCCGTGGCGTCGCCCAGGTAGGGCTCCAGCATGGTCACGGTGTTGGTGGAGGTGTTGTACATGGTGAGGCAGCCGTAGCCGGATTGGTAGACGCTGGGGTTGTTGGCGCGCTCGCCGTCGGTGCACTTGCTCATGCCCACCCACAGCGTATCGTTGTCGGCCTCCAGCATGCGGCTGATGCCGCCGGGAGCTCCGTCGCTGATGGCAACGGGGCTGGAAGCTTTGTTGGTGGAGAGATTGACCACCGTCAGGTGGCCGCCAAAGAATCCGTCGGGCATCAACTGCTGGCCAACGACGTACATGGTGGAGCTATCCACCAGGGCATTGCTGGCTCCGCCGGGGATGGCGATGGTGGAACTGGCGAGAGTGGCGTTGGTGGGCAGGGTTCCGGATGCCTGACCGACCAGGAAGATCAGCGGAGCCACCGGCAGAATGGAAACCGAGGCATTGCTGCCGCCGCACTCCGGCCCGCAGTTGAGTATGTAGGCGGTTCCGCCATCGGAGGAGAAGACGGCCTTGACCGGCCGGTCAAAGACCAGCGGGGCTCCATAGTAGTTGCCGGTAGCGTCCACGTGGTCGGGGCTCTGAGCCTGAAAGAGGCAATAGCCGGGCGCGTTCTGCGGCTCGCAATCCACGGCGGCCTTGGGCCAGGTGGAGGACCCGCCGGAGTAGTTGGTGGTCTGCGCGGGCGACAGTTTGACCGGATAGTACGCGTAGTTGGAGTTCTGGACGAAGACCAGGGCCAGTGAGCCGCCGGGGTTCACGCTGACGCGGTACACGCCGGGAAGGCCGAGCGAATAGGTCCCGTTGCTGGTGTGGTCGATCACCGTAAAAACGTGGGACTGCTGGCTGGCGGCAAAAGTGTAGTTCTGATTGCGGGTGACAAAGATGCTGGAGGAGAGGCCGTTGAGGCCGTTCGTCGAGCCGCTGGTGCTCTCTTTGGCATAGCTGACCGGGGTGAAGCTGCCGTCGCCGAAGCCGTAGACCACGCCCAACTGTTCTTCCGGCATGTTCTGGATGGTGATGGGGAGCGCACCCGAATACCCGGAGATGGAAAACGACGCTGGCTTGTCGTTATAGCCGCTGCGGATGTCGTAGTAGGCATCGACAAACTGGAGCGCGCCCTTGGCGAATGCGCTGGGGTTCTGGATCGCGATCACGACGCGGTTGGTCAAGCCGCTGGGGGGCAGATTGCGGCCCGCAAAATAGGTAGTGCCGCCACAACCTGCCAGCGCGGCGGCAACGATCAAGGCGGCTGCGGCGCTCATCCAAAGACTTCTCTTGTTCAAAATCCCTTACCTCGACGAAAGACGCGGCGCGGGCCGCGGAGTGAACGAATTGATGGCGGTTGCCGGTCGATGAAACCGATCGCAAGAGTCTCGGAGAACGAAAAACTCTGTGGTCCGGAACCGTTTCCCAACCAGCTTATGACTCCCAAAGTATAACAAAGCGAGCCGGTCCGACGGCATTTTCACGTCCATGCCGCCCTTGTCGCAGTGTGCGGGGTCGCGCTTGGCTCCGCCCCGCGACGAAGTGGGCGCCGGGGTACCCTCCAACGGTCGGGGCATCGCCGGGGACCCCGGACAGAACGCCATCGCCACTTGCGTCCAGCGGCTTCGGTAAACCGCAGAAGTGAAAATGCTTTGGCGCGGTCCGGCCTTGTGGCTTAGCATGGCAGCAGAATGACCCAATTCGCCGACATCTTTGCCAGCCGCCCGGTGCTTGCCGACGGCGCCATGGGGACCGTGCTCTACGCCCGTGGCGTCTTCATCAACCGCTGTTACGACGAGCTGAACCTTTCCGACCCCGGCCTGATTCTGTCGATCCACGAGGAGTATCTGCAGGCCGGCGCGGAGATTCTTGAAACCAACACGTTTGGCGCCAACCGTTTCCGTCTGGCGCGGCATGGATTGGCGGGGAAAGTGGCGGAAATCAACGCCGCCGGGGTGCGCCTGGCGCGTCAGGCCGTGGAACATCTGAAGGACAAGCAGGCGGGCGAGGCCTGGGTGGCCGGTTCGGTGGGCCCGCTGGGCGTGCGCCTGGAGCCGCTGGGCAAGACCGGCCTGGACGAAGCGCGCGCGGCCTTTGCCGAGCAGATTGACGCTCTGGCCCAGGCCGGCGCTGACCTGCTGATCATCGAGACCATGCCGGCGCTGAACGAGGCGCGGGAGGCGCTGACGGCGGCCCGCGAGGTCGCCCCCGACCTGCCCGTGCTGGTGATGGTGACGGTGGACGACGACAGCAACTGCCTGGACGGCTCCTCTCCGCAGCACGCCGCGACCCTGCTGACGGAGTGGGGCGCGGGAGCCATCGGCGTCAACTGCTCCACCGGCCCGGCCACGGTGCTGACGGCCATTGAAGCCATGCGCGCGGCCACCGCGCTGCCGCTGGCCGCCATGCCCAACGCCGGCATGCCGAGGGCCGTGGAGGGCCGCAACATCTACCTGTGTTCGCCGGAGTACATGGCCAGCTTCGCGCGCAAGGCCATTGCCGCCGGAGCGCAGATTGTGGGCGGCTGCTGCGGCACCACGCCCAACCACATCCGCGCCATGCGGTCGGCCATGCGAGCCATTGTTGCCCAGGCGCGCGTGGAGGGTTCCGGCGCGGCTCCCGAGCTGAACACCGAGACCCCGCCGGCGCCGCTGGGTGAGCGTTCGCGGATCGGGGCTCTGGTCGCGCAGGGCAGCTTCGTGACGCTGGTGGAGATCGTGCCGCCCAAGGGCATCGACTGCGTGAAGGAGATCGAGGGCGCGCGCCTGCTGGCTGCACTCGGCGTGCACGCTATCAACGTGCCTGACTCGCCGCGCGCCTCGGCGCGCATGAGCGCGCAGAGCCTGTGCATCCAGATTCAGCAACACACCGGCATTGAGACGGTTCTGCATTACACCTGCCGCGACCGCAATATTCTGTCCATTCAATCGGATCTGCTGGGAGCCTCGTCCATCGGGCTGCGCAACATTCTCTGCCTGACCGGCGACCCGCCCAAGCTAGGCAACTATCCCGACGCTACCGCAGTGTTTGACGTGGACTCCATCGGTCTGGTCAACATCGTGCGGCGGCTGAACCACGGGCTGGACATCGGGGCCAACTCCATCGGCGCCAGCACCAACTTCACCATCGGCGTGGCCGCCAACCCCGGCGTACCCGACATCGAGCAGGAGCTGCGCCGGTTCAGGTACAAAGTTGAAGCCGGCGGCGAATACGCCATCACCCAGCCGGTCTTCGACCTGCGCCTGCTGGAGGAGTTTCTGGAGCGCATCGAGGGGTTCCGGATTCCGGTGATTGCGGGCATCTGGCCCCTGACCAGCCTGCGCAACGCCGAGTTCATGAAGAACGATCTGCGCGTGTCCATGCCCGAGGAGATCATGCTGCGCATGGCGCAGACCGGCTCGCCCGACGCCGCGCGGCGGGAAGGCGTGCTGATCGCGCAGGAGATGCTGGCGGCGGTGCGCCCGCTGGTCCAGGGCGTGCAGGTGAGCGCGCCCTTCGGCCGCTACGCACTGGCCGCCGAAGTCATAGCCAGCGTGCTGCCCGCAACTGTTACGGAGTAACTGCCATGCCCTCGTTTGAAGAATCGCTCAAGAAGCTGGAAACCATTGTCGATCAACTGGAAAAGGGCGACCTGGCCCTGGAAGAGTCGCTCCAGCTCTTCGAGGAGGGCGTGGGGCTGTCTGCGGCCTGCAAGCAGGAGCTGGACGCCGCCGAGGGCAAGGTGCAGATGCTGGTGAAGCAGCGCGACGGCACGCTGAAACCGGAGCCGTTCCTGACCGAGAAGCCGTTTTAGAAGCAGTTGTCAGTGGTCCGTGGTCAGCCGGCTTCAGGGCTTCGTTCCCAGTGCGGTCATGCAGGGGATTGCCGATCGGCGATGAAGCGGAGGCAGTTGCGATCGGCGTCCTTGACGTACATCTCGCGGCTGCCCCAGGTCTGGTCAACGGGGCCGCTGTCGATGGGAACGTCGTTGGCGACAAATTCGGCGTGCAAGGCGTCTACGTCGTCGACCATCGGATTGGCAACGCCGCCGGCAACGCCATCACCGCTGAATGACGACAGGTTGATCCACACGCCATCGCGGGAGATGCCCATGTAACAGGGGTCGGAGTGCGCGTCGTCAATGCCATGCACAAACTCCAGGCGGAAGCCGAGGCGGTGGCAATAGAAGTCGATGGCCGCTTTGGCGACCGAGACGTGCAGCAGGGGAACTGCGAGCTTGATCACGGGGACCTCCAACTTATTCAGATTTGTAGACAGAATCGGATTACTCGCCGCTATCTTTTCGCGATTCCTTTCCGCGCCGTTTCGCGAGCCGCGAGACGACGGCGATCTCCCGCAGAACCTGCTGGAGCGGACGCGCTGGCGTGCCCCACAGGACGGTTCCCGGCTTGAGGCCCTCATTGGTGATCGTCTTGCCGCTGAGAACGCCTGCTTGCCCCCCTAGAATGACGCCGGGGCCTATGTGGGCGTGGTCGCCGATGCCAACCTGGCCCGCGATCACCGCGCCGTCGCCAACCGAGCAGGAGCCCGAGATGCCGGTGAGGGCGACCAGGATCACGTCCTCGCCGATGTCGCAGTTGTGGCCCACGTGGACCAGGTTGTCCATCTTGGTTCCCCGGCCGATTCTTGTCTGCCTGAGAGCGCCGCGGTCGATGGTGGAGTTCGCGCCGATCTCCACATCGTCCTCGATCACCAGCGTGCCTTGCTGCGGGAATTGCGTATACGCGCCCGTGGTCGAGTCGCGGACGTAGCCGAAACCGTCCGCGCCGAGCACCACGCCGGCATGGACGACGACGCGATTGCCGAGAGCGGTTCCGGGATAGATCACCGCACGCGGATAGATGCGGCAAAACTCGCCGATGCGTACGCCCTCGCCGATGACCGCGCCGGCTTCGATGCGGGTTCCGGCGCCGATGGAGGCGAGGTCGCCGATGACCGCGCAGGGGCCGATGGTGACGTCCGCTGCAAGCGTGACGCGCGCGCCGAGGACGGCTGTGGGATGCACGCCGGCGGCGGGCGGCGCAGGCTTCAGGAGCTTGGCGGCGCGGGCAAACCAGAGGCGCGGTTGAGGTGCTTCGATGACCTGCTTGTGGCCAAAACTCGGGAGGGGTTCGGGGAAACCGGAGCGGATGACGACGGCTGCGGCATTGCTGGCGACGGCTTCCGAAGTGGAAGCAACGTCTTCGGCAAAGACGAGGTCAGAGAGGCCGGCCAGCGCGGAGGAGTTCGCCCCTTGGACCACAAACTCCGGGCTGCCATGCACCAGTTTGCCGCCCAATGTCTCGATCAGTTCGCCCAGCGTCATGCGTTTCCCCCTCAATACAGCCCCGGCTCCCCCGCCGGCCGTGTCTTCCACCGCCGGTGAATCCACAGCCACTGGTCAGGATAGCGCCGAATCCACTCTTCTGTTGCGGAGGCACACTGCTGCGTGGCGTCCACAATGTCGGCCTCCGCATCGCCGCTCTGCGTGAATGCCAGCTCGGGTCCGAAGTGAAGCACATAGCGGCGCTCGCCACGCTCCCAGAGCATGAAGCCCGGCAGCACCGCCGCGCCCGTCTTCAGCGCCACCCGCGCCAATCCTGAGGCGGTGCAGGCCTCAACGCCGAAGAACTTCACAAAGACGCCCTGCGGCGGGGTCATGTTCGTATCCATAAGGATGCCGACCGTCTCACCGGCGTGCATGGCGGTGAGCAGGCCGCGGGCGAAGTCGTCCTTGTGCAGGACCTGGTTGCCGTGCAGGCAGCGGATGCCGTTCACGTAATCGTCGAGGCGGCGGTTGTCCAGGCGGCGTATGACCATGCCCATGGGGTGTCCCATCAGCGAGTGATAAAAGCTGGAGAGCTCCCACGCGCCCAGGTGGCCGGTGACGACCAGAACGCCTTGGCCGCGGGCCTGCGCGGCCAGAAAGTGATCCAGGCCCTCGGTGCGAATCCAGTTGCGGGTGTTTTCGGGGGTGTTGCGGGTCATGCGGCAGAACTCGACCAGTTGCCAGCCCAGATGAACATAGACGCGGCGCAGGATGCGGGTGCGTTCCGCGATGGGCAGTTCGGGGAGGGCCAACTGGAGGTTGCGCACACCCACGCGGCGCAGGCGGCCAAACGTCCAATAGACGGCGAAGGCGAGCAAGCCGGCCAGCAGGCGCGCCAGGCCGCGCGGCATGTGCCCCAGGGTGCGCACGACGGCCAGGGCCAGCCAATACTCTACGTTTTCGCGAATGGGGTTTTCCCGCATGGTGGAAGGCAAAGATCAGTTTAGCCTTTCGGCGCGGGGCTCCGGGACGATGGACGGCGCGGAAAGCAAACGCGGGGCGGTCCGGCCTCTGCCGGACCTCCCTGCGCCGATTCCTTCGCCGGTTTACTGCTGCTTGCGTTGTTTGGCCCTGACAAAGTTCTGGGCCACATCGCGGACAAACTCGACCGCTCCCGGAGGAACATCGACGCTGCCCTTGAGGATGGCGTCGAAGCTGTGCGGCTGGCCGTAGTAGAGCTCGGTGTCTTCCGAGTTCTGGCTGACGCTGGTGCCGTCCAGATCGATGCCGGCAAAGAGGCCCTTGTTGCGAGAGTAGCTGAGCAGCTCTGCGTTCATCTTCCAGTCGGTGGCGGCCGTTCCGTTGCGGCCCACGGGTCCGGCCGCGGCCGAGGCGTCGCCGCCGATCTTGAACTTGTTCTTGAGCAGGTCCTGGAAGCCGCGGTCATTGACCGCCACCAGGATGAGGTCGGTGGACTGGCCGCCTATTTGAAATCCAAAGGACCCGCCGGCCATGCGAATGAAGACCGGGGCGCTCCAGCCATGGCCGGTGCGGCAGGTGACGATGCCCTGGCCGTACTGCGCGCCCACCAGGAAGGCTCCCTTGATCAGCCCAGGGACTACGCCGACGCAGGTGGCCTGTTGAAGAATGTTCAAGGGGATGGTCGAGTCCTGGGCCGCCATGATCTGGTCCAGGACCAGCTTGGCGGCGTCGATGCGGGCCTGCAAATCCTCGCGCGAGGAGGCTGCGGCGGCGCTTAGCGTGAGCAGGAAACAGAGGCAGACGGAGGCAATTGTCTTCTTCATATCCGAATCCTTTCCACTCCGCTGCCTTGGCCGGCGCGGAGGGTTGAGTGTTGAACAAACAGAGGCTCATCGCGATGCCGCGGGCCATCCTGAAACAGCCTACTGCATCCACAACGGGCGCGCGCATCAGGAGCGCGTAGCCCGCTCCAGATGGTCTGATGCACGAATGGACGTGGGGGAGGGTCGAAAAGGAGAAGCGCAGACCCGTTTTTCGCGTTGAGTCGCGAAAAAAGAAAAAAAGGAGGAGTTCCCAGGCTTCATGGAAAACATGCTGCCTGGGAACTCCTTTCCCCAGATCTGCGTTGTTTCTGTAAAGGAGTCTGTTGAAAAACTATTTCCCCCACAAGGGCACAAAAGGATTGTGGCTAAAGGTAACCTCCATATTTTACCAATTGATCAAGGGACTCCAGATCGGGAACTTCCTTCATTTCGCAGGCCGGCGCATCAGGGGCGTGCTACCCGCTCTTGATGATCGGATGCACCGGTGGACGTTGGGGGGAGGGTCGAAAAGGAGAAGCGCAGCCCCGTTTTTCGCGATGAGTCGCGAAAAAGGAAAAAAAGAGGAGTTCCCAGGCTTCATGGAAAACATGTTGCCTGGGAACTCCTTTCCCCAGATCTGCGTTGTTTCTGTAAACAAGTCTGTGGGGAATCTTCATTTCGTACAAGGGTACGTAAGAATCATGACATTTAGTAACAGGAAATATTACTCATTAGTAAAGGGCCTGGCCGACGCACCCAAGCTGGTCGCCGGAAGCAATCAATTGCCGGTCAATTGTGTAGAGTTCCAAAGTTGAGACTCATCTGAGCCCACTGGCACGGGAAGGGGGTAAGCCAATGCCCGGCGATAACGGAATCCATTTCCCAATTCCTTGCCGGCCACAGCGTCGATTTCCTCTGTCGCTCCAGAGTGGATCGGGTGCTGCAATACGTTTCTCCCTCCTTGCTCCCTATGCCTGCAAGTTGCTCTCCATATGAAAAGAAATGGGTTACTAAATGCACACTGCTTTTCGTCGTGAGAAACAAATGAGATTGACATTTTCTTGACTTGGCCTTAAATTTTGCGCATGCTTGTCGACCTCATCGACGTTCGCCAGGCGCTTGAGCACGATGAAATCGTCCCATGTTTTCAGCC
Organism: Acidobacteriaceae bacterium; assembly: GCA_003139795.1. Lineage (GTDB taxonomy): Bacteria > Acidobacteriota > Terriglobia > Terriglobales > Acidobacteriaceae > Telmatobacter. The sequence goes on along the minus strand of PLGM01000136.1, from coordinate 27,940 downwards.
CATCGTGGAACTGCGCTCTGGCCGCTTGGCTGGGTTTGAGATCCTGGCGCGGGCGCAACACCCCGACCTTGGCTTGATCCTGCCGGAAAATTTCATCTCACTGGCGGAAGACAACGGGCTGATCGGAAGCCTTACGCGCCAGGTTATGCGGAAGGCATTCATGTCGGCGCCGGTGTTGCCGGAGCCGCTTGTGCTGGCCTTCAACCTTTCGCCCGTTCAGTTGCATTATCACAGCCTACCCCTTCAGATTTGCGAAGCGGCCAAGGACTCCGGGTTCCCGCTTCAGCGGGTGGTGGTGGAGATTACCGAGAGCGCCCTTGTCAACAACCTGAAGCGCGCGCGGCAGGTTGCCATCGAGCTCAGAGCGATGGGCTGCCGCATGGCGCTGGACGATTTTGGAACCGGATATTCGAGCCTGTGGCACCTTCAGGCTCTCCCGTTCGATGTCTTGAAGGTTGATCAAAGCTTCATCAGCTCCATGACCAGCAAACGCGAAAGCCGGAAGATCGTGGCGGCGATTGTGGGACTGGGACAAAGCCTTGATCTGATTACCATCGCAGAGGGGGTGGAAACGGAGGAGCAGGCAGAGACGCTGCTACGGCTTGGCTGCACACTCGGCCAGGGATGGTTCTACGGACGGCCGGCGACGGCAGATCAAATCCCTGAAATCGTGGCGGCTGCGCCCCGGGTGCTGACGGGCCGTATGTCGACGCATGGATTTGGGTGGGTCGGCTCCGGCCTGGAGGCGCTGCCCACGCAACGCCTGGCACAGTTGCAGGCGCTCTATGACGGCGCCCCTGTGGGCTTGTGTTTTCTGGATCGCAATCTTCGCTATGTAAGCATCAACCGGCGCCTGGCCGCTATGAATGGCGCTCCGGTGGCAGCCTACCTGGGAAAAACAGTGGAGGAGATGATTCCTGGAATGTTCCCGGCGATTGAGCCGTATCTTCGCCGCGCATTGCAGGGCGAGGGGATGGAGGAGGTGCAGTTTTCCAGGCCCTCGAACGATCCCGTGAAACCGGATGCGACCAACCTGGTCTCGTATCAGCCGGCTCTGGACGAGGCGGGCGAGGTGATCGGAGTTTCGGTTGCGGTGGTGGATATTACGGAACGCTACCGTGCCGAACAGGCGCTCCGCGAAAGTGAAGATTGCCTCCGCTATATGGTCAATCTCAATCCCAATATCCAATGGGCCATGGATTCGCAGGGCAACTTCGTTGACGTCAATTACGGATGGGAGCTGTTGACAGGGTTGAACAGGGAACGGACGCGTAACCTGGGATGGCTGGAGGCGGTGCATCCGGAGGATGTGGAGCCCACCATGAAAGCGCTGCAAGAGGGGCTTCACAGCGGAAAGCCAATCGATCTCGAATACAGGGTGAAAAGCGTCGACCGGGGATGGAGGTGGGTGCGATCCCGGGGATCGCCGCGAGTTGGGCCGATGGGTCAGATTGTCCACTGGTACGGCAGCGTGGAAGACGTTCACGAGCGCAGACAGTTGGAAGAGGCGCAGCGCAAGGACGTGGCGTAGCTGCGGGGGTGGATTGCCATCGCGCATCCACTGGCCGCGCTTTGGCGCATGCGGGATTCCCGGCTGGCCCTCGCCTTTACAAGAAAGCCGATGAGAGAAATTCTGAATAAGTCGGCGCTTTGAAAGGGGACGGCCGGGTACCGGGGCACCGGGGTACCCTCTGGGTCAGGGTCGGAGTGCCGTGCCGCAAATGCCGCAAAACCAAAGGGGCTTTGGCCCCGGAGGGAATGTCGGCTTCGCCCGAATGACCTGTTCGGAGATTCCTTGGAGCATTTCTCCTCAATGCACATCAATCTCGATCCGGAGGGAGCCAGGATCCGGAGGGAGGCGGGGGTTTCAACCCTCGCATAAAGCCAAGAGAATCAACGGGGCTTTAGCCCCGGAGGGATGCTTTCCGCCAATTTCACCCGAAATCCCGAGTTTTCCCGCAGCCGCTATAGCCCTCGCCGCCGCAAGAAACCCAGCATTTCTCCTCAATGCACATCAATCTCGATCCTGAGAAGAAATTGCCGCGGTAAACACGCCTGCGGGGTGATGCAGCTTGCCGACCGGTCTGGGGTGGGTGTGGGACACCGGCGGACGGTTCAGGGTGCGCATGGTGAGCTCGATGCGGTTGTCGGAGCCCGTTTTGCGCATCAGCCGGCCCACGTGAGCCTTGACGGTGCGCTCCTCGATGCCCAGGCGGCGGGCGATCTCGCGATTGGAATGGGCCAGCAGGATCAGTTCCAGCACCTCTTTTTCGCGGGCGGTCAGGTAGGGTGCACCGTTGGTGAGGCTGCTATCGGGGACCTTGAGGAGGCGGTCGATGAGTTTGGAGAGCAGCCGGCGCGGCGCCCAGATGTCGCCTCTGGTGACCACCTCGATGGCCTGGCGGACCATGGCGGGATCGGCGTTCGGATCCAGGTAGCCCCTGGCCCCGGCGATGATCGCTTCCAGGACCCGTTCGTCGTTGCCTTCCGGGCCGATTACGATCAGCCGCAGGGAGGGACGAGCGCGGCGAATGGACTCCATAATCGCCAAACCGCCAATAGAGGCGTGGAGGTCCATGACCAGACACTCGAGCGTTGCGCGGGTGAGCAGTTCCTGCAGGCTGCCCGCAATGGCAAGCAGAGGCGCCTTGCCTTCGAGAACCGGATGGTCAAAGATGCTGGCGAGTCCTGCAAGCCGCATGGGCTCATCGGACACCAAACCGATTTGGATCGGTTCGTGATAACGAAATGTGGACAAGTGGCTCTCCGTTCAATGAGCAGGAGAGCTGGGCCCAGTGCGGCCAGGGAGCGCTCTTCGCCACCCATCGCCGCACGTATCTTTGCGTCTTCTGAACCAGTCCAACCGGGGGTATTACAAAAAAAGCCCTTAAAGTTTTTGAAGAACAATCCCCTGTTGTTTCGGACATTTGCCCTTGCGATCGGCATAGCTGATCTCGCCGGCTTCATCGGAGCGGAAGAACAGAATCTGGCACAGCCCTTCGTTGGCGTAAACCTCTGCCGGTAGCGGCGTGGCGTTGGAGATTTCAAGTGTCACGAAATCCTCCCACTCCGGCTCGAATGGCGTCACGCTCACTTGTGATTCCGCAACGCGCATAGGTCGACTTCCCAACGCAGATTGTAAGAACATCCCTGGGGATATGGAAGTACTCTATTGACCGCGCCAATGCAAACCAATTGGGCGGCACAATTACGGATGGGGCCTGCATGGAGACAAAGGAACGCTCGTCAGAGGCCTTGGGATCGATGATGGCGCTGTTCACAGGTAAAGATCTTGAGTCCGTCGGAAACTCGAAGGTCATAGTCATAGGAGGAAAGTCCATCGGAGATGACGCCCTCGGCCGCCTGGTTCTCGCGGCGGGGCTCGATCATCCGGTATTCGATGGCCCGTTCTTTGATCCAACGGTCGCTCTGCATCGACATGCCTCTCCTCATCCCGGGCTGATTTTTCCCTGTCCAGAGAAAAATAGCTGATTTTGGCCGAAACCTCATATTACGAGAATCGCCCGCGAATCACAACTCGCCCCTGTGGAATTCGTGTGGAAAACGGCCCCGCTGCGGGGTTCCGAGGCGCAAATTTCGGTTTTCCGAGGGGAAAAACGAAGAATGCACATTTCCTTTATTTCCTAATTCCCGCAAAACCTGTAGCATGACTTCGGTAAGGCGTAGTACATTCAATCCCAGTCGCCTTAGCGAGGTTACCCCTTTGATTAAGCAGGACATCGTCCATCAAGTAATCGAGCGCACGGGCCTGCCGCGCACCAAAGCCGAGGCCGCGGTGGATACGGTTTTCGAGGGCCTGAAACAGGCTCTCACCGCCGGCGAGCGCATCGAACTGCGCGGATTTGGCGTATTCAGCGTCCGCGCCCGCAAAACCGGTATCGGCCGCAATCCCCGCACCGGTACCGAGGTGAACATAACTCCCGGCAAAGCCGTGCGCTTTAAACCGGGCAAGGAACTGCATTCCCTGGGCAGCGGCGGCGCGCCGGGCAGTTGAGGGCGCGGGCGCGGCAAATGAGCCTTCCGGCCCACGGATGAAGGCGGGCGGCCGGGAGCAACCCCTGCTCTATCCTTCAGGGAGGATTCCGGCTTCCCCAGCCTTCCAACAGATTACGTCGAGGAATCCGGTGCGCTCATATTTCCGGGAGTATGGCCTGCCACTGCTTCTGCTGGGCGCCAGTGTGGTGACCACCACCGCCAACGGCGCCCGGTTCATGCAGAACTTCATCGAGGGCATGCCGCCGGTGGTGCGGGACAGCGACCTGTGGCCGTGGGGCTGGCTCGCCGGCCATCCGGAAATGTTCAACACGGGCTGGGCCTTCTCGGCGTCGCTGCTGGGCATTCTGCTGATCCATGAGTTTGGCCACTATTTTGCCTGCCGCTGGCACCGCATACGCGCTACGCTGCCCTGGGTGCTGCCGGCGCCCACCCTGAGCGGCACGGCCGGGGCCGTCATTCAGATCCGCACCCCGATTCCCAACCGCGACGCGCTGATGGATGTGGGCATCTACGGACCGCTGGCCGGTTATGTGGCCTCGGCGGTGGCCGTGGGGGTGGGTTTTGCGCTCAGCTTCCACGCTCCGGCCAACGCGCCGGCCGCCATCATCCGTTTTGGCAGCGAACCGCTGACCCTACGCATGTTGCACGCGCTGCTGCTCAAGTGGGCCCCCTCGACCCCGTCGTTCGACCACATTGCGCCCCACCCGGTGCTGGTGGCCGGCTGGATCGGCCTGTTCATTACCTCGCTGAACCTGATTCCCGGCGGGCAACTGGACGGCGGGCACATTCTGTATGCCATCTCGCCCAGGATGCACAAGCTGTTTACCAACTTTCTGCCCATTGCCCTATTCCTGATGGGGGCGCTCTGCTGGGTGGGCTGGCTGCTGTGGGGTCTGTTCCTGATGATTCCGGCGATGCGCCATCCCAGGGTTGCGCTCGCTCCCGGCCTGAGCCGCAGCCGGCTGGTATTAGCCGTCATCGGCCTGGCGATCTTCCTGCTCACGTTCACGCCCACCCCTTTCTACGACAGCTCCCTCATTCACTTCTTCCACCCCGGCCCGCTGCCCCGCTAACCTGCCAACTTGCCAACCCGCCAACTCGCCAACTCGCCAAACCACTCCCCTCACATCAGCCGCAGCGCCGCCGGAATCTGTCGCGCAATGTAGCTCAAATGGGCTACAATATTCGCATGGCCGCAAATGCCGTTGTCCGCTCCAGAATCAGCGTTGAGGTGAAAGAGAAGGCCGCCGCAGTGCTCGGAGAGATGGGCCTCACCGTCTCCGATGTGATGCGCATCGTTCTCACCAGGGTCGCAAATGAGAACGCTCTGCCGTTCGATCTGAAACCCAACAAACTCACACGAGAGACCATGCGCAAGACCGCCCAGGGCGCAGAAGTACATCAGGCCAGGGATGCCGCCGATCTCTTCAATAAGCTGGGAATCTAATGCGCACCCCAAGCTATTCAAGCCAATTTCACCGCGACGTGAAGCGGCTTGAGAAGAGGGGCAAAGACCTTGAAAAACTCAAAATACTGATCGAGCTTCTGCTTGCGGCGCAGCCCTTGCCGCCGCAATACAAAGACCATCCGCTCAAACTCAATTGGGCCGGGTACAGAGATGCTCACGTTGAACCGGATTGAGTGCTGATCTACTTTGCTTCCAAATGTGCGCGAATGAGCGAAAGGCCATCATCACCCACATTATCTTTCAACGACTTCTTCGACCCACGCTCATTTGGATGTGGTAAAAAGACCAACATTCTCGGGCTATCGCCTATTGAAGCAAGACTGAGACCTTGCGGCTGCGGCGTCATTAAGTGGCCCAAACGACGGTGGAGAGCGTCCTTAGCAGGTTTACCGTAAACGATCAGAACTTTTGCCACGGAGACTGAAAGCACTCTTTCGAGATAACGTTGGGAGCAGAAGTCTTGAGACTCCTTAACCCCCATTTCATTCCGCGACTTGCAGTGAACGACTTCAGTTAGCGCAAAATCGATTCCAGGTACAATCAGGTTTTTTCCCTTTTGCAGTATTTCGCAGGCCCGTGCGCGAGTACAAGCCCAGAAGCGTACATGCTTCTGCCTGTAGGTATCATTCTGTAAGAGCGGGTATAGTCCATTCTTCACCCAGCCAGTTGCCGAGGTGAATCGATTGTGAAAGAAATCAGTTGTCAGGTGTGATTCCCACGACTGGTCTGGATATTTTTCGAGTTCATCAATGGAGGGGTTCGAGCTAATAAACAATAGCTGAGCAATGTCCATTCTTCCGGACCACGGCTCAGGAAGCTGGAATGAACTTCCGGTTTGCAAGCTTACAATTTTGTGGCATTGAACAGAATCAGGAAAATCCCCGAAACGGATCGCTTTGGCGATGGAACAGTGTGCAATTTCCGTTAGAAGTTGTTGGGAGCCGTTCATGATGGCTACTCTAGCACAATCGTTACGCGTCGCCCGAGCATCGCTGCCGCCCGTTGCGGACAGCCGCGTGCCCCTCCTTCACGCACTTTGCAAAGGGCGGAATCCGCAGCGCTCGACCCGCCGGTTTTCATTCCTAAGCAGCCCGATGGAACGGCTCGATCTTTGGCTGTTTCTTGTGCGATGCCTGCCACATATCGAAGTCGGCTTGCAACTCGTACCAGATTTCAGCGTGGGTGCCGAACGCGGCGGAAAGACGCAGTGACATATCGGCCGAGATGCCGGCCTTGCCATTGAGGATGCGGGAAAGCGTTGCGCGGGAAACCTGCAAATGCTTTGCGGCAGAGGTTACATCCACGTCGCCCAGAAATTCCCGCAGCACTTTGCCTGGGTGCGGCGGGTTGTGCATGCGCATATCGTTTCTCCTAGTGATAATCCCGATAGTCGACGAGAATCGCATTCTCGCGTTCAAAGGTGAAGGTCAAACGCCAATTGCCATTCACCTTCACTGTCCAATGGCCCTTGAGATCGCCGCGCAAGGCGTGCAATCCCCATCCTGGAGCATTCATGTCGCTCGCGGTTCTGGCCCGGTTCAACTGAAACAGTTGGACCGACAGTTTGGCTGCATGGGAAGGCTGAATTCCAGCTTTGCTTCCGGTAGTGAAGAATTTTTCGATCCCACTATGCCGAAAGCTCTTGATCATGCGTATAGTGTGGCGCGCCACTTCTCACTTGTCAAGCAAGTTAATCCGCGCCTCGAACCCCCGCCACACCCTCACATCAGTCGCAGCGCATCCACATCCACCACCAGATTACGCCGCGGAACCCCCGCTCCATCCGCGTGCGCCAACATCCCCCGCAGCGCCGCATTCAGCGCCTTCCGCGAACCAGCCTTCAAAATCATGTGAAAGCGGTAGACGCCCTTGATGCGCGCGATCGGCGCGGTGCAAGGCCCCAGCACGCGCACCCCCTCCGGCGCGGCCTTCTGAAACCACTTGCCGAGCTCCGCCGACCATCCCGCCGCTTCTTCCAGCTTTTGCGACTGCACCAGCACATTGGCCAGCACGCCGAAGGGCGGATAGTGCATCCAGCGGCGGAATTTCAGCTCGCGTTCGACGAAGCTCAAGTAGTCGTGCTTGCTGGCCGCCAGAATCGCGTAGTGGTCCGGATAATAAGTCTGCACCACCACGCGCCCCGGCAGATCGCCCCGCCCCGCACGCCCTGAGACCTGCGTCATCAGTTGAAAAACCCGCTCCGCCGCGCGAAAGTCCGGCATCGACAGCGCGTGGTCGCAGCCCACCACGCCCACCAGCGTGACGCCGTGAACATCGTGCCCCTTGGCAATCATCTGCGTGCCCACCAGCAGGTTGATCTCGCCCGAGTGCAGCCGCGCCAATAACCTTTCCAAATCGTGCCGCCCGTGCACGGTGTCCCGATCCATGCGGCCGATGCGCGCGAAGGGAAATATCTCGCCCAGCCGCTCTTCCCCTTGCTGCGAGCCCGCGCCCAGGTAGTAAAGATGCTCGCTGTCGCACTTCGGGCAACGCGCCGGAACCGTCCTCCTGAACCCGCAATAATGGCACTCCAGCCTCTGCCCCTCGCGCGCCAGGCCCGCATCCTCGGCGGGCGGCTTGTGGTGCGTCAGCGAGATGGCGCAATTCCGGCACTCGAGCTTTTCTCCGCAGGCGCGGCAGATGACGGCGAACGAGTACCCCCGCCGGTTGAGCAGAATCAACGCCTGCTCGCCGCGTTCCAGTGCCTCGCGGGTCTGCTCCACCAGGGCGCGGGAGAAAAGCTGGTCCTGGCCCGTTTGCTGGAATTCCTGCCGCATGTCGATCAGTTCGACCTCGGGCAGCGGCCGGTTCATCACCCGCTCGCGAATTTCGATGCGGGCGTATTTGCCCAGAACGGAATTCTGCCAGCTTTCGAGAGACGGCGTGGCCGTGCCCAGCACCACCACCGCGCCCGCCAGCTTGGCCCGCATCACGGCCACGTCGCGGGCGTTGTAGCGCGGCGTCTCCTCCTGCTTGTAACTCTGGTCCTGTTCTTCGTCCACCAGAATCAGACCCAGATTCGGCGCGGGAGCGAAGATGGCCGAGCGCGTGCCGACCACGATGGGCGCATCGCCGCGGCGGATGCGGCGCCACTGCTCGCTGCGCTCCTCGGGCGTCAGCGCGGAGTGCAGCAGCGCGACTTTCTGTCCGAAGGCCTGGTCCAGCAGGCCGGCGGTTTGCGGCGTGAGCCCGATCTCGGGAACCAGCAGGATGGACGAGAGCCCGCGGTCGAGCGCGCGCTGCATGGCGGCCAGATAGACGGCGGTTTTTCCCGACCCCGTCACGCCGTGAAGTAGGAAGGGATGGAATCCCCCCAGAGCCGTGACCAATTCGGCCAGCGCATCCGTTTGCGGTGGATTGAGCCGGAAGGGCGGCGCAGCCGGCGAAATGCCACCGAGATGGAAGACGGCGGGGCGCTCGTCGATGCGGACCAGCCCGCGCCGGACCAGGGTTTGCAGCGTCGAGGAAGGCAGATCGCGCCGGCGCAGCTCGGCCAGTGGCAGTTCGCCGGCGCAGGCCGCCAACTCGGCCAGGATGCCCTGCTGTTTCCGCGTCAATGCGGGCAGGCGCGCTTCGGGAATGAGCACGGCAAACCGCTCCATCCGCCGCGCATCGCGCTCCACGGCCGCCGTCTCCCGCGCAATCCACTTCTTGCGCAGCAGCCCGGCCAGCACCGGCAGCGTGGCTGCGGTAGCCGTGCGCAGCGTTGACACCTTCACCGGCTCGCCCGCGGCAAGCCGCGCCAGCACCCGGTGCTCCAGGTCCTGCTCTTCTGGTGACAGCTTTCCCCTTCGCCTCGCGCTGCCTTTGTGCGCGAGACCGGGCCCGGGTGCCCCAGGTCTCGTCCGCCGCGGCGGAGAGACCTGGGAGTCCCCCGCGTCCCCGTCCAAACTTCCGGCCAGCACGTCGCGCCCCAGGTCGGTGATGCGGTAGTAGACAGTGCGCCGCACCTCGGCCATCAGGGGCAACATGCCGCGCAGCACCTCGCCCAGCGGAGCCAGGTAGTACTGGGCCATCCACTCGGCCAGGGTCAGCAACTGCTCGCTGAGCAGGGGTTCGTCGTCGAGAACGGCTTCAAGGAAGCGTACTTCGAAGTCCGCCGGAGCTTTGGTGTCGAGTGCGGTCACCACGCCGATGAGCTTTTCCTTCCGGAATGGCACGATGACCCGCGCGCCACGCTTGGGAAGCTGGCCCTCGCGCACCGCGTAGGTGAACGCGCGGTCCAGCGGCACGGGCAAGGCGACTTCGCAGTAGGCGGGCATGGGAGGCAAGAATAAGTGTAGGGGATGGCGGGCGCGGAACGAGCGAACTGTGAATATCGCTTGACCCAGACCTTGCAAACCGGGCCTCGGCAATTACAATTCGTCCTGATGACACCCAAGACCGATTCGACCGCCTCTCTGGCGCCCGGCGCTTCGCCCAGCGCTTCGTCCACCACCCCTGGCCCCATCACGCTGTCGATCGATATAGGCGGCTCGGGGCTGAAGGCCTTGCTGCTGGACCCCACGGGCAAGCCGGTCAGCGAACGGCAGCGCGTGGTGACTCCGGAGGTGCCCATGCCGGAGGCGGTGCTGGGCGGACTGGGCGAGCTGCGCAAGCTGCTGCCCGGTTTCGACCGCGTTTCGGTGGGATTTCCCGGCGTTGTCAAGCACGGAAAAACCTTTGGCGCCTTCAACCTGCACCCGCTGTGGGCGGGGGGCTTCCCGCTGCAGGCGGAGCTCGAAAAGCGCTGGAAGAAGCCGGTGCGTGTGGGCAACGACGCCGATGTCGCCGGCTACGGGGCCATCAAGGGCAACGGCGTGGAGCTGGTCATCACGCTGGGCACGGGCCTCGGCGCGGCCCTCTTCACCAACGGCCACCTGTGCCCTGGCCTCGAGCTGGGCCACCACATCTGGCGCAAGAAGGGCATGACCTACGAGGACTACCTCGGCCGCCGCGGCATCGACAAATTCGGCAAGAAGGAGTGGAACGTGCTGCTCCAGGAGGCCATCGAGGACACCGAATTGCTGTTCAACTGGGACCACCTCTACCTGGGCGGCGGCAACACCAAGAAGATCGACTTCACGCCGCCGAAGAACGTGAGCATCATCTCCAATGAAACCGGCCTGCTTGGTGGCGTGTATCTGTGGCGGGATCAGGGGTAGGTCCTGGCGGCCAGGGGGCATAACTAACCCCTCCATGGGCCGCCGGAGTTAGTTGGGATTCAGCGACAAGAGAAAAATGCCCCTGCATATGGAAGTGGCATGTACAATTGACGCGGCCATCCTGGCAGGGCGCAAATTATCCGATTTGCCCCCGGCCCAGAGCGCCAAAACCCAACCCCCGTGGAGGAAAATCCAAATGAACAAAAAAGAGCTGTTCGTTGCCTGCGCGCTGTTTCTTGTGGCGGCGTTGTGGGCTCCCACATCGTCGTTTGCGCAAAGCCCATTCGACGGCACCTGGCACACCAACATTGCCCAAACCAAGTTTTCGCCCAAGCCAAATGTTTTTTACCTGAGCCAGGGCTGGTATCACTGCGTCAGTTGCAACCCCAGTTTTGATGTCAAGGCCGATGGGCAGGACCAGGCCGTCACCGGCCAGACTTACGACACCGTCAGTGTGCGTGAAGTCGATCCCAAGTCGATTGCCCTCACAACCAAAAAGGGCGGCACAACTGTGAGCGAGCAGACCCGGACCGTTTCAGCCAACGGCAAGACTCTGACAATCAAGAACACCTACCATCCCATGGGCGGCGGCCAGCCGTTGACCGCGGAAACTACCGCTACGCTGGTCGGAATCGCCCCCTCTGGCGTGCATGCGGCCTCTGGCACGTGGCGCATCACCAAGGTTCAAGAAAGTGACAATGGCCTCACCACCACGTACAAGACCACTGGCGATGAACTCAGCATGTCCTCAGCGACGGGCAGCTACACCGCCAAGCTCGACGGCAAAGACTACCCGGCCACCGGAGCGTATACCTACAACTTTGTCTCTTTGAAGCGCATCGATGCCCACACCATCGAGGAGACTGACAAGCGGGATGGCACGGTAGTTGGAGTGTCGAAAATGACCGTCTCGTCCGACGGGAAGAAGATGACGGTGGTCTCGACAAATAAGCTGACCGACCGGACAACGACCTCCGTCGCGGAGAAGCAATAGGCCGACAGTGGCGGCATAGCTCCAAGTAGCGCAGAGTCCACGTCCCCTCTCGCTCTGCGCTACCCCGGCTGGTGGCCCACCCTTCTTTTTGCATTTCCCACCCCAACCACAGAAGTGGGTGTCCCGTCCTTGCGCTTTTTTCTAGGCCTTTGACCGCATAATTTTGTACCAAAACTGGGTGCCCCACCTGGGTGCCGGGGTACCCTCAGGGTCGGGGCAGCGCGTCTTTGTTTTTGCGCCTAGGGTGGAAGGCCGCAACACTCAATCACACGTACGAAATCACACGGTCAGAGACCTAGCGCAAGGGTGGGAAACCTCAGATCTCAGCCGTCGCCTGTTTTTGCGATCCCTACGCGGCAGCATCGAAGCGTTCAATCTTGGGCCGCTTTTTGTGGGATGCTTGCCACATATCGTAGCCTGCCTGCAGATCGTACCAAAAGCCGGCGTGGGTTCCGAGCGCGTCCGACAAACGCAGCGACATATCCGCCGATATGCCCGCCGCGCCGTTAAGAATGCGCGAAAGCGTGGTGCGCGAGACATGCAGACACTTGGCGGCAGTAGTTACGTCGATATCTCCAAGGTATTCGCGCAACGCCTTGCCCGGATGAGGCGGATTGAACATTTGCGTCATGGTGTTAGCTCCCGTGATAGTCCGGGTAGTCGATCAGAACTGCGTCTTCGCCTCTCACTCGCGGCTCGGCGGCTTCAGCCCCAGCTCCCGCATGGCGATTTGCAGGTCGGCCCAAGCCTCTTTTTTCTGGCGGGGGTCGCGGAGCAGGTAGGCTGGGTGATAGGTAACGATCAGTTGCATGCCGCGGAAGGCGTGGACCCGGCCGCGGAGGCCGGCTAACGGCTGGCGCGCGCCGAGGAGATAGGTGGCGGCGGTGGCGCCCAAAGCTACCAGCACCTGGGGGCGGATTACGTCGATCTGGCGGAACAGGAATGGGGAGCAGGTGTTGCCCTCTGCGGGTTCGGGCGTGCGGTTGCCGGGCGGGCGGCACTTGACTATGTTGGCAATGTAGACTTCCTCGCGCTTGAGGCCCATGGCGGCAATCATGTTATTCAAAAGTTGCCCGGCGCGCCCTACGAAGGGAATGCCCTGCGCGTCCTCGTCGGCGCCGGGGCCTTCGCCGACAAACATCAGGCGGGCGGCAGGCGAGCCGTCGCCGAAGACCAGCTTGTTGCGGCCCTTGTGCAGCGGGCAGCGCGTGCAGTCGCCGATTTCGTCGCGGATGAGTTGGAGGGCGGCGGCGCGGTCGGCCGGCGCGACGGCGGCGCCGATTTGAGGGGGCGAGGGAAGCGGCTTGCGGGGGGGCGTTGGATGGTCCTCCTGGGCTTGGACGGGCTGGGAAGAATCGGACTGGGAAGCTGCGTGGTCTCCCACCCGTTCCGCAGAAAAAAGCGGAAAGGATGGGGCACGGGGATCTTCTGGTTGTTCTGACAACGGGTCCGGCTCGCCTTCAAGTTGGGCAAGCAGCACGCGGTCGACGGGACGGCGGTAGAACTCGGTGAGGCCGAGGTCGCGGTAGAAGCGGACGCGGGCCAGGAGAGCGTCGCGGGTTGCGAGATCGAGGTGGCGCGCCAACTTCTTTACTCCACGATCGGTTACTTCACTTCACGGTCAGTTGCTCTATTCCACGATCAGTTGCCGGCGGGCGGAGGAGGGCGGAACGGACTGGCTCAGCACCTCGTCCTGTCTCGCTTTTTCGGGGCCGGTCTTTTCGGGCCGCGATCTTTCGTCCACATGCTCGTCGAATTCGAGAACCAGCGGGCGGGGACGGCGGAGGGTGAGAATCTCGTCGAGAATGCGGTCGGCGAGCTTGCGCTTGGGCATCTCGGGCAGCTCGATGGCGGTGGTCAGGGTGAGGAACGTGGCGGCGTTGCTGTCGGCGTCGATGCCCACGCCCTCCCCGGCCACATCGTTGACCACGATGGCGTCGGCGCCCTTGCGGAGGAGCTTGGCGCGGCCATTCTCCATGCGGTTCTCAGTCTCGGCGGCAAAGCCCACAATGAGCTGGCCGGGACGGCGCCGGCGCACGACCTCGGCCAGAATGTCTTCAGTAGGCGCGAGTTCGAGCGTGATGGGGCCGGTGCGCTTGAGCTTCTGTTCGGAGACGTTGACGGGGCGGTAGTCGGCCACGGCGGCCGCTTTGACCACCAGCGTGGCCTCGGTCATGCGTTCGAGCACAGCCTGGCGCATCTGGTCTGCGGTGGTGATTTTGATCAGCTCGCACTGCGGGGGCGGATGGAGGGCAGACGGGCCGCTGATGAGAATGACCTTGGCGCCGCGGCTGTGCGCGGCTTCGGCCAGCGCGTAGCCCATCTTGCCGCTGGAGCGGTTGCCGAGGAAGCGGACGGGGTCGAGAGCCTCGCGCGTGCCGCCGGCGGTGACGAGCACGATTTCGCCGGCCAGATCGTGGCGGCGGCCAAGAGCGCCGAGGACCGCGCCGGCGATGGCCTCGGGCTCGGCCATGCGGCCCGCGCCCACCATGCCGCAGGCCAGCTCGCCCGTTCCCGGCTCGATGACGCGCACGCCGCGCTGGCGGAGGATTTCGAGGTTGGCCTGCGTGGCCGGATGCTCCCACATGTTCACGTTCATGGCGGGGGCGACCAGGACCGGCGCCGCCGTGGCCAGGTAGAGGGTGGTGAGGAAGTCGTCGGCAATGCCGTGGGCGAACTTGGCCAGGATGTTGGCCGTGGCGGGGGCGACGACCAGCGCGTCGGCCCATTGCGCCTCGCCGATGTGCTCGATGCCGTTCTGTTCGGTGGAGGCTTCGTAGGAGCCGTCCCCGGCGCCCGTGTCGTCCCACAGGCTGGTGATGACCTTGTGGCCGGTGAGCGCGGCGAAGGTGAGCGGCTGGACGAATCGCGTGGCCGCCCCGGTCATGACCACATGGACCTCAAGAGCCTGGCGCTGCAGGGCGCGCACCAGTTCCGCCGCTTTATACGCGGCAATTCCGCCGGAGACGCCCACGGTGACTCGCATGGCTCGATTGTAGCCGGTTTCGGTTGGGGAAGGCGGGGGCGACGGCGGGGCGCCCACTCTGCCGGCGGGAACGCTAACTCAACAGAATCGGAATCGCCGGACCCTCGACCAGCGGCTTGACCACGGCTTTTTCGGTTTTTACGTAGGCGATCTTGCCGGCGGCGATCTCATCCTGGGCGATGCGGCAGGCCTTGTTGGAATGGCTGTGGACCAGAGCGTGAGAACCGCTCTGCAACTGGCGTGCGCGTCGGGCGGCCACCAGAACCTTGCGGTAGTTCGAGTCGAACTGCGTCTCAATCGTCATCGGTGTCCTTTTCATCCTCATTGGGGTCCCCTTCGTCGTCATCGGGGTCCACGTCATCGTCATAGGGGTCAGGCCCAAAGTCGAGTTGCTGCTGGCCGGATTCCCCAATAATGCCAAAGGCCTCCAGCACAGGCTTGAGCCGCTCCTGGGAGTTGATCTGCAGGCAGGCCGCGGCGACCTCCAACACCCGGTGGGAACGGTAAGCGATGGTTTCCCCATTGCGGTAATAACGCTCGGCCAGCACAATGGCCTCCAGTTGCGCTACCGCCCTGTCCAGAATGTCGTTGACCAGAATATACGTGTACTGGCGATAATTCTCAATCTCCTTCCTGGACGCATTGAGCCGCCGGTAGACTTCCTCGTCATTGACGACGCCCTCGGCGCGGCTGCGATTGCGCAGGCGGGTGCGAAGGACCCTGGGATTGGGGGGCATGATGAAGATGCTGACGGCCTCAGGCATTTTGGCGCGGACCTGCGCGGCGCCCTGGACGTCGATGTCGAGCAACAGGTCGTTGCCGTCGGAGCGCGCCTCGTCAAGCGAATGGCGGGTGGTCCCGTAGAAGTGGCCGAAGACCTCGGCGTGCTCCAGGAAGATGCCGGCGTCGATCATGCGCTGAAACTCCTCGCGAAAAGTAAAGAAGTACTCGCGCCCGTTTTCTTCAGAGCCGCGGGGGGGGCGGGTAGTCCAGGAGATGGCGAACTCGACGCCGCTGACCTGTCTGCGCAGTTCGCTCACCAGCGTGCTTTTGCCCGAGCCCGAGGGCGCCGAAATGATGAAGAGAATGCCTGCCACGATTCGATTTTTCCTCTGTCCACTTTGCCGCCGATTTTATTCCACGTTCTGAATCTGCTCGCGGGCCTTTTCGATCTCGGCCTTCATGGCCAGTCCCAGTTCGGTAATGCGGGTTCCCCTGCCGCCCACGCCGCCGGTCTTGGAGAGTAGGGTGTTGGCTTCGCGGTTCATTTCCTGGAGGAGAAAATCCAGCTTCTTGCCCACCTCGCCGCCGGCGGCCAGCAGCTCGCGGAAGTGGCCGATGTGGGCGTGCATGCGGGTCAGTTCCTCGGCGATGTCGCTGCGCTCGACGAGCACGGCGACCTCCTCGAGCAGGCGCTGGCGGTTGAACTCCGGTCCGGTGGCGGCAAGCAGGCGCTGGGTCAGGCGTTCCTGGTAGCGCTGCTCGATTTCAGGGCGCAGCTCGGCCACACCGCCGGTGGCTTCGGTGAGCCGGTCAAGCGTGCCGTGCAGAATGGCCGCGAGCGCCTCACCTTCGCGCGCCCGCATGATCTTCAACGCCTCGAGCAGCGGGCCAATCTGCTGCAGCACGCTTTCGGCCAGGACCGTCAGGTCCTCGTCGCCGCGATTGTCGGTCTGCAAAGCACCGGGCAGGTGGAGGATTGTGTTCAGGTCGGGCTCGCCGCCCAGACCGAATTCGTCGCGGGCGGCGCTAAAGGCGGCAACGTAGCCGGCGACCAGCTCGCGATTGTAGCCGGCCTTCTGCTGGGAGCTGCGATCGATGGAGAGTGCGAGATCGACGTGGCCGCGGACGAGCGAGTCCTTGAGCGTCTTGCGCAGCTCCATCTCCAAAGCGTCGAGGCCGGAGGGTAGGCGCAACTGCACGTCGAGAAAGCGGTGGTTGACGCTCTTGATGGTGAGCGTGTAGCTGAGCTGGTCCTGATCGCGATTCTGGACGCGTGCCTGAACGCGCGCAAACCCGGTCATCGAATAAATCGGCATTTCGTGCTACTCCTCAGGCCCGCTGGTGAGCGCCAGCTCCATTTGAGGCGGGTTCTTTTCCAAAGGTTCTGAACCTTGCGGCTCGGGTACGTCCATGAATTGCAGTTGATAGAGCCGCTGATAGGTGGGTGAGGAAGTAAGAAGTTCCTCGTGGGAGCCGATGGCGGTGATGCGGCCGTCTTCGAGCACGGCGATGCGGTTGGCGCGGCGAATGGTGGAGAGGCGGTGGGCGATGACCATCACCGTGCGCCCCTGCATCAGGTTGGCCAGCGCNNCGCTCGCCGCCGGAGAGCCGGAAGCCTTTTTCGCCGATCACCGTGTCGTAGCCCTGCGGCATCTGCAGGATGAAGTCGTGCGCCAGGGCATTCTGCGCGGCCCGCTTCACTACGGCGGCTTTCACGTCAGGCCGGCCGTAGGCGATGTTGTTCCGCACCGTGTCGTTGAAGAGAATGGTCTCCTGCGTGACTTGGGCAACCTGGCGGCGCAGCGATGCGAGGGTGAGGTAGCGCAGGTCGTAGCCGTCAATGAGGATGGAGCCCGAGGTGACGTCGAAGAAGCGCGGAATCAGGTTGGCCAGGGTGGACTTGCCGGCTCCGCTTGGTCCCACCAGCGCCAGCACCTCGCCGGCCCGGATCTCGAGATCGACGTGGTGCAGGATCTGGTGCTCGCCTTCCTCGGTGGAATAGGAAAAGCCCACGTTATCAAAGCGGATGGATTTCTGGAAGCGACCCATGCTGACCGCGTGCGGCCGCTCCTTCACGTCGTCCTTGGCGTCGAAGAAGGCGAAGATGGACGACGAGGCGCCCATGGCCTGCTGAAAGCTGTTGTAGAAGTAAGCGAACTTGCGCACCGGGTCGTAGAGCTTGAAGAGGACGATGATGAACGCGCCGAAAAGGCCGATGGTCATGCGGCCATGTTGAATCTCGTTGCGCCCGATGAGCAGCAGCATGGCGATGGCGATGGCGCCGATGGTGTCCATGAGCGGGGAGCTGATGGACTGAACGCGCACGCTGCGCAGGTTGGCGCGAAACAGGCGGCGAGCGGCGGTCTTGAAGCGCAGTATCTCCCATAGCTCGGTGTTGAAGGCCTTGACGATGCGGTTGCCGGTAACTGTCTCATGCAGGATGTTCTGGATTTCGGCCAGCTTGTCCTGTCCGGTGCGGGTGCGGGTGCGCACTTCCCCGCCGATCTTGCGGGCAGAGATAACCACTACGGGGATAAACAACAGCAGCGCCCAACTAAGGTATCCGCCCAGGCGGATCACAAGCACCAACCCGAACAGGAAGGTGAAGAACTGCTGCAGGAACTCGCCGATGACCGAACTGACCGCAACCTGCACGCGATCGACGTCGTTGATGAGCGTGGAGAGGATGGTGCCTGTGGGGTGCTTGTGAAAGAAGCTGGAGGAGCGGCGCAGCGTGGCTTCGTACAGATTGTTGCGCAGGTCGGTAACCATGCCGAAGCCGGCGTAGTTGACCAGGTAGGTGCCGAAGTAATCGCAGATGCCCTTGATCATGGTGGTCGCCACCAGCGCAAAGGCCACCACTGTCCATGCATTGTGCATGTGCATGAAATGAGGAATCAGGATACGGAGATCGATGTGGTATTGGGATTTGGGAATGCCCAGGAGAATGGGGCCCTCGGCCGCTTTGGGGTCCAGGACCCTGTCGAGGATGGGCTGGAAGAGCAGGACGCGGAAGTTGTCCAGCAGGCCCACCATGGCCAGCAGCAGCACGCCGGGCAGCACGTGCAGCACGTAAGGGAGACCGTAGCGCAGCAGGCGCAGAACGTTTTTCATGCCGGTTGGCCCGCCTCGCGGACGGTTGACCTCAAATCAAGCCGCGGGGATAGAGTGCAAGACCTCATCCCCGTATTGTATCCGGCTGCCGGCAGGGTCTGCTCAGGCTACTCCTGGCCCGCGCCCCTGGCGATTCAGCGGCCGGGTGCTGCGACTCGGCGGCGCTGCCGCCGTTGCCGCACCAGCGGAGCGAGTTATAACTCATGCGGTGGAGGCTTTCATCCGCTCTAATACGCCTTCAGGTCCAGGATAGCTTTGAGTATGGTCTCCGGCTGGGGCAGGATAGCATCCTCAAGTATCGGCTGGTAGGCCACAAATGTATCCATGGAACCGATGCGGCGGACCGGCGCGTCCAGGCACTCGAAGAGCTCATCGGCAATGCGGGCCGCGATCTCAGCTCCGTAGCCCCAGCTGAGCATGTCCTCGTGAGCCACGATCACCCGGCTGGTCTTGCGGATAGAGGCGGCGATGGCCTCCCAGTCATAGGGATTGAGGGTGCGCAGGTCCAGAATCTCCACCTCGACGCCGTGCAGGCGCTGCGCCCTCTGCGCAGCCTGCAATGCGCGGGGCACAATGGCGCCGTAAGTCACAAGAGTGATATGGGTTCCGGGACGGACGATTTTGGCCTTGCCGAAGGGAATGGCAAACTCCGGGCCGGGATAGGGCGCGCGGCCCCAGGTCTCGCGATAGAGCCGCTTGTGTTCGAGAAACAGGACCGGATCGTCGCAGCGGATGGCGGTGCGGAGCAGGCCGTTGGCGTCGAGGGCGTTCGAGGGAAAGACAACGCGCAGCCCTGGAATGTGGGTAAAGGTGCTCTCGCCGCATTGCGAGTGGTAGATGGCGCCGCCGGTCAGATAGCCGCCGATGGGCGCGCGAATCACGGCCGGGGAGACCCACGTGCCATTCGAGCGCCAGCGCATGAGCGCCAGCTCGTTGTGGATCTGGTGCATGGCCGGCCAGATGTAATCGAAGAATTGAATTTCGACCACCGGCTTCATGCCGCGGAGGCCGTAGCCGACGGCGCGGCCCACGATATTGGCCTCGGCCAAGGGCGAGTTGAAGACGCGCTCCGAACCAAACTCGGTTTGCAGGCCGGCCGTGAGCTTGAAGACGCCGCCTTTGCCCTTGACCTCGGCGAGCACTGCTTCGCGGCTGGCGTCGGCCACGTCCTCGCCATAGACCACGATGCGGGGATCGCGGCGCATCTCGTCGTGGAGGCAGGCGTTGATGAGGTCGGCCATGGTGCGCGGGGCGCTTCCCTTTTCGCCCCCGGTCTTGCCTCCGCCCGCGGAGCCCGGCGCCTGCGCCTGCTCGGTGGCAAAGGCCCGGCTGGTGGGGTCCAGGTCCTCGGAGTAGACGTGCTCGGCGATTCCCGCCACTTTGGGCAGCGGCGCTTCAAGAGCGTGCTCGGCGGCCTCGGCGGCTTCGCGGTCCAGTTGCTGTTCCAGCAAATTGATCTCGTCCGCGGTCAGAATCCCCTCGCGCAAGAGGCGCATCTGCATTTTAGCCAGCGGATCGCGCATGGCGTCGGCCTCGCGTTCGGCCGCGGAGCGGTAAAGGCGGTCATCGTCGGAGAGCGAGTGGGAGTAAGCCCGCACGCAGTGGCCATGCACAAAGGCAGGCCCGAGGCCGGCGCGGCAGTGCGCCACCGCGGCCTGAAAGGCCCGCAAGCAGGCTTCCGGATCGGTGCCGTCCACCTCGGCAAAGTGGAAGTTGGGGAAGTTGGCCACCAGGCGCGAAATATTCCCGCCCGGCGTATTCACCTCGACCGGGACGCTGATTGCGTAGCGGTTGTCTTCCACGCAGAAGAGGACCGGCAGCTTCATGCTGCAAGCGGTATTGAGCGCCTCCCAGAACTCGCCCTGCGAGGTGGAACCCTCGCCGAGCGAGGTGAAGACGACCTCGTCGGCGTGAAACTCGACGTCACGGAAGGCGCGATAGTCGCCTTCGGCTCTCCACCCCGGCGACGAGGTGGGTGCCGGGGTACCCTCCAGGGTCGGGGCAACGCCGGGGACCCCGGGTCTGGCCGCGGCCTCAGGATGGCGGCTGAAGTAGCGGCCCGCCTCGGCGCAGCCCACTGCATGGAGCAGTTGCGTGGCGGTGGAGGAAGAGGAGCTGACGATATGGAGCGGACCGCTGCTCCAGTGGTTGGGCATCTGGCGGCCGCCGCTGGCCGGATCGGTGGCCGCGCCCACAGCCTGCAGCAGCATCGCAGCCGGCGTAACGCCCAAGGCCAGGCACAGCGCGCGATCGCGATAGTAGGGGAAGACCCAGTCGTAGCCGGGACGCAACGCCAGCCCCGCGCCCACCTGAAGAGCTTCGTGGCCGGCGCCCGAGATCTGGAAAAAAATCTTCTGCTGGCGCTTGAGCAGGATTTCGCGGTCGTCCACGCGGCGGGAGAGGTACATTAGCCGGTAGATCTCAACCATCTGCTCAGGGCTCAGGCCGCCAACGGCGGCAGCCGGCTCGGGCACGCGAGCGCTGGAAACTGCCAGTTCCATTCCCGTTACTCTCCAATTTGCAGTTCTTTCAGGAAGCCACGCTTGATTGTAACAACCCGGCGCCTTGTCGAACAGCAGCGAACTCAATATGCGGTGCTCCCCCCAAAAAAGGGAGAATCCGGAAGCTATCGCATCCGCAGAGTGGGCTGCTGGAACACCGGCAACCCGCGCACGGAGGTGCTCATCTTGTCTTTCACGCGGTGCGCCAGCTTTTCGATCTCGGCGAGTCTGCTAAGCTGTGCCGGAGTCAGTGAATCCGGGTTCTCGCGATTGATCTCGGCATTCAGCTCACTGGCCAGCTTGAGCAGCTTGTTGGTGTCGGAGACCATGGACTTTTGCCGCTCGGCGTTGAGAGCGCGCAGGCGCTTTTCGGTCTCAATGGGATCGACGGTCCCCATCTCCTCCAGGCCACCGCCGACGCGCTGGCCTATAGGTTGCACGCCAGGACCGCGCGGGGCCGAGCCCGGCCCGTTCTGTGCGCCACCAGGCGGCGCCAGCAGCAGCGCGAGGCACAGCGCCTGACGCGCGGCCTGGGAAATCCACCGGCCGGGTGTGCGGCTCGAAGATGCAGAAGGCGGCTTAAGCATTGTCCTTCATCCTCGAAACAGGCTTGGTGCGCGGGAAGCCGGCAGTTTTCTCAGCTTGCCCCCACCGTGAGCTTCATCTTCTCTTTCACATCGTGGGCCAGTTTCTCAATCTCGTCGGCCTTGCGAATCACATTGAGCGAAAGCGTGTCCTTGTTGGTCTTGTCCACCTCGGTCTTCAGGTCCGTTGCCAGCTTGAGCAGTTTGGCGCTGTCTTCGCCAATTCGCTTTTTCCGTTCGGCATTCGCCGCCTCGAAACTCTGTTTCTTGGCCTGCCGGTCATTGATGTCGTTCACCTGATTGCTATCGGGTATGCGGTTCAGTTGTTGTTGCGGAAGCCGGGGATAATGCGCCGTGGACTGCAGCAGTCCCTGGCCGACAACCGGTGCGAGGGCAATGGCGGCCAAGCCTGCGAGGACGCCAATGCATAGCACCCTCAACCGCGGCGGGCGCGGGCTCTCCGGTGCGGGGACTCGGTGAAATCTCATGGGATGACCTCCTGCGTTGTGCATGGGCTGTGCCGGGAAGGACGGTTTGACCACTGGGGCAAAGTGGTAGAGGCTTCCCAGACTTTCCTGCGCACAGTCTAGTCTAGAAACAGGAGTTTGGGATGCATCCTTTTTTGATTGCGGCAAGATTTGGGTTGTTTAGGGAAGGGCGGTTCCTGGGTAAGGTGCTGGACGAATGGACTGTCGACACCCAGGAGTTCATTCACACGAAGCTGCCGCACCTGGTGGTGGTTGCGATTATCGCCTTTATACTCAGCCGGTTACTGCGGCTGATCACCTACCACATGACGCGCGTGGCCGAGCAGCACGCGGCTGGTCCCGAGCGGATCGGGCAAGTAAGAACGCTGTCCGGGGTGATCCGCGCCACGGGACTGGCCGTCATCGGGCTGATCGCCGGATTGCAGTTTCTGGATGCGCTGGGAGTGAATCTGGCTCCGCTGCTGGCCTCGGCCGGGGTGGCCGGACTCGCCCTCGGCCTGGCGGCGCAGAACATCGTCAAGGACGTGCTCAACGGCATCCTGATCCTGATCGAGGACCAGTTCGCCGTGGGGAATACGGTGCGCCTGGCCGGTCTGGCCGGCACCGTGGAGGCCATGACGCTGCGCAAGACCACGGTCCGCGACGCGGACGGCACCCTCTACGTGATTCCCAACTCGCAGATCACCACCGTGGCCAACCTGAGCGTGGACTACTCGGTGGCCACGGTGAATGTAAGCGTGGACTTCTCGGCCAACCCGGACACGGTGCTGGGCCTTCTGAGGGGCATCGCCATGGATATCCGCAACAGCGAGGAGTTCCGCAACCTTTTTGTCGCCGATCCGCAGATTCTGGGCGTGGATGCCGTGAAAGGCTCTGAAGTAATCTTTCCGGTGGTCTTCAAGACGCAGGCCACCAAACAGTACGGTCCGGTGCGGGAGTTTCGCCGCCGGGTACGGCTGGCCCTGGAGGAGCACCATCTGCTGCCCGGCGACCCCAACCGGGTCTTCAGCACGTTTGTCGAAAAGGGCGCGCCAAGCCGAGGCCAGACAGCCGGAGAGGCCGCGCCGGAACACGACCCGACCCTGCTCAAGCCGGAGGATGGGAATCCGCTCAGAAGCGAATGAAGAGCATTTGGTTCCTTGCCGGTTCTTCGGTCAGATGGTTGGAACCGAATGTTCAAGCAAGGTTTCATCGCCAGCCCCCGCCGGATGGACACTTTTGAAAACGACGCGATTGCGGCCCGCGGCCTTGGCGGCATACAAGGCCTGATCGGCGATGGCGAGCAAGGATTCTTCGCTGGCGGGCCCCGCGGACGGGTCAAAGACGGTGGCGCCGATGCTGCAGCTCATTCCAAACTCGCTCCCGCGGGTGCGCACCTTCAGGTTGGAGATCGAGGCATAGAGGCTGGCCAATCTCTGCTCGGCGGCCTCGGGCGGGATCTCAGTGAGGACAAGCAGGAATTCCTCTCCGCCGTAGCGGCCGGCGTGGTCATAAGGGCGAATGGCGGAGCCGACTGCATTGGCGAACCGGCGCAGGGCCTCATCGCCTGCCATATGGCCGAAGGCGTCGTTGATGCGCTTGAAGTGGTCCAGATCCACGAGCGCCACCACCAGCGGCTGGTTCTCCCGGCGCGAGCGGTCCATCTCCGCGGCCAGCGCGCGCAGAACGCCCATGCGATTGAGCATTCCGGTAAGCCCGTCGTGAGTTGCCTGGATGCGCAACTGCTCGCGGCTGAGTTCGAGTTCATGGGTGCGCTCGCGAACCAGTTTCTCCAGTTCCCTGCTCCTTCGCCGCAGATGGCCCACGAAAATCCGGACGGCGGCCAGCAGCAGGAGCACGGAGCCAAGGCTGCACAGAGCATAAAACCACCAGGTCTTCCACCACGGCGGAAGAATTCTGACTTGTACCTTCACAATGGCGGAAAATGCGCTCAGGCCCGGGTTGCGCGCATTGGCCGCAAAGGTATACGCCCTCGGCGGAAGGTTGGAAAAGACCGCCATGCCGTCCTGGCTTTCGATCCAGTCCGGCTGCAGACCGTCCATTCGATACTTGAAGATCAGTTCGCTGCGGTTGCGCATGGCCGGCGAGGATATCTGGAAGTGCAACGGTAGGGCGGACCACGGCAGCTTGAGCGCTTGCGCAGCCGGGTAGAGGTCGTCTCCGCGCCGGATTCCGGTGACCAGGGCGGAAAGGGGGGCGGAATCGAAGACGTGCTCCGGATGCAGAAGGTGCGCCACGCCGCCGCTGGTTCCAATCCACAATGAGCCGTCGGGGGTATCCACCAGGACCCCCTGATTCACGTCGTTCCAGATGAGCCCGCTTTCCTGCGTCAGGTGGCGCCAACCCAGGCCGTTCCAGGCCAGCAGGCCGGCGTCGGTCCCCAGCCAGATCCAACCGCGGCGATCCGCAAGGATAGCCACGGGAGTCAGCATCCGCAGTTCGGGAGGAAGTTCCAGTTGCCAGGCATCCAGCCGGTCCCCGCCCCGCGTGAGCCGCCATGTGCCCGATTGCTGGCCGGTGACCCAGATGGCGTCATCCGGGGCGCAAGAAATATCGAGCAAGGTTCCGGGCAGCTTGTTGGGCAATCCGTCGATGGGCGGCTGGGTCCACTGGCCGTCCTGGAGGCGCAGAAGGCGTTTGTTGGCCAGGAACCAGACCGTACCGTCGGGCGATGCACAGCCCGCATCCACCGGGGTGGATTCAGTCAGGAACGCATCCACGGCTCCAACCCGGCGCGGAGCAGCCTTCGGAACTCCGGGTTCGCTCATGTAGATGCCATCGTCAGTGGTAAAGAACACGCGCCCGAACGAGTCCGCCACACTCCGGGTGATGAAGGACGGCAACTTTGCGGTCTGTTCCGTTTCACCGGTCTTTGGATCGATGCGCAAAACGGCAGCGGAGAAGGTTCCGGCCCTCAGGGTGCCGTCGTGATTGAGGCCCAAAGCGTCCACCTGGCCAAAGGTCCAGCGGGGCATTGCAAACAGGCGGCCTGACGAGCCGTTGCGAGGGTCGATCCATGCCGGCCCCTTGTCGGTTCCGATGAAGACGCGATGGTCACGCGAGGGAAGGATTGACCAGATTACGGCGGAGGGCAGACTCTGGACATCGTTCCAGCCTTCCCAATCTTGATAGCCGGCCCAGTTGTAGAGTCCGTCGCCACGGATGGCAAGCCAGAGGTCGCCAGCCGCGTCGAAGGCCATGCTCACGACGTGACCGGTAAGCCGCAGCCCGTTTGCCGGGCCGATGATCCGCCAGCCGGTTCCATCCCAGCGGGCAATTCCGTCCTCGCAGGGCGCCAGAATCCGGCCCTCCCGGTCCTCGATGAGTGGGGCGTGGGGATATGCGTTCCCAGGGCTGGACCCTGGAATGCTCCGATCCACAAAACGTGCCGACCCTCGTCGCAGCGCGGCCACGTGATAACGGCCCCCGGCCCAGAGAGTGCCCTCATGATCCAGGAGGACGCCTTCCCAGAAATCCTCCTCCAGGCCCTTTCCNNTCCACCCAGGAATAGAGCTTTTTCCCACATCCAATCCAGATTTGTGTGCCGTTGGGCGGCTCGTTTGCGACGCTCACGTAGGAGACCTGGGCCAGGTCCGGGTTGGAAGCCACGAATTGGGCGGTAAATACCGGAAGGTAGCTCAGCAACCTGCCGCCGGCATCGTGCTCCAGCCGGTAGAGGCGGCGCCTGTCCACGATCAGCAGGTGGCGCGCATCTTCAACCACCATGCGGTTCCAGGACGTAACGTGAATCGGACTGCTCCCGGCAGGAACGAAACGTTGGCCGTCCCAACGGTAAAGGTTTTCGTTTGTGCCCACCCAAACCGTGCCGTCGGGGTCCAGAACAACGGCATGGATATCCAGTTCGGCGATGCCCTGTTCGGGGCCGAAGCGTTCAAAGCCGGAGCCGAGAAACCGGTAGACGCCGTTCTCCGTGCCCAACCACAGAAACCCGGTACGGTCGGTCGCCAGTGCATTGACCGCAAGGTTCTTGAGCCCCTCGGCCTGGCGGTAAGCGCGAAAGACATACTGCTGCGCCTGCAGGGAGGCGGAAAGCGCCAGCCAACAAACCATCTCCCGAATTGAACCAGACCTGTCCAAGCTCTCCCCTGCGAGAGACAAACACCCGCAAGGGATTCATCGGCGGTTTGGGCGGAGAACTAGATTCTTCTGTTGCGATTCGATTCAGAGAGCACATTTTGACGCGTTTTTGGTCCACGCTGCAAGGCTTTATCGGCAGTCCGCGGGGAGGGCTGCGGGGGGCTGGCCTAGGCTCAGCGTTCCAGCGCTTCCAGCAGGGCTTCGGCGTCGGTAATGGGCGGCAGGCAGGTGCGCCCCAGGCACACCAGCGCCCAGGCCTTGCCTCCGTCCGGCGGCGGGACCTGAAGCAGCACTTCGGCCAGCGCCTCGGGGAGCGCGCCAGGAACAAGGTGGTACGGAGCAATGCGCATCACAGTCTTGTTGACGGCGAAGCGCGCCACCGCCGTGGCCTCAAGGCGGGAAGCCTCAGGGCCGGAACCCACCACGACCACCTGCACGGGATCCAGCAGAAACCGCTCCAGCGCCAACCCGTAGCTGCCGGCGTAGAGGCCGAAGTGCTCCACGATGCCGGCAAAGGAGCTGAGCGTATCCTCGGCGATCTCGCGATACTCGCGGCGGCCGCTGAGGGGCTCAAGGCGCAGCAGGGCCGAGGCTGCGGCGGGATTGCCGGCCGGCGTGGGCGTGTCCTGCAGGGGCTTGCGCCTTGCGGCCAGTACGCCCAACGGCATTTGCCCGTCCTGGGGCGCCGCGGTATCGTAGAACGCCCCCGCGGCGCGGTCGTAAAAGCGGTCGATCATAGCGTCGGCCAGCTTGACGGCCACGCGGTAGAAGTTCATGTTTCCATCCGCCAGCCAGGCGTCGATGCAGGCATGCACGGAGAAGGCGTAATCGTCCAGCGTGCCCGGCACTTTCTCAGCCGGCGCGGCTTCGTCCGACGGCCGCGGCTCGCCATAGGCGATCACGTGGCTGAGCGTCCGGTCTCCATCCCAGGCCTGGTCGAGCAGCCGGTTGAGCGTGCGCAGCGCAAAGTCCTGCACCTCTACCAGGCGCAGCACCCGCGCCGTCTCCAGGTAGGCCGTCACGGCCATCGCATTCCAGCCGGTATAGAGCGTGCGGTCGATGAACGGCATGGGCCGCAGCCCGCGAGCCGCAAACAGCTTGCGGCGGGCCGAGTCGCGCAGGGCGCGGAAAGCCTCCAGCTCGCCTTCGTCCGCGGATCTCTCTTCCAGCGTCGATTTCACGTGCAGGACGTTCTTGGCCGGGTTGTGGTGCATGTCGCCCAACTCGCCGATGTCCCAGTAGCTGGAGGCGAAGATCAGCTCGGCGGGATCGAGCACGGCGCGGGCTTCGTCCAGGGTCCAGGTAAAGTAGTCGCCGTCGTCGTCCAGATCGATGTCGGCGTCCTGGGAGGCATAAAAGCCGCCCAGCTCACGATCGGTCATGATGGCGTCCAGCCATGCGACGATCTCCCGCGCCGTGTCAAGAAAATCCCCGCGGACAAAGCTCTGGAATCCGTGCACGTAGTTGCGCAGCAGCTCGGTGTTGTCGTAGAGCATCTTCTCGAAGTGCGGAACCACCCAGCGCTCGTCCACGCTGTAGCGATGAAAGCCGCCGGCCAACTGATCGTAGACGCCGCCGCGAGCCATTTTTTCGAGCGTCGTCGTAAAGGCGTCGCGGGCCTGTGCGTTGTCGCGGTTCATGGCCACTTCCAGCAGCAGGTCCAGCGCGGCCGGGTGAGGAAACTTGGGCTGCGAGCCGAAGCCGCCGTTGAGGGGATCGAACTGGTTGAGGGCCGAGCCGGCAATCTTGTCCACCAGGGCCAGGTTGAGTTCGCCGCCACGGCCGGAAAAGCTCTCATTTTGCTCGATGGCGGCCATCACGCT
>PLGM01000406.1 GCA_003139795.1 Acidobacteriaceae bacterium | reverse complement strand
CGGGCCGGCGGCGTACCAACTCTACGTGGGCACCACCGGAGTGGGCTCGCACAACCTGTATGAATCGGGTGCAACAACGGCTACCACTGTCACCGTCAGCGATCTGCCGACCACCGGGGTGCCCGTGTACGTTCGGCTTTGGTGGGAGATCGACGCAGTCTGGCAGTCTGCTGACTACACCTATACCGCACAGTAGTGAACCCGAAGCCCTCGCGCCGCGCTCAGCGCGCGCGGCGTGAGGGCTTCGGTAAGCATCGAGACGAGAGCGGCACGGACTCTGCGGAAGTGAGAGGGCGAGCTGACGGAGGATGGCTTGGGGACTGGATGCCTGGCCGCAATTGTAGCGTCTGGCATCAAACCTGGGTCAATCGCGCTGATCGATACAGGCAAGTCGCCAGCGCCGCCGAGATCGACCTCCGAGATTCGATACGGGTTTGACAAAATATCCGCGTCTTGAATCTCCTGCGCTGTTGCTCGGGCGCGATCGCGTTCATTGATCCATCTCTTTGCCTGGTTTGGCGAAATGTCAAAGCGAGAGAGCAGCTTCAGCAGTGCGCGTCTGACCGCGTTCCGGAACCGTTGCGTACATCCCAGGCAGCGCTCCGTTGTCTGCACAGAAACGTGCCTTAAGAGCCTGTGCAGGGTTGCGTCTTATTGGGGCTCCGACTGGGGAACAGCGGGGAACTGGGGGCATTATCCGAGCCGCTCCGACCAATTGCAAACAAAATCAACAGGAAGACTTTTTCAGTGTCAAGATGCAGGAGTTGGAACAGTCGCGCGGAGGCAACGGGCATTAGCCGGGGAGGGGCCTCCAGGGGCGCGGCGGGTGAAGATTTGGGGGTTCCCGGATCTGAAAACCGAAATCCGGGAAACCCTCATTGGTGGAATTGTGTGGAACGGACTTCCGGGAAATTGAAGGCTCTTTAGATTCTCCAGCTATTGCTTGTTGAGGTCGTAGTTCATGTAGACGACGTGGGTCTGGAGGTACTCTTCAAGGCCGTGCTTCCCGTCTGCGCCGCCGATGCCGGACTTGCGCCAACCGGCGTGGAAGCCCTGCATGGCTTCGAAGTTTTCGCGATTGACGTAGGTCTCGCCGAACTTGAGTTCATTGCAGGCGCGCATGGCGACGTCGAGCGAGCGGGTGTAAATGGAGGAGGTGAGCCCGTACTCGCAGTCGTTGGCGCAGGCGAAAGCTTCGTCGAGGTGGGTGAACGTAGCGATGGGCAGAACGGGGCCGAAGGTCTCCTGCTGCATGATGGAAGTTTCCTGGCGGCAGTTGGTGAGGACTGTGGGCTGGAAGTAGTAGCCGGCGCTGGCTGGATGATTGCCGCCGCCGGTTTCGAGTTTGGCGCCGTCGTGGAGGGCCTGGTGGACGGCGACGGCGACGAGTTCGCGCTGGCGGTTGCTGACCAGAGGACCCATTTCGGTGGTTGGGTCGAAGGGGTCGCCGACCACGGTCTGTTGCATGGCGGCGACGATCTTGGCGGTGAACCCGGCGGCAATGGATTCGTGAACGTAGACGCGCTCGGCGCAGTTGCAGACCTGTCCGGTGTTGATGATGCGGGAGGCGCGGATGGCGCGGACGGCGAGGTCGATGTCGGCGTCGGCGGCGACGATGGCCGGGGCTTTTCCGCCCAGTTCGAGGGAGACCTTGGTTACGTTTTCAGCAGCGGCGCGCATGACGGCGACGCCGCCCTCGACGCTGCCGGTCAGCGAGACCATTCCGACTTTGGGATGGCTGGCGAGCGCGTTGCCGACCACAGAGCCGGCGCCGGAGACGAGGTTGAAGACGCCCTTGGGGAGTGAGGATTGAGCAACGAGGCGGGCGAATTCGAAGGCGTTGTTGGGGGTCTCGCTGCTGGGCTTGATGACGATGGTGTTGCCGGTGACCAGGGCGGGGGCCATCTTGCGCACGATGAGGAAGAAGGGGAAGTTCCAGGGCAGGATGCCGGCGATGACGCCGATGGGGGCCTTGTAGAGAAGGATATTTTCTCCGGGGCGGTCGCTGGGGATGATCTCGCCTTCATAGCGGCGCGCGAATTCGGCCATGTAGTCGAGGTAGTCGGCGGAGAAGTCGACTTCGATCTGGGCGAGGGAGAGGATTTTGCCCTGCTCCTCAGTGATGACGCGGGCGAGGGATTCGCGATTGGCGCGAAGGAGGGCGGCGATCTCGCGGAGGTGGGTGGCGCGGCGGATGGCGGGCAGTGCGGCCCAGGGCTTCTGCGCCTTTTCTGCGGCCAGCACGGCGGAGTTCACGTCTGCGACCGTGCCGCTTGGGAATTGGGAGATGATTTCTTCGGTGGCGGGGTTGACGACTTCAAGGGTTTTTGCGGAGGCGACGAATTCGCCGCCGATCAGCATTTCATAGGATTTGAGGGCGGGCTGGACGGTGCTCATGGGGAAAGGTCCCTTCTTCAAGACGTTTGCCGTGCCGAGCACGGACCGCAGCCATCATAGTTCTTTCCTGGGTGGGGGGGAAGAGGGAACCAGGGACTAGGGAACAGGAACCGGGGACAGGAAACAGCGGGTGGGTTGAGGTTTGTGGTTTCCCACCCTTTCCGCAGAAAAAAGCGGAAAGGATGGGGCACGGGGCTTTTGTTGAGCAACCGACGGAGGACGGTTGGGTGTATGGATTTCCCAGGTCTCTCCGGAGCGGTCCGCCACGGCGGAAGACCTGGGGCACGGAGCTTTGTGGGCTGGCTTGGAAAAGAAAGGCGCGTGACAGTCAATAGCGCCAGGACTTGGTGTCGGCGCCTTCGGGAGCGGTGGCAAGCATGTGGTCGACCATGAGGGGAAGTACGCGCTGCGCCCAGTTGGCGTTGTTCTGCTGCATGGTGTACTCCGGCGGGCCGCCGGTGTAGCAGTGGGGCATGCCGGGGCCATATTGGAAGGTGGCGTCGGAGTGGGGATTGCGCGTGGCTTCCAGTTGGGTTTGGAGCATGTGGACGGCGTTGTTGAGGAAGTAGGTGTCGCCGTCGCCGACCGCGAGGTGGAGCTTGCCTTCGAGCTTCGGTCCAAGCGTGGGCCAGTCGCGCTTGAGGATGGCGGCCAAATCGTAGTGGTTGTGCCAGTACGCGAGGACGGTCTTGTCGATATCGCCGGTAACGGGATCGATGATCTGGGCGGGATAGCCGTCGGCGCCGGCGGGCGAGTAGACCGCCTGCCAGATGTTCCACTGCTCGGTCGATCTTCCGTGCGTGCCGAGCACATATTCATAGGCCATTTCTCCGCCGGTGGTGGCGATGATGGTTCCGTCCGGCTTGCGGTCGCCGGCGATGGGGACCTCGGCGAAATCGCCCTTGCGGACGAAGGCGTTGGTGTCGTTGTAGAGGTCGATGTTCTGGTAGGCGTGAAAATCGATGGGATCGGGGCAGGCCACATACGTGCCGTTGTACATGTCGGGATAGAAAACCTGGGTGGCAAGCGCCTCCCATCCGCCGGTGGAACCGCCGAAGGTGGCGCGGGCCCAGCCCTGGCCGATGGCGCGATACTTCCGCTCGATGGCCGGAATCAGCTCTTCGTTGATGGCCGAACCGTAAGGGCCGACGTTGGCTGAATCGACCACATACGAGTCGTCGTAGTACGGGTTGGCGTTCTGCACGTAAATCAGGATGACGCGCGGGAGACGGCCCGAAGTCCAGTCCTGAAAGAAGCGGTAGCCGTTTTGGAGGCGGCGGGCAGCGGGGGATTTGGGGTCGGGCGGCGTGGTGACAAAGGGCACGGGACCGAAGCCGGGATGATAGTGGTCCTGATAGACGACCAGCGGGTATTTCGCGTTGGGGTGCTCGTCGAAGCCGTCGGGAAGCAGAATCCAAGCTCCCAGCCAGGTGTCGCGGCCCCAGAACTTGCTTAGCTTCTCGCTGCGAAGGCGCATGTACTTGAGCCACTTTGCGCCGGGGTCTTTTGCGGCCATGACGACCGGGTCCTGGTCAGTGCCCTCGATGGGCGGAATGACCTGATCGAGGGTGAGCTTGATGGTTGGCTGCGATTTGGGGTCGAAATGGAGTTTGACCGGCTTGTTGAATGGGTTGCCCGGCTTGAGGTTCCAATGCTGGCCTTCGCCTTTGTCTGGCGGGAGCCAGACGGTCTTGCCGGAGGCGAGATGGAATGGCTCGTAGACATTGAAGACGGCCTGGACGTAATAGTCGCCAGGATCGAGATCCGAGAGGGAGCGGCGCGGGTAGCCGAAAGTTCTGGTATCGACGACGATGGGGTTGCCGGGCGCGAGGTCCTCGACGTCGACGCCGAAGCCCTGCGCGGAGAGATAGTCCTCAGAAAGCTGCATGCGCGGCTCGTCCTTGTCATTCTTCGCGAAGACGAGGACCAGATGTCCATTGAGGCGCGCTGTGACGGGGACTGTGATTTCGAACCGCTGGCCGAAACAGAGGGCCGTGGAGGCAAGCAGCAGAGCAGTGGCCAGGGCGGGGAGGGTTTTCATGCGGTCTCTCGTTCGCGTTGCAATAGCGAAAGTCTAGCATTCCGCGGGCTTGCAGGTCGCTGCGGATGGTTTTGATTGGAATGGTGGCGGAGGCCGGGATTGAATCGCCGACCTACGGGTTGTGAAGCCTACAGAAGTCAATGATTCTAAATAAGATAAGCAACTTATCTCGGCAGAATCCTGCAAATCCCGGCAGAGTCCGCAACCCGCACGCAACAAGTCGCTGGGCTCGTAACGGAGGCTAGCGCTACGCTCAGGTGAAACGTGATGTCGCAATCAGAATAGCGCGTTCTCTGCGATTTGCAACTTAGCCAACGAGAGAATGGCACGAGTCGGGCTGTTTGAACCAATCCTACGGGATTTCGCGACCGGAATGCCGGGTGACTCGACCTCGTTTGGCGGATCGATGCAACGCGCGGAATCTTTGCGGGAAGATCAGAAGGCGAATTGTCTGGAATTCCATTGGGAATTCCACTGAATTTGCCTCGGAGGTTTTGACAGCTACAATTTCGACTACAGTAATGTAGCGGCAAAGAGCAGATGCGTGGCCGAAATCAGCTATATCGCTTGTATTGTCAATAAGTTATGCTGGTCGGCCCTAGTGCGTATTCCGGTGAAGCGGGCCACCGATTCCGGTGATGTGGGCCAGAGTCGGAGCGAAGCGACGCTGGTTGTTTTCTTACATTAGCTACGTGGCCCACATGAGTCAAGAAAAGGGTAAGTAAAACATCAAGTAGCATCATTCCGTTTCCGTCTTGCCGAGTGGCAGGATCGTGGATTCCGTTGGAAGTGGGCCATCATTCCGTTTCATGTGGGCCACGATTCCGTTGGATGTGGGCCGGCGTTCCGGTGATGCGGGGCAGCCGGGGCTGCCCCGCGGGTTGTGGCGTCAAGGTGTTGCCTGACTTCGTCTCTGCCATTGTTGTTCCATCCGCGCCACCTTCGGGCGAAGCGGTTCCCAGTAGCTTTCCGGTATCGCCGGCTCACTCACTTCCTCGACGATTTCGGCGAAGTATTGCAGGCTGGCGATTGGGGTTCGGCTTCCGGCGTTGAGCATGGAAACGTACTTGCGGGCGCAGCCCAGCAGGATAGCCCGCGAGATCTGTTCCATGGAGACGCTTCGCCGGTACATGTCGAGCGCCAGCTTTTCGTTGGCAGCCGAGAAGCTGGCCTGGACGCAGGCTGGGGCCAGGAAAAGTTCGCGCACCTTCCCGACGAACTCCGCCTCAGACGCAGAGCGGCCAAGCGGTTGTTGTCGTTGGTACGGCCAGAAGCGGTCGCGGATTTCGAGCACAAGCTGTGAGCCGCCGTTTCTGGTCACGCGGCAGACGGCGCGCGCCTCCAGTTCATCCAGGTTCGTTACGACCGCGGTTGGCGCTCTTGTCATCGCTCGCGCCAGCTCATCCACCGTGGCATCGAGACGCCCGGTATGACGATTGGCCATCAAGCAGGCATGGACGTAGAGCGTGAAGGCTCCATCGGTGAGCAGCGGGATAGCCTGCGCAAACTCCCGGCCGGCGGCGAACCATCCGGTGGGCTGTTTGAGGATCAACCGAGGGGCGCTCATGAGCGGCCTCCGATCGATTTTGCCGCCGCTTCCTTCTTGTTCTTGCGTATCGACTCGCCGTTCATCTCGATGCGATAGGCGTTGTTGACGAGGCGATCCAGGATGCTGTCGGCGATGGTGGGATCGCCGATCTGCGCGTGCCAGCTGGCGACCGGCAACTGGCTGGTCAGCACCGTCGAACGCCGGCCATAGCGGTCGTCGCAGACCTCCAGGAAGCTGCGGCGTTCGTCGTCGTTCAACGGCGCCATGGCGAAGTCATCCACCAACAGCACGTCGGTACGCGCGATGCTCTCCAGCAACCGGCTCAGGCTGCCATCGGCACGCGCTTCGGCCAGGTCGCGGAAGAGCTTGGCCGCGGACCGGTACAGCACGCTCGATCCGTCGCGGCAGGCGTAGCCCAACGGATTCGCCTGCTTGTACTCTTCCCACAAAAGCTGAAGGGTGACATTCTTCCGGCTCTTCAGTTCCTTGTGAATCGCCGCACAATCTGGCAGGCAACGCTGCTCGGGCGACGCCACCGGCGGAGGCGGAAACAAGCGCCGCTCAAGCGCCACGTCATCCAGATCGGCCGGCAACGGCCAACTCAGACCCGCCGATTTCAGACGCTCCAAATATCGCTGGACTGTGCTCTTGCTCACCTTGCAGATCGAGCCGATCTGCCGCGGAGTGAGGTGTGATTCGAAGTAGAGACGCAGGACTTCCCGTAACTGTCGCATTGGTAATCTCTTTTCTGGCAACATGTTCTCCTTTGATTTCAGGAAAACACCTGCCTCGGATTACCAACGACGCCCGCTCAGGCCCTGGCCCACATCACCGTTACGTTCCATGTGGGCCGCGATTACGGTGGTTCACGGGACGCACGGCCACAAAGAAGAAAAAGAAAGAGGGCAAGGGCAACCGCTTTGCGGATCAAGTCAAAGAGCGGCTATGCAACTACTCCGCTCAGGATCTCAAGAAGCATGATTTGCTGCGTGTCACCACGGCCGCCGACGCCGCCAACATCGTCGCCGAAATGGATGGGCTGTTGCGCAGCCGCGAGGCGGCAGAACCAGTTGAGACCCCGAGCGCCGACGACATTTTCGCCCGAATGTCCGCGTACATGGAGGCGCCCGCGGCGGCATGAGACATGATGTCACTACAACCATAAATTG
>PLGM01000126.1 GCA_003139795.1 Acidobacteriaceae bacterium | reverse complement strand
GCTGCCGCCGGACTGCCTTGGGAAGCGCGGGCCTGCCGGCCCGCTCACCGGCTGCCGCCGGACTGCCTTGAAAGCAGCCCGCAGCCAGAGACGCCAAGGCCACACGCCACAGCCAGCGATCCCTGGCCGGACGCCCTTAAGAGCAGCGTGGCCCGGCGGGCAGAAAACCGTCCGCGCGCGCGGGCTGCCTCGCGGGCCACTTACCGGCTGCCGCCGGACTGCCTTGGGAGCACGCGCGCCGCCAAACTTCGAACGCTCCGGGCCGAAGAACATCGCTCCGCTAGCCCCGGCCCTCCGCAGTTGTGTCGGCGCTCGTGCTGCGGTAGGCGCCTGTGAAGTGCATGTCGGGTGAAGTGAATCGAAGGCGCGCAAAGGTTCATTGGGGGCTCAGGCCGCCCCCAAACCCCCGCCAAAAGCAAAAGCAACAGCAACAGCAACCGCAACAACAAAGACAGCGCTGCTGCGCAGCTTACCGGCTGCCGCCGGACTGCCTTGGAACGGCGTCGCAGGCCAACCCAGGTGCCAGGGTTAAGGCCGCGGGTCCAGGCGTGCCTGTGGGGGGCACGGCTTCCCACGCGGCCACCCAATGGCACCTGGGCAGGCCCGCGCCGCCGCAAAACCCGAAGAACCATAAAGAGCCATAGATATCCGGGCCGTCGATAGGACCCCACCCGCGAAAACCAGGGGGATGTGGGATGGTTTTCGTGGGTGCCCATCGACGGCCCGGATAAAGAGCGATAGATAATAAAAGACCACCCCCACCCCCTACCCACAGACCGACGCACATCGAGCCCCAAAATGGTGTGCCCGACCTGTGACCGAGCCCGGTCACAACTTTTGGTCACAAAACGGTCACAATGGTCACAAGCCCAAAACTCAGGGAGAATCAACCTTGACA
Source organism: Acidobacteriaceae bacterium (assembly GCA_003139795.1). GTDB lineage: Bacteria > Acidobacteriota > Terriglobia > Terriglobales > Acidobacteriaceae > Telmatobacter. Next base: position 58,013 of record PLGM01000126.1, on the reverse strand, counting down.
ACACTTTGGACACAAGGTATGGTCACAAGCAGCACGAAATCGGTCACAAGCGAGACGCGAAAACGGACACAGATTTAAACGTCGAGGTTCTTTACGTCCAGCGCATTGTCCTCGATGAACTTGCGACGCTTTTCAACGTCTTCGCCCATGAGCGTAGTGAAGATTTCGTTGGTTTCGACAATGTCTTCGAGCTTGACCTGGAGCAGGGTCCGGTGCTCGGGGTCCATGGTGGTTTCCCATAGCTGCGTGGCTGTCATTTCGCCAAGGCCCTTATAGCGCTGCACCGAGTAGTCCTTCTTGCCCTGCTCGACGATGTAGGCGAACAGCTCGCGCGCGGTCTCCTTCTCGACCGGCTCGCGCAGAACGCGGACTGCGCGGCGGGCCTGTTTGGCTTCCGCCGGCGCTTCAGCTCCTTCGGCTTCGGCTGCCTCCGCATCCTCCGGGTTTGCTTCCACGGCGGCTGCCCTGGCGGCGTACTCGATGAGGAATGGGGGCTCGAGGAACTCCTTGATGAGCGTGTACTTGGCCATCATCTGGCGGAACTCGGGGCTGGAGGCGAGGGTCCAGTCGATGGAGCGCGTGGCGCCCTGCGCGTCAGTGAAGGAAATGGACCAGGTGTGGTGCTCCTCGTCCTCCACCGGATCGTGGACCTTGAACTGGAACTCATCGGCCAGCTCGCTCAACTGCTCATGCAGCAAGGCCAGCTTGGGGGGAACGTCGCTTTCAGCCTGCGATGCGAAATCGGCGCGGTGCACCAGTTCGGCGCGGGCCAGCAGCTCGGTCAACTTTTCATTGCGGATGCGCTTGTCCACTTTTTCCACGAAGCCCAGGTACTCGTTGAGCGTGCCCATGAAGCGGGTCAGGCCGGCGCCCTCGATGCGGCTGGCGAACTCGCCGTGGCGGACGATCATTCCCTCGGAGGCGCGGTTCACCATCACCCGTACAAACTCGCGGTCGTCCTTGATGTACTGCTCGAAGCGGCCCTTTTTGATTTTGTAGAGCGGGGGCTGCGCAATGTAGATGTTGTCGCGCTTGATCAACTCCGTCATGTGGCGGAAGAAGAAGGTGAGCAGCAGGGTGCGGATGTGGGAGCCGTCGACGTCGGCGTCGGTCATGAGAATTATTTTGCCGTAGCGGATCTTGGTGGCGTCGAAGTCGTCCTTGCCGATGCCGCAGCCGAGGGCGGTGATCATGGCGCGGATCTCCTCGTGGCCCAGCATCTTGTCNNTGCTTGGCGGTGCCGCCGGCGCTCTCGCCCTCGACCAGGTAGAGCTCGCAGCGGTCGGGGTTGCGCTCACTGCAATCGGCCAGCTTGCCGGGCAATCCGCCGCCGTCGAGGGCGCCCTTGCGGCGGGTCAGGTCGCGGGCCTTGCGGGCAGCCTCGCGGGCGCGGGCGGCCTCGATGGCCTTGTTGATGATGCGCTTGGCAATGGGCGGATTCTGCTCAAGGAAAGCGCCGAGGCGCTCATTGACGAAGGCCTGCACCGTGCCGGCGATGTCGGAGTTGAGCTTGCCCTTGGTCTGGCCCTCGAACTGCGGCTGCGACAGCTTGACGCTGACCACGGCGACCAGGCCCTCGCGCACGTCGTCGCCGCTGAGGTTTTCCTTCAGGTCCTTGAAGAGGCCCAGCTGCTGGCCGATGGCGTTGATGGTGCGGGTGAGCGCGGTGCGGAAGCCGGAAAGATGCGAGCCGCCGTCCACCGTGTTGATGTTGTTGGCAAAGCTGAACACCGTCTCCGAGTAGCTGTCGTTGTACTGCAGGGCGATCTCGATCTCGACGTTATCGCGCGAAGCCTCCATGACGATGGGCTTCTCGTGCAGCACCTGCTTGCCGCGATTCAGATGCTTGACAAACTCGGCAATTCCGCCGGCGTACTTGAACTCTGCGCGCCGGGCTTCGCCGGTCTTGGCATCCGCGGTGCGCTCATCGGTCAAAGTGATCTCGAGGCCCTTGTTCAGGAAGGCCATCTCGCGGAGACGCTGCGCCAGCGTGTCGTAATTGAACTCGGTGGCGGTAAGAATGCTCTTGTCGGGCAGAAAGTGTACCTTGGTGCCGCGCCTCTTGCTGGTTCCCGCCTGGCGCAGCTCGCTGGTGGGAGCCCCGCAACTGAAGTCCATCTCCCAGGTGTGCCCGTCGCGCCAGATCTCCACGTTGAACTCCTGGCTCAGCGCGTTCACGCAGCTCACGCCCACGCCGTGCAGGCCGCCGGAAACCTTGTAGGTCGAGGCGTCGAACTTGCCGCCGGCATGGAGCTTGGTGAGCACCACCTGCACGGCCGGCATCATCTGGCCGTTGCCCACGGGCATCAGGTCCACCGGGATGCCGCGCCCGTCATCGACCACCGTGATGGAGTTGTCCACGTGAATGATTACGTCGATTTTCTTGCAATAGCCGGCCAGGGCCTCGTCCACGGAATTGTCCACCACCTCGTAGACCAGATGGTGCAGTCCCATCTCGCCGGTTGAGCCGATGTACATGGCGGGGCGAAGGCGTACCGCCTCCAACCCTTCCAAAATCCGAATGTTCTCGCCGGTATAGCTGCCGTTGCCGCCGTTATCGTCGGGGGGGATGCCGCCAGGTACTTCAGTCGCCATAGGATTCCGTTCGCAGGACTTTCGCTTTTAGCTCCACACGGGGCGCGGCTCCCGGATTGCCGTTCCGGGCTGGATTTGTGAGACTAAGCGCTTGAAACATGGGGGCCTTACGCGAATTTGCCTGACTCCATTTTAGCATGTTGAGAGGGCGGGCAAGAGCTTCGTGCGAGACGATGATATCGGGTACCATAGTTAGATTACCAAGGTGGGAAGTGACGTTAGTAATCTGCATCTTTACTAGTTATGTATACGCATGAAAAAACTGGACTTAGAGGGATCTTTATACTACACTTCAAACGTGCGAGGAGACTCGTCTCCTGCCAATTCTAAGCCATGAGGGGTTACCAACTATGAAACTCGCCATCCGCATCTTCGCTCTCTCCGTTGTTTTCGCCGGTGTCGCTGCCGCTTCCGTCTCGTCCACCACCAGGCCCGCCATCCCCAGCCACCAGTCCGCCACGGCCAGCGTGCCAATTCCGGTCTGCGGCCCTGGAATACCCACATGTCCCGCCACTGCCAGCCGCTGACCCGGAAGTGAAGGTAATGGCACAAAAGTGCCATAAGATAAGGCGATTTCGGTTGCGTAGGACCGCATTCGGCGCTATGCTGAGAATGTTCTCAGGATAGCGGGCGATCCTTTATGTCTTCTCAGTTGGCAATGACGGCCATGACCGGGGCGGAGTTCCTGCTGTTCGCCGCGCTTGGTTTCCTGTTCTGGAAGAAGGGGTTGCATCGGCGGTTTCCGGCGATGGGGGCCTACCTGGCGTTGCGCATAGTTGCAACTCCGATGTTTTCCCTTCTGCTTTTGGGGCAAGCGGGGCAATTGTCCGCCTCCACGGAAATCCAGAATACCTGCAGATTCGCCTACTTCCTGGTCTACTGGGCCGTTTACATGGCCAGCGCCGTGTTGCTGTTCTTCATCTGCATGGAGGTCTTCCGTTCCGCGCTTTCGGCGCTGCCGGGGCTGGTGAAGTTTGGTATCGTGATGTTCCGCTGGACCGCCCTTGCCTCTCTGATCGTAAGCTTTTCCACAATGTCTTTTGCGCATAAGGGCTTGATTCCCATCCCGGACATTGCGTACGGGCTAATGCGCTCCGTGAGCATCCTTGAGTTGTGCCTGCTGGCCTTCCTTTGCCTGAGCATGAACGCATTGCGCCTTCCCGTGCGCGACCTGGCCTTCGGGATCGCCCTGGGCTTTGGCCTGATGTCAGCCAATGACTTCGTTGCTTCGTCCCTCATATCCCACAATGCTTCGCTTACGGCCCCCTTGCAATTCGTCTATGAGGCGGTGATCCTGTTCGCGCTGGGCACATGGGTAGCCTATTGCGCCCTGCCTGAGCCGGCGCGCAAGCCCGTCGTCATGGCGGTGAACTCCACCATCTACCGCTGGAACGAAATCGCCTCGGCACTGGGCCACACCGGAACCCAGGTTGCCGTGCAGCAACCTGCCAACAGTTTCTTCCTGACCGATGTGGAGAATGTAGTGGAGCGGGTGCTCAACAGGAACCTGAATAGGCGCGAATCGGAATTGTAAAGACAGGGAATAGGGAACAGCAGAAAGGCCACGGCAGCGCCGTGGCCTTTCTGCTGCGTCTGAGGCTTCTTACTCGGCTGCAACCGGTTCGATGGAGGCAAACCGTCCGCGGCTGCCGCGATCTTGAAACTTCACCCGCCCTGTCACCTTGGCAAAGAGCGTGTCGTCGCCGCCCCTGCCCACGTTGACGCCCGGCTTGATGCGGGTGCCGCGCTGGCGCATGATGATCGATCCGCCCGTAATCAATTCGCCGGCAAAGGCCTTTACGCCTAGCCGCTGTGCATTCGAGTCGCGTCCGTTTGTGGAGCTGCCTCCACCCTTCTTATGTGCCATTGCCCTATCCCCTTTTCCAGCTTTCAGCTATCAGCTTTCAGTTCCGCCCGTCTGGGCCAATGCTGTTCGTTGCCGCGATTGCTAAGCTGAAGGCGGACAGCTTCGTCCTAGTTGGCGGCGGTGTAGGTGACGCCGTCGGCCTCGATGGCCTTGATGCGCACCTCGGTAAAGTTCTGCCGGTGCCCCTGCAGCTTCTTGTACTGCTTCTTCCGCTTCAGGTGGAAGACCAGGATCTTGTCGCCGCGGCCTTCGCCCAGCACTTCGGCGGTCACCTTGGCCGTGGCCGGCTTGGCCATGGTTCCGGGCTCGCCAGAAATCGCCAGAACGTCGCTGAACTCGACCGTCTTGTCCTCGGAGACCACACTCTCAATCTTCACCACGTCGCCCGGAGCGACCCGGTACTGCTTGCCACCGGTACGAATGACTGCGTACATAAACCCTCCAGCGCGGCTCCCGCCGCGGCGGGTGCGCTCATGCCTCCAAATTAGCTCGGGCGGAAACTTCCGGTCCGTGGCAGCGGTACGCTCAAGCCCCAAAAACATCGGGCGAACGTCTCATCTCCACGGCGACAGGCAGGAATCGCCAAACTAGTGTAGTGTACCGGGTTTGCGGGGTAAAGGTCAATCTCCAGCCAGCGTCACCCGGCGGGCCAGCGGCGGTGCCCTCCCATCTGCTCTTCGACCGAGCCCTGCTAGGAAACGTCGAATCCCCCACTTTACGCCAGCTCCGCCTTGATCTCTTCAATCTGCTTCACGTGGCGCAGACAATGCACGCCGATGCTCAGCAGCATTTCGTGGCAGTTCGCCGCTTTGAGTATCGGATGCCACGTCATCTTGGAGCGAAGATCTTCCCGGTTGGCGCGGACGAACTCCATGGTGCGCTCCCGGCTTTCCAGAAAATGCTCGACCGCGGCCGCCAGCGTGGGAAAAGCTCCGGTTGGATGCCCTTCCGGCGGCGATTCGATGCGGCGGCTTCGATCCGTTCCCCGCGCCAGCATGCGCGCTTCGCGCTGCAAATTAATCAATGGCGTCTCCGAGGAAGCGGCCTTGCCGATCTGCGCGAAAAGGTAGTCCTCTGAAACGGCCACGTGCTCGACGCATCCCAGGATCGACCACCTGCCGGCGCCGGGAATGCGGCTGGCCATCTCCCCGCTCACGCCCTCCACGGCTGCGGGCAACGCCTTCCGCCCTTGTTCCAGCAACGCCAGAATCTCCTGCCTTTCATTCGCATCCATACGCGATTTCCCTCATTTCCGGCTTTTCGCTCACCTTTGCCAGACTTGCCTTAAAGGCTGCGGAAGAACTTCCATTTGCGAGCGGTTTACCTGTTCTTGAAAGGGCGCGGCTTTAGCCGCTGCGGAAAAACTCGGGATTTCATGCGAAATAGGCAAAAAACGTCCCTCCGGGGATAAATGGGTGGGTTGAAACCCACCCCTACCAGCCCACATTGATCCTGTTGGCATTATGCTGGGGTCGAAACCCCCGCCTCCCTCCGGATCGAGTTTTTCCGCAGCCTGTTTAGCCCCCGAGGGAATCTCTCCTTTGGCAATCCCCGCTACACTGGAATTCTATGACCGGGAATCTCTTTGACCACGCCGACCCCTCCGCCGCCAGCGAGTGGTTCACCGCCCACTGTGACGGCGGCTCCCGCGGCAACCCCGGCCCCTCCGGCTTCGGCGCCGTCATTGAAGACCCCCACGGCCGCATCGTGGCCCGCCTCAGCGACTTCCTGGGCGTCCAGACCAACAACTACGCCGAGTACTGCGGTCTCCTGGCCGTCCTCGCCTGGGCCCTCGAGCACAACGCCAAGCGCCTCCGCGTGGTCTCCGACTCCGAACTGATGGTCAAGCAGATGAAGGGCCAGTACAAGGTGAAAAGCCCTGGTTTGGTTCCCCTATGGGAAGATGCCAAACGCCGCGCCGCCCGCCTCGACCGCTTCGAGATGCGCCACACCCTACGCGGCGGCAACCGGGAAGCGGACCGCCTGGCCAATGAGGCCATGGATCGCGGGATGGGGAGGGCGGTCAGCGGAGTTAGCACGGCGAGCGGAGTTAGCGGAGTTAGCGTGGTTGGCGCAACTGCGAGTCAGCCAGCCGGCCGGCCTGCGGCGAATCGACCTGCGCCTCAGCCGCCCGCCCAACCCACCCGCCAAATCCTCGAAGGCTACGTGAAGAACGGCGTAGTCCACCTTCTCGAAGGCGAACTCCCCGACGGCATCTTCGTAAAAGTCGTCCGCGAATAGCACTGCACAGCGCCGCTAACCCCGCTAACTCCGCTAACCCGTTGCTCTTACGCCTTCCTCCCCAGATCGTTCCTCCACGCCCGCCCGTCCCGCTCCAGCAACCGGTCCGAGCACTCCGGCCCCCACTTCCCGGCAAAATAATTCGGAAACACTTCCGGCCTCTTCGCCGCCCACGCCTCAAGGATGGGCGTATACAGCGCCCAAGTCGTCTCCACCCCGTCGCGGTGCGAGAACAGCGTCTGGTCGCCCAGCATCGCGTCCAGCAGCAGCCGCTCATAGCCGTTGGCGCTCGACTTGCCAAACGCCGCCGCATAGTCGAAGTCCATATTCACGGGGCACACGTCCATATTCGGCGACGTAGGCACCTTGGCCCCGAAGCGCAGCGCAATCCCCTCGTCCGGCTGGATGCGAATCGTCAGCAGGTTGGGCTGAATCTCCTGGCAAGGTGAGCTGGCGGCCATGCGGTTGAAGATCAGCAGCGGGGGTTGCTTGAACTGGATGCTGATCTCCGTGGCCTGCTTCTTCAGCCGCTTGCCCGCGCGCAGATAAATCGGAACCCCTGCCCAGCGCCAGTTCTCGATCTCCAGCCGGAGCGCCGCATAAGTCTCCGTCCCCGACTCCGGATTCACACGCTCCTCATCCCGGTAACCCACCACACGCTGCCCGTCCACCACCCCCGGTCCATACTGCCCACGCACCGCATTCAAAATCGGAATGGGCGGAATCGCCCGCCACACCTTCACTTTTTCCCGCCGCACGCTCTCCGCCTCAAAGCTCGATGGCGGCTCCATGGTCACAAAACTCAGCAGCTCCATCATGTGGTTCTGCACCACGTCCCTGAGCGCCCCGGCCTTCTCGTAGAACGGCCCGCGCCCCTCAATACCCAGCGTCTCGGCCGCGGTAATCTGCATATGATCGATGTAATTCCGGTTCCAGATCGGCTCAAAGATCCCATTCGCAAACCGGAACACCAAAATGTTTTGCACCGTCTCTTTGCCCAGGTAGTGGTCGATGCGGAAAACCTGGCTCTCCTGGAACACCGCGTTCACCTGCCGGTTCAGCTCCCGCGCCGACTCCAGGTCGTGGCCGAAGGGCTTCTCAATCACCACCGCCGTCTGCCCCTGCTCGGGCTGCGCCATGCCCTGCGCGCCCAGGTTCTCGATAATCCCGGCAAAAAACTCCGGCGCCGTGGCCAGATAGAACAACCGGTGGCCGGCGATGCCCCTGTCCTTGTCGATGCGCTCCAACTCCGCCTTCAGCCCGGCATAATCGCTCGGATCGTCGAACTTGAGCGCAAAGTAACTGATTCGCCCCACGAAGTCATCCAGTTTCGGGTCGCTCGCCTCCACGCCCCCAAATGCGACGATCCCCGCGCGCATATCCGCCGCAAACTCGCCCCCCAGCGGCCGCCGCGCCACGCCCACAATGGCAAAGTTCCCGGGGAGCAGGCCCGTCTGCTCCAGGTGGAACAGGGCCGGCATCAGCTTTCGCTTGGTCAGGTCGCCCGAGGCTCCGAAAATCACCAGGAGCCCCGCATCGGGAATCCTCTCGTGGCCCTGGGGAACCCTGGAAAGATCCTCCGGCCGCACGCTCATCTGTATAGTGGTCATTTCGCCTCGCCTCCCGCGCCGTTCCTGCGCCGCCGAAAACCGCTAACTCGCTGACTTGCTAACTCGCCCGCCGCGGCGAGCGCGCTAACTCCGCTAACTCCGCTAACTCCGCTAACTCCGCTAACTCACTCTTTCTTCACCGCATGCCCGCCAAACTCATTGCGCATGATGGCCAGCATCCGGTCGGTAAAGTTGTTCTCCTCCCGCGAGCGGATGCGCCGCATCAGCGACTCGGTAATCACCGGCGCGGATACATTCAGGTCGATGGCCTCGATGACCGTCCAGCGTCCTTCGCCCGAGTCCTCGACAAAAGCCTCGAGGCCCTCGAGCGTCGGGTTCTTGCCCAGCGCATCGGCCGTCAGGTCCAGCAGCCAGCTCCGCACCACGCTGCCGTAGCGCCAGATCTGGGAGATCTGCGGAAGGTCCAGCCCCAGCTCCTTCTTCGTCTCCATGATCGTAAATCCTTCGGCATACGCCTGCATCATTCCGTACTCGATCCCGTTGTGAATCATCTTCACAAAATGCCCCGCGCCGCCCGGACCCACGTGCCCCCAGCCCTTGCCGGCCGCCGGAGCCAGCGTCTCGAAGATGGGCCGCAGATACTCGACCGGCTCCTTGTCGCCGCCGATCATCATGCTGTAACCCTCCTTCAGCCCCCAAATCCCTCCCGAGGTCCCCACGTCCACAAACTGGAATCCCTTCGCCGCAACTTCCTTGTGCCGCCGCACCGAATCCTTGTAATTCGAGTTACCGCCGTCGATCAGAATATCGCCGGGGTTCAGCAGCGGCTCCAGCTTGGCGATCGTCTGGTCCACCGGAGCGCCCTGTGGCACCATGATCCAGATAGCCCTCCGGCCTTTCAGGTTCTTGACCAGGTCTTCGAGGGTAGAGGCCCCAATATTTCCTGATGCAGTCAGCCGCGCCACCGCGTCCGCGTTGAAATCGAAGCCCACCACCTGGTGCCCGCCCAGCCGCAGCCGCTCCGCCATGTTACCGCCCATCTTGCCCAGTCCAATCAATCCCAGTTGCATATCGCCTCCAGTAACCCTCGTCTATAAAACTCCCAAACTCACCAACTCGAGCCTCAACGCATCCGCCCCTTCAAACCGCACCGTCTTCATCCCCGCGGCCGCCGCGCCGGCCACGTTTTCTTCCCGGTCGTCGATGAACAAGATCCGCTCCGCCGGGCCGCCCAGAATATCCAGCGCACGCCGGTACATCGCGGGCTCCGGCTTGCGCAGCCCCAGGTAGCACGAACTCAGCGCAACCTCGAACATCTCGCGCAAACCAAATCTGTCGAAGCGGTACCGGTTCGTCTCCCGCGCCTCGTTGTTCAGCGCGCCCAGCAGGTACTTGCCCGAGTCCGCCAGTTCCCTGAGGATTCCCAGCGCCCCATTCGGCTGCGGCTTCGACTGGGCAAGCATGAATGCAAAAAACTCGTCGCGGGTAAAGCTGCGCGGCTCGTAGAACACGGTCGCGTCCAGGTAAGCCTCCACCGCGATCGCGTCCCGCTCCCAGGCGTCGTAAAGCGCAACGTGCCTGCTCTCGAAGGCCGCCGGATCGAGATGGAAGTGCTCCATCGCCGCCGCGCGCTCGCGGTGGTCCCAGCCGTTGGTCAGCAGCACTCCGCCTACATCGAAGAGAATCACGTCGAAGGGGAACATCGGCGCCTTTCAGTATGCGTTCCTACAATGAATGCCTGATGAAGTTTCTTGAGGTTCTGCCGGCAATCACGGACCTCCCCGCCAATCGCCTCCAGGTCAAAACCCGCTCCTTCTTATGCAGGGTTCGCCGCGCCGTCTCCACACTGGTACCTGGCCTCGATCGCCAGCACTTTTTTGTAGCGCCGCACAAACCGTTCTTCGGCCGCAATGAACCTGGCCCCAAGGAAGGCATTCACCACCTCGAAAGCCAACGCCGAGCCAATGACCCGCGCCCCCAGCACGATCACGTTCATATCGTCGTGCTCCACGCCCTGGTGAGCCGAATACGTATCGTGGCACATTCCGGCGCGTATCCCCGGAATCTTGTTCGCCGCGATGCAAACCCCCACGCCCGAGCCGCAGATCAGAATCCCGCGCGGCGCATCGCCCCGCTTCAACGCCAAACCCAACTTCTCGGCAAAATCGGGATAGTCGTCCAACGGATCCACTTCATAAGCCCCCAGGTCGATTACCTCGTGCCCCGCCTGGCCCAAATACGTGCGAACCTCCTCCTTCAGAGGAAATCCCGCATGGTCCGATGCGATAACAAGCTTCACGATGAACTCCTTCAAAGTTAGGGACTAGGGACTAAGGGACTAGGGACTAAGGGACCAGGGACTGGATATCTGCGGAGCAACTTGCTTCGCATCGATAACTCACGGCATCGGTCAGTCCTATTCCCTCAGAGGTGTCATCCTGAGCGGAGCACAGCGAAGTCGAAGGACCTGCGGTTGCTTTTCGCCCTTCTCGACCAGTTACGACAACTGTGCAGCAAGCTTGCTAGTCCCTAGTCCCTTAGCCCCTCAGTCCCTCTGTCCCTTAGTCCCTGTCTTTACTTCACCAGCTTCTTTGCCCGCGCCGCCACGTTCTCCGCTCCAAATCCAAGCTTCTCCAGCACCACGGGCCCCGGCGCCGACGCTCCAAACCGGTCCACCCCGATCACGTCACCGTCCAGGCCCACGTACTTCCACCAGCCCAGCGTAGCCCCAGCCTCGACCGCCAGTTTCGGCACGCCTGCCGGCAGCACGCTCGCCTTGTACTCCGCGGTCTGCTCCTCGAAAATCTTCCAACTCGGGAAACTCACCACCCGCGCCCGAATCCCATCGCCAGCCAGCAGCTTGGCCGCTTCCAGCACCAGGCTCACCTCTGAGCCGGTGCCGATCAGCACCACCTGCGGGTTGGATGCATCTTCCAGCACATAAGCACCCTTGCTCACTGCGGCGTACGCATCGTGCGCCGCAGGGTCGATCACCGGCAAATCCTGCCGGGTGAGCGCAAAGAAGGTCGGCTTCTTGCGTTCCAAAGCCAGCCTCCACGCCGCCGCCGTTTCGTTCGCGTCCGCCGGACGAAAATCCGTCAGTCCCGGAACCGCGCGCAGCGCCATCAGGTGTTCGACAGGCTGGTGCGTCGGCCCGTCCTCGCCCAGCGCGACCGAATCGTGCGTAAAGACAAACAGCGAGTGGACCTGCATCAGCGCCGCCAGCCGGATCGCAGGCTTGGCGTAATCCGTAAATACAAAGAACGTCGACCCGAACGGGATCAGCCCTCCGTGCGCCGCCATCCCGTTCACGGCCGCGCACATCCCAAACTCGCGCACACCGAAGAAAACGTTACGGGCGGTCGCGTCCACGTGAAAGCTCTCCCCCGGCTTGAAGATCGTCTTCGTCGAGGAAGTCAGGTCCGCCGCCCCGCCAAACAGCTCCGGCACAACCTCGGCAATGGCGTTCATCACCGCTCCGCCGGCGTTGCGGGTAGCCTGCGCCTTGTCCGGCGCAAAGCTCGGTATCGCCTTCTCCCACCCGGCCTTGAGCACGCCCTTCTGGGTCCGCTCAAACTCCGCCGCCGCCCCCGGATTGGCCGCCCGGTAGCCTTCAAACAGCGTCTTCCATTCCGCCTCCAGCCCCGCGCCGCGATCGACGGCCTGGCGCCAGTTCTCCAACGCCTCAGGGGGAACATAAAAGCTCTGGTCGTCGGGGAAGCCGAAGAACTTCTTGGTCGCGGCCACGGCTTCCGCGCCCATCGCCTCGCCATGCACCTTGTTTGTGCCCGCCTTCGGGCTCCCGTAGCCGATCACCGTCCGCACCGCGATGATCGACGGCCTGCCGGTCTCCGCCCTGGCCGCTTCGATGGCCGCCTCGATCGCCGCCAGGTCGTTCCCATCCGTCACCCGCTGCACGTGCCAGTGGTAAGCCTCAAACCGCTCCAGCGCATCCTCGGTATAACTCAGCTCCGTCGGCCCATCCAGCGAAATCAGGTTGTCGTCGTAGATGAACGTCAGCTTGCCCAGCCCCAGCGTTCCGGCCAGCGACGCAGCCTCGTGGCTCACCCCTTCCATCAGGTCGCCGTCGCCCAGCAGGGCATAGGTGTGGTGATTCACCACCTCGAAGCCCGGCCGGTTGTAGGTGGCCGCCAGATGCTTCTCGGCAATGGCCATTCCCACCGCCATCGCAATCCCCTGGCCCAGAGGCCCGGTGGTTACTTCCACGCCGTCCGTATCCCCGCGCTCCGGATGCCCCGGCGTCCGCGAGCGCCACTGCCTGAAGCTCTTCAGATCGTCCAGCGTGACGTTGTACCCAGACAGAAACAGCGTCGAATACAGCAGCGCCGACGCGTGGCCGTTCGACAGCACAAACCGGTCCCGGTCCGCCCACTTCGCGTTAGCCGGATTGTGCTTCATCAGCTTGTGAAACAGCAGGTAGGCGATGGGCGCGCAGCCCAGCGGAGCGCCCGGATGGCCGCTCCTGGCCTTTTCCACCGCGTCCACGGCCAGCAGCCGCAACGTGTCGATGGACAGTTGGTCGAGTGAAAGATCTGCGAGGCTCGATGTCATAGGTTTGTGCGATGTCCTTTCGTTGCCGTGCCGGTTGCCCAGGTAAATCCCTTTACTTGGCCTCGGCCTTCACGCATGCATGGGTTCCAGGCCAGCCGTCCTGCTCCCGCCGGGCAACAAACACATGATAGCCCAGCCCCCGCCTCTTCCAGTGCGGTTGCCGCAGCCAAAATGAATCTCGCCCCGGCCCTCTTGCATCCATCCAATCACAAGGCCCCGGTGCCGCGTGTGAAGATTCAGCCTTGCACCCGTTGCTGCGCACCGCGCTCAACCCTCACAGTACAATCGAAATCAAGGAGATTTCCCCTATGGCCTACGAACTTCCACCGCTTCCCTACGACTACGCCGCCCTCGAGCCGTTCATCGACACCGAGACCATGAAGATCCACCACGGCAAGCACCACCAGGCCTACGTCAACAACCTCAATGCCGCCCTGGCCAACTATCCTGCCCTCGCCGCCAAGTCCGTCGACGATCTGGTTCGCGACCTCGCCGAAGTCCCCGAAGATATCCGCGCCGCGGTCCGCAACAACGGCGGAGGACACTCCAACCACACCGCCTTCTGGAATCTCATGGGCCCGGTGGGCTCCGACGGCATCGGCGGCGCGCCCTCCGGCGCCATCGCCGACCGGATTTCCGCGGATTTCGGCGACTTCGAAGCCTTCAAGAAGACCTTCAACGAAACCACCGCCAAGCAGTTCGGCTCCGGCTGGGGCTGGCTGGTCCTGGTCTCAGGCAAGCTCAAGATCCTCACCACCGCCAACCAGGATTCCCCCCTCACCCACGGCCTCTACCCCATCCTTGGCAACGACGTGTGGGAGCACGCCTACTACCTCAAGTACCAGAACCGCCGTCCCGAGTACCTCGCCGCCTGGTGGAGCGTCGTCAACTGGCACGAAGTCAACAAACGCTTCGCCGTGGCCAAGAGCTGAAGGACAGTCGCCAACTGTCAGTCGTCAGGGATCAGTAGTCAACCCCAGAGCATCGGTAATCCGCCCTGAGTGAACCGCGCCGACGCCTCAGGCTGGGAGATCCCGGTTCGAGGTTCGGGCCACCCGCCGAAAGCACGATTGCCGTGCCCGCCGAAGGGATGAAAGGACGGTGACAACAATCCGGCAGCGAAAAGTGGCCATGGTTGGGGAGTGTGCGGGGTGCCTTCAACGACAACCGGTGGCGGCGGGGGATAGAGAAGATTCCCGGGAGCCCTGTAGTGGGCGCCATAAAAAGACAGTGCGTAGCTGCGGATGAAGACGGCGAGCGGACCAACAGGACTCGCCGCCGCCAGGATCACCATGCCAGGAAACGCGAGCCAGACCAGCAGGCTCGCCGTGAAAGAGCGCTACGCCCGGATGCGATAGAGTGCCCAGGCCGGCCGGATCTCCCTGATTTGATGGATCAGGCAGTGAAAGAACGCGCAACGAAGGCGGGTGACCGGATGGAAGCAAAGCAAGCAGACGACAAGGATTGCAACGCCTGCCAGCACGGTAACGGGCCTGAATTCCGGAGTAAAAAGGAATGATTTCAAGGCCGCGGGATCGCCGTCGAGCGAGATTGCAACGGCGATTCCAGATCCAGAGGCAAATAGGCATTGCGGCTGGCAACGGTATGTGCCGAACCGCAAGCCATTTTGTTACTGTTGATCCATGCCCGAAGCCGCAACCCAATCCGACCAAACCGACCTCGACCTCGAATCCCTGGCCGCCGACGCTGTCGCCCAGGCCATGAAAGCCGGCGCCAGCGATGCCGAAGCAGTCGTTCGAGAGGGCGATGAGTTCAGCGTCAACGTGCGCATGGGCGAGGTGGAGACGCTCAAGGAATCGGGCTCCCGCGGCCTCGGCCTGCGCGTGTTTCTGGGGCTCCGGTCGGCCTCTACCTCCACCAGCGACCTTACCCCCGACGGCATTCGCCAGCTTGTCGAAGGCGCTCTGGCGCTGGCCAAATTCACTGAAGAAGACCCCTTCACAGGCCTGCCGGAAACGGCCGAATTCGGCTCCATTCCCGGCGATCTGCACCTCTACTACGACGACGTCTACTCGCTCGAAGGTCCGGAACGCATCGAGTGGGCACGGCGGGCCGAAGCCGCGGCCCTCGCCGCCGACCCGCGCATCACCAACTCCGACGGCGGCAGTTTTGACGCCGCCACCGGGCGCAAGGTGCTGGCCAACTCCCGCGGCTTTGTGGGCGGGTACCGCACCAGCTATGCCGGCGTCTCCGCCGCTCCGCTGGCCATGGACGCGAACGGCCAGATGCAGCGCGACGGCTGGTGGTCCGGCGCCCGCCGTCTCGCCGATCTCGAATCCCCTGAATCCATCGGCCAGGAAGCTGCCCGCCGCACCGTCCGCCGTCTCGGCGCCCGCAAGGTGCCCACCCAGCGCGTTCCCATCGTCTTTGCCCCGGAAGTGGCGCGCTCGTTGATCGGTTCAGTCTTTGAAGCCGCCTCAGGCGATGCCATCTGGCGCAGCGCCTCCTATCTGGCCGGCCGCCTCGGCCAGCAGATAGCCGCTCCAACCCTGCACCTCGTCGACGACAACACCATGCTCCTGCCCACCGGCGCGGGCGGCTTCGGCACTTCGCCCTTCGACGGCGAAGGGCTGCCCTCCTTGCGCACCGTGGTCGTCGAGAACGGCGTCCTCCAGACCTACCTGCTCAACACTTACGCCGCCCGCAAGCTGGGCATGAAATCCACCCACAACGCCTCGCGCGGCCTGGCCGGCACGCCGGGAATCGGCTGCGGCAACCTGTATCTCGAACCCGGAACGCTGACGCCGGAGGAAATCATCGCCGGGGTTCCGGCAGGTCTCTACGTCACCAGCCTGATGGGTTTCGGCGTCAACGTGGTCACCGGCGACTACTCCCGCGGCGCCACCGGCCTGTGGATTGAGAACGGCCAACTCACCCACGCCGTGGAAGAAGTGACCATCGCCGGCAACCTCGCCGAGATGCTCAAAAACGTCAACGCCATCGGCAACGACCTGGTCTTCCGCGGTTCAGTGGCCTCGCCCACGCTGCGCATCGACGGCATGACCCTCGCGGGAGCCTGAATTGAGCGGCCATGCCGAGTGAAGCTCTTGCCCAATCGCTGCACTTCGACCCCGCCGACGCCAGGGCTGCGCTAGCCCAACTGCCTCAATCCCAGGCCGTCTTCGCTCTCTACGGCGCCGAGGCCCACGCCGAACCCTACATCGGCCGCACCCCCAACCTCCGCGCCCGCCTCGAACGGCTGCTCCAGCCCTCGCCCAAACATCCCCGCCGCCTGCAGTTGGCCGGCCGCGTCCGCCGCATCGCCTGGCGCCTGACCGGCTCCGAATTCGAGTCCCTCCTCGCGCAGTTTTCCCTCCTCGAAGAGATCTACGGCCCCAAAGCCCTGGAGCGCATGCACCTTGGCGCGCCGGCCTTTGTGCGCTTCCTCGGCGGCAATCCCTATCCCCGCATCACGGTCACCCATCGCCCCAGCCAGCGCGAAGCTGACTGGTCCTACGGCCCTTTCCAGTCCCGCGGTGCCGCCGAGCGCTTCGCCGAAGAAGCCCTCAAGCTGTTTCTGCTCCGCCGCTGCACTGACGACCTCGACCCCAATCCCAGCCATCCCGGCTGCGTCTACTCCGAGATGAAGATGTGCCTTGCCCCCTGCTACCAGGGCTGCACGGATGAGCGCTACGCCGAAGAAGCCGCCGCCGTCGAAAGCTTTCTCGCTACCCGCGGCGAATCCCGCCTCGTCCATCTCCGCACCCAGCGCGACGAAGCCTCGGCGCAGCTCGAATTCGAGTCCGCCGCCGCACTCCATGCGCAAGTCCAGCGCGTAGAGACCGTGCGCGCCCTAGCCCCTGAGTTGGTTCGCCCGCTCAGCCAGTTGCGCGCCCTCGTCCTGCAAGCCTCCGCCAACCCTGGCGAGGTCGCCGTTTTCCTATATGAAAACAGCCGCCTGCGCGGCCCGGCGCCGTTCTCCACGCTGGGCATGAGAATCCAGAATGAGCAGTCCGGGTCCACTTCGCTCTTTGCCCAGCCGGTGGCCATCGAGCCCATCCCCGAGGCCCCTGGACCCGACGCCACAGCCGCCGACGCCCCAGTCCCCGATCCCGCCAGCGATCTGCCCGCAAAGCTCCCTCGCGGCCTGCTCGAAGCCCGCATGGAAGCGGCGCTTGCCGTGCTGATGGAGCCTGCCGGGGCTCCTTCACCAATCCTCCGCCAGGGTCACCTGGCCCTGCTCAAACGCTGGTACTACCGCCCCGAATCCCGCCGCGCCGGCGAGATATTTTTCCCCGGCCCCGACGGCCGCTGGCCGGTCAAGGCGATGCTGCGCGGAGCCGGACGGGTGGCTGCAAAGATGCTGGCGCCCGGCATTCACGCATAAAACGATCAGTGGGACAAGATTGACGAAAGGCAGCACATGGCGAGGCCCGAGACTATCCGTTCGATGCTCAGCGAAGGCAAGGGGCGCATCTCCGTCGGCCGCGCCGAGCAGGTCGCCGCACTCGTCCTTGCGCAGCCGAAGAAGGCCTCGCGCCTGATCGAGTGCCTTTGGGACCAGGATCCCGGCGTGGTGAACCGCGCCGCCCATGCGTTGGAACGGTTCACCCGCGATGGGCTGCCGGTGCCGATGGCAATGGTGAACTCCTGGAAGACCTCGCTGCTCGGATTGCTGTGCGAAGCCTCTGAAAACAAGCTGCGGTGGCATCTGGCGCTCATCGTTCCCCGGCTGGAGCTCGACCTCCCGGAATGCCGCCGCGCCGCGGACGCATTGCAGTCCTGGCTTGAGGACCGCAGCAGCTCGATCGTGAAGACCATGGCCATGCAGGGCCTTGCCGATCTCACTCGCCGAGACCCCTCCCTGCTGCCGATGGTTCTTGACCTGCTGCGCATCCACAGCCGCAGCGGAACTCCGGCCATGCGCGCGCGCGGACGCCTGTTGCTGCAGGGGCTGGAAAACCGGCACGAGAAAGAAGCGCGGTGAGAACCGGTTGACGAACTTCATTTGCCGAAAAAGGAAAAATCCGGAGTGGGAAACACGGGAGCGGCAAAAACTCTGGAATAGCCAAATCAAAGGTGGAAGGAAACTCTCTGCCCCATAAACTTGGTCCATGAATCGGCCTGGCTATCCCTCCGCAACAGCACATAAGGGTATTGCGCGCTCAGAGCCGGTTCCGATCCTCAGCGGAATGCTGAAGAATGCCATCAAGCACCACCAGCAGGGCCGGCTGGCCGACGCCGAGCGAATCTACCGCCAGATTCTGGCCATCGAGCCCCGCCATGCGGACAGCCTGCACCTGCTCGGAACGCTGGCGCACCAGGTCGGCCGCGACGACGTCGCCGCCGAACTGATCCGCGCGGCGATCGCGACCAACGACAGGCAGCCCGCCTATCATTCCAACCTGGGCACCATCCTGCAGGCGCAAGGCGACTTGGTGGAAGCCGCGGACTGTTATCGGCGGGCGCTGGCTCTCAAGCCGGACCTGGCCGAAGCGCAGATGAACCTGGGCACCGTTCTTGAGGCTCAAGGCAGGCTGGAGGAAGCGGCGTCGCGCTTCGAGCGGGCCCTGGCCCTCAAGCCGGATCTGGCCGAGGCGCACGTCAATCTCGGCAACATCCTGCAATCCCAGGGAAGACTGGATGAAGCAGTGGCCAGCTTTGAGCGGGCGCTGCTCCTCAAGCCGGAGATGGCCGAGGTCCACGGCAACCTGGGAAACGCGCTTCAGGCGCAGATGAAGCTGGACGGCGCGGTGGCCTGTTATGAGCAGGCGCTGGCTCTCAAGCCGGAGATGGCCGAGGTTCACGGAAACCTGGGAAATGCTCTCCAGGCTCAGAAAAAGCTGGACGACGCCGTGGCCTGTTATGAGCGCGCCCTGGCCCTCAAGCCGGATTATGCGGAAGCCTGCTACAACCTGGGAAACGCCCGCCAGGCTCAGGACAAGCTAAGCGAGGCCGCGGCCTGCTATGAGCGTGCCCTCAAGCTGAAGCCGCACTTGCCCGAGGCGCACTACAATCTGGGGAACACGCGCCAGGCGCAGGACAGGCTGGACGAGGCGGCCGCCTGCTTTGAACGCGCACTGGTCCACCGCCCGGAGTACGCCGAGGCCCACTACAACCTGGCCTGCGTTTTGCAGGCCCTCGGCCAGCTCAATGAGGCGTTGGCGCGCTACCGCAGAGCCGTCGAGCTGCAACCCGACTATGGGCAGGCCCGATTCGGCCAGGCTCTGGCCCAACTGCTTCACGGCGATTTCGAATCCGGCTGGCGCAACTACGAAGCGCGCTGGCAATCCATCGATCACGATACCCCGATGCGCCCTTATCCCCAGCCCCTCTGGACCGGAGAGCGACTGGCGCATGGCCGTCTGCTGCTCTGGGCCGAGCAGGGCGTGGGCGATGAGATCATGTTCGCGGGCCTGGTTCCGGACGCCATCCGCACCGGCAACCCCATCACGCTCGATTGCGACCCTCGCCTCAAACCGCTTTTCGCCCGCTCTTTTCCCACTGTGGAGGTGGTCTCCGCGCGGGACCAGGGACACGTTGCGGGAGCGGACTCGGTCCATCCTGCCGAAACGGAGGTTGGCGCGCACCTACCCATTGGCAGTCTGCCGGGGCTGTTCCGCGCCACCGAACCTGCTTTTGCCGCTGCCACGTCGCCCTACCTCAAGGCCGATGCGGCGGAACGGAACCGCTTTCGCACCCGCTACGGCGAGGACCGGCGCCTGGTGGGACTGGCCTGGCACACAAGGAATCAAAGGACAGGCCGCAAACGCTCCATTCCCTTATCCCTGCTCGCCTCGGAGCCCGCGCCGCTGCTGGCGCTGCCGGGCATCCGCTGGATCAGCCTGCAATACGGCGATTTCGACTCCCTCGAACAACAGGCGGCGGCCCACGCGACTATTCCGGACGCGCCCATCCTCATCGATCGCATCGTCGATCAGTTTGCCGACATGGACCTGTTCGCGGCGCAGGTGGCGGCCATGGACCTGGTGATCACTATCGACAACTCCACGGCCCACCTCGCCGGCGCGCTGGGCATTCCCGTCTGGCTTCTTCTGCCCTTCGCCGCCGACTGGCGCTGGCTCGAAACGCGCCAGGACAGCCCCTGGTATCCCACCATGCGCCTCTTCCGCCAGCCCCACCCCGGCGACTGGAGGTCAGTAGTCGAAAGCGTCCATAGCTCTCTTGGAAGGGCCTTCAATTGCGCGTAAGGGCGCCGGTCGTCCCACTCTGCGAATCACTCAGACAAGTTCATCGATCCAACAAAGAAACAAGAATGCAAGTTCAACAAAACAAAGGAAAACTGCAGGACGCCCGTTTCATCTCCCGTGGGTCGGCGAAGCCGGTGGACGACTGATACAAAGCCGGGTTCTTCCGCAGCCCGTAAAGCCCGGTTGATTTTATCGCTGCTTATGTACGGGCTAAAGTCCATACCCTTCAAACTTACCTACATACCGCCCGGTCAACGCCATTGACCGGCCTTCTAAAAAAACTGTACAGTTCAGAGTGTTGGAATGGAGAGTTGATGGGTACCCCAGCGATCGGCAAGAATGGCGCCAGAGTGGTTTCGGCCTTGAGTGCGCGCGCGAATTTTGGGAAGCTGCTGAATCGCGTGGATGACCTGCGCCAGTCGCTTGTCATCGAGAAGCGCGGCAGACCCAAAGCCGTGCTCCTCGGCATTCGCGATTACGTCAAGCTGGCTGCTCCGGAGCCGGAGGTGCTGCGCATCCTCGGCGAGGAATCGGAGCGGAACGGGACCAGCACCCTTACCTCCCGTCAGATCGACCGGATCATCAAGACTGCCCGATCCCAGAAAACGAAGCGGTGATGCTTCACCTCCGCCTGGTAATCGACACGAATGTTGTGATTTCCGCCGCCCTGAAGCCGGCCGGGTTGCAGCGGACCGTTCTGTTGCTTGCCACAACCAAGCCGGCCCGCCTCTACGTTTCTCAGCCGATTCTGGAGGAATACAGCGATGTGCTTGCCCGCCCGGAACTCCGGATTCGCAAGGGCCTTCGCCTTCAATTGCTGCAACTGATCAAGAACCGCAGCTATACCGTTGTCCCAGCCCGGCCTCTTGAGATTACCAGCGACCCGGACGACAATATGTTTCTCGAATGCGCCGATGCCGCCGGCGCGGACTACCTGATTACCGGCAACCAGAAGCATTTCCCGAGGTTCTGGAAGAAGACGAAGATCATCACGCCTCGCGAGTTTATCAGCCTGTCGGCGCCCCATCTCATCGAGTGACAGGATCTGCGAAGCCATCGCAAGACCAAGTTTCCATATACGACCCGGAGAGCAGACTCTCGTCCGTCTCCGCTGATACACTGACCGGGCAGGGAGATACCCCGGAAAAAACCATGGTTGAGCTGTTGCCATCCATTTTGTCGGCGGATTTTGCCCACCTGGCGGATCAGGTTGCCGCGGCCGAACGCGGCGGCGGCACGGCGATCCACGTGGACGTGATGGACGGCCATTTTGTGCCCAATATTACGCTGGGGCCGCCGCTGGTCAAGAGCCTGCGCAAGGCGACCAGCCTGCCCCTCGATTGCCACCTGATGATCGAAAACCCCAACGACTACATTGCCGCGTTTGCCGATGCGGGAGCCAATTGGGTGAGCGTGCATTACGAGGCCTGCACGCATCTGCACCGCTCGCTGGAGCTGATCGCCCATCACGGCATGAAGCCGGGGGTGGTGCTCAATCCGGCCAGCCGGGTGGATCTGATCCTGGACATTTTGCCCATGGTCCACCACGTGCTCATCATGAGCGTGAATCCAGGCTTCGGCGGGCAGGAATTCATCCCCTTTTCGCTCCAGAAGATCCGCCGCCTGGCTGAATTGCGCCAGGAACTGGGCCTGGCGTTTAGAATCGAGGTGGACGGCGGCGTGGCTCACGATACGGTGGCCCAGGTCGTCCAAGCAGGTGCGGAGCTGCTGGTGGCCGGCAACGCCGTCTTTGGAGCAGGGCACCCGGAGCAGGATGCGCGCGCGCTGCTGGCCTCGGCTCGCGAGGCCGCGGGCGAGTAATAGAGTAAGATTCTGGAATATTGGAGAATGGCGGAGGTCCAGTCGACGGGCCATCGCCGCAATGAGGGGTTATGAACCGGTTGTCCAAGAAAATTGCCGCGGCGGCTCTTGTGTTTCTGGTCCTGGCCGGAGTTTCCGCCCAGGCTGGCACCAAGAAGCCCAAGAAAAAGAAGAACGAGGACCTGAGCGCCAACCCGCTGGCAGGCGTCAACTCCAAGCAGCCTGACAAGGAACTCTTCGACAAGGCCATGATCGCCATGAAGAAGGGCCGCTTCGACGTGGCCCGGCTCGACCTCCAGACCATGCTCAACACCTATCCGGAGTCCGAGTACCGCATGCGCGCCAAGCTGGCCGTGGGCGACAGTTGGTTCAAGGAGGGCGGCACCGCGGCCCTCACCCAGGCCGAGGCCGAATACAAGGACTTCATCACCTTCTTCCCCAACGCCCCCGAGGCGGCCGAGGCGCAGATGAAGGTGGCCGATATCTATTACCAGCAGATGGAAAAGCCCGACCGCGATTACAACAACGCCGAGCGCGCCGAGCAGGAGTACCGGAACATGATTAACCAGTTCCCTGACTCCACGCTGGTGCCCCGCGCCAAGCAGAAGCTCCGCGACGTGCAGGAGGTATTGGGGGAACGGGAGACGGATATCGGTCTCTTCTATGAGAGCCGCGACAACTTCGCCGCGGCCATCGCCCGGCTGGAGACTGTAGTCGATACCTACCCGCTTTACTCCAGGAGCGACCAGGCGCTGCTGGGCATCGGCGATGCCTATGCCGGCCAGGCCCACGCCCTCCAGAATGTGCCCGGCCTGCCCGGCGCGATCAAGGAGCGGATGCGCGCCGTCTACCAGGACAAGGCCGCCGCGGCCTACGCCAAGGTCATCACCCGCTATCCCATGGCCCCCCACGTTGAGGATGCCCGCGACCGCCTGGTGGCCATGAACCGCCCCGTTCCCGAGCCCACCCAGGAGGCGGTTGCCGAGAACGACGCCGAAGAGCGCAGCCGCCAGCCCTTGCACTTCACCGACAAGACTCTGGGACTGATCAAACACGGGCCCACGGTAGTGGAAGCCGTACACGTGGGCGACCCTACTCTCGAGGACCCCAAACGCACCTTGGCGCCGGATATCACCAAGCAAAACATTGCGATGTTCAACGCCGCGGTCAATGCCGGCAAGCCCGCCGCCTCGCCCATCGGAGCCTTAACCCCCACCGGCCCCAATGAGCCACCGCGCAGCGACCAGCCCTCCACGGCGCCGTTGCAGCTTCAGGCACCGGAGGGTGGAACCGGCGTGGCCGCCCAGATTGTGAGCGCGCCCTCCGCTCCGCCAGCCGATCCCAACGCCGTTCTCCAGCCGGTGGGACCTGCCAACACTACCCTTCCCGCCGCAGAAAAGCCGGCCGCAGCCCCCGACGAGGTAAACGAGATCAAGCCCGGCGCCAACCCCGCTACAGCTACCGACGACAAGAAGAAGAAGCCCAAGGTCGACTCCAGCGACGAATCCTCCAGCAAAAAGAAGAAGAAGAAAGGCCTCGCCAAGCTGAACCCGTTTTAAATATTGGACTTAGAGCCTTCCATTGATAAGCCGAGGGCCGCCCGCGAAGCGGCCCTTCGCATTGGCTGGAGGTGCCCGTTTCCTGGATTTGGTATTACACTTGGAAATGAGGTAATACCGGGAGGTCCCCAATGGAAACCACAGTCACCAGCAAAGGCCAGGTCACAATCCCCAAACACCTGCGCGATTCCATGAATATACAACCGGGATGCAAAGTGACCTGGGAGATCAATAACGATGGAGAACCGGTTCTGCGCAAGAGCGGACCCGTTCAAGAACGCCGGCCGGACCGTTTTGATCGCGCACTTGGCGCAGCCGAGATCAAGTTGGGCTGCTCCACCGACGAGTACATGGAACTGATCCGCGGCTATTCCGATGATCCTGCTTGATGCCAACGTGATCCTGGACGTATGGGATCCTGACCCTATCTGGCACGCATGGTCAAGCAGCCAGTTGCGAACCCTGTCGCTCCTTCATGAGTTGGCGATCAACCCAATCGTTTATGCGGAGATTTCGGTCTCGTTCGCAACCCCAACCGCCCTGGACGGAAAGTTGGCGGAACTCGGGATGATTGTCTTGAGCATCCCGCGCAAAGCCGCATTCCTGGCCGGCAAAGCCTACCTTCTATATCGCCGTAAAGGCGGAACGAAGACCAACGTCCTCGCCGACTTCTTCATCGGCGCGCACGCCGCCGTGCTCGGATGCGCACTGCTGACCAGGGATGCGCGCCGATACGCGGCATATTTCCCCACGGTGCGGCTGATCGCTCCCTGAACCGCATCTGCCCCATCTGCTAGAGTGAGGGGTGGTCCCCTCGCTCGAAGTCCTCTGTGCAAGAGGGCTCGGCGCACACCCACGGGGGCTCGTTGACAACCCTCCATGCCCCACGACCTGCCCAAAGCCTACGACCCCACCGCCATTGAAGATCACTGGGCCGAATACTGGGTGCGCGAGAACCTCTTCGCCCAGCCCACGCCCGCCCCGGATGCAACGGCGAATCCTGCCGCCGCGCCGCCAGGCGAGCCCTTCACCATCCTGCTGCCTCCGCCCAACGTCACCGGCCGCCTGCACATGGGCCACATGCTCAACCAGACGGAGATGGACATCCTCACCCGCTGGCGGCGCATGACGGGCCGCCGCGCCCTCTGGCTGCCCGGCACCGATCACGCCGGCATCGCCACCCAGATGATGGTCGAGCGCCAGTTGGTGGAGGAAGGCAACACCCGCCAGCAGCTTGGCCGCGACGCTTTCATTGAGCGCGTCTGGGAGTGGAAACGCCACTACGGCGGCGCCATCCTCAGCCAGATGAAGCGTCTCGGCGCCTCGGTCGACTGGCAGCGCGAATACTTCACCATGGACGACAACCTCTCTGTCGCCGTCCGCGAGGCCTTCGTCCGCCTTTACGAGCAGGGACTCATCTATCGCGGCGCATACATCGTGAACTGGTGCCCCCGCTGCCAGACCGCCATCAGCGACCTCGAAGTGGTCTTCGACGAGCACAAGGGCCATCTTTGGGAGATCCGCTACCCGGTCCTCGACGCCGGCGACCAGGAAACCGGTGAGTTTCTCACCGTCGCCACCACCCGCCCCGAAACCATGCTCGGCGACACAGCCGTTGCCATTCACCCTGAAGACGAGCGCTACCTGCATCTCCACGGCAAGAGGCTCCGCCTGCCATTGATGGGCCGCGAGATCCCCATCATCCTCGACGAGTGGGTAAGCCGCGACTTCGGCACAGGCGCCGTCAAGGTCACCCCCGCCCACGATCCCAACGACTTTGCCCTCGGCCAGCGCCACCATCTGCCCTCCATCAACGTGATGGACTCGACCGCCCACATCAACGCCGAAGGCGGCGCCTACGCCGGCCTCGACCGCTATGTGGCCCGCAAGAAGATAGTCCATGACCTGGAAGAGCGGAAGCTCCTGGCGTCCATCAAGGACTACACCAACAACGTCGGCCACTGCGACCGCTGCAAGACCGTCGTCGAGCCGCGCCTCTCCACGCAATGGTTCGTCAAAATCCAGCCCCTCGCCGACAAAGCCATCGCCGCCGTAAAGCCCGGCCCGGACGGCAAAAAAGCGATCCGCTTCACCCCCGAGCAATACGAGAAGGCCTATCTCAACTGGATGGAAAACATCCACGACTGGTGCATCAGCCGCCAACTCTGGTGGGGCCATCGCATTCCCGCCTGGCACTGCGCCACATGCCACAAAGTCACCGTCGCCCGCGTCGATCCCACCGCCTGCGCCCACTGCGGCTCGGCCCAGATCACGCAGGAGACCGACGTCCTCGACACCTGGTTCTCCTCCGGCCTGCTGCCCGTCTCCGTCTTCGGCTGGCCCAGGATCCTGGGTGCCCCAGGTCTCCCCGCCGCGGCGGGTGAGACCTGGGAAGGGAAGGGAAACCGCGCAGACTTCGACGCCTTCTATCCCACCAGCCTGCTTGTCACCGGCTTCGACATCCTCTTCTTCTGGGTGGCCCGCATGATCATGCTCGGCTGCTGGTTCTCGGCCGAGGTTCCCATGCCCGACAGCAGCCCGCGCCCGCTTGCCGAATCCGTCCCCTTCCGCGAGGTTTACATCCACGCCCTGGTCCGCGACGCCAACCGCGAAAAAATGTCAAAGACCAAGGGCAACGTGCTCGACCCCATCGAAATCGTCAAGCAGTACGGCACCGATGCGGTCCGTTTCACGCTGGCCTCCATGGCCTCGCCCGGCACCGACATTGCCTTCAACGTGGCCCGCACCGAAGGCTACCGCGCCTTCGCCAACAAAATCTGGAACGCCGCGCGCTTCCTCTTCATGAACATTGAGCGAGCAAGAGAATCTGGGATCGAGATCGACCTATCCGGGCTAAGCGCGGCGCTCAAGGCTGACCACGACAACTACGTTGAATCGCGATGGATTCGCTCCAGGTTGAGCAGAACCGCAGCATTGGTGAACACGTCGTTGAGTGAATACCGCTTTGACGAAGCTGCCAGCCTCGTTTACCAGTTTTTCTGGGGTGACTTCTGCGACTGGTACCTGGAAATCGTCAAGCTCCGCCTTGAATTCGACGAGAAAATCGACATTATTTCGCGCACAGAGGCGTTGAAGAAACTGGTCGCGGTCTTCGAGGCTGCACTGCGGCTGTTATCACCATTCATGCCGTTCCTCACCGAGGAGATTTGGCATGCGCTCTATGACCAGCAGCCTCCGCAAAAGTCCATCGCACTCACTCATTTTCTTGTCGCAGAAGATGCGCGGTTTGATGAATCTGCCATCGCCGACATGGAGACGCTTCAAGAGCTGATCGTAACTGTCCGCTCCCTGCGCAAGGATTTGGGCGTTCCCGAGAAGGAGGCGGCTGCTATCCGGCTCCACTCTGCCTCATCGGCGGCTTCGCTGGCAGAGGGCAACTTCGACATTCTCGAAAAATTGGCGCGCATTTCTGGCGTTCAAGTCGTCTCAGAGCCGCTGAGCGGAGCGAATGCCCGCAGCGGAGTGCATTTCGACGTCGCCGTTGTCTACGAGCGCACCATCGACGTCGCCGCCGAGCGCGACCGTTTGGCAAAGGACATCGCCAAGTACGAAAAAGGTCTAGCAGCAGCCGAGCGTCAACTAGGCAACGAAGGCTTTCTGGCCAAAGCGCCGGAACACATTATCGACGGTCTAAAGAAGCAGGAATCTGAAACGCGCGTGCTCCTTGAAAAAGCCCGCGGCGCGCTGGCCGCGCTGCCTACGGAGTGAGGAGACGAGCGAAGAAGCAACCGCAGGTCCTTCGNNTCGCTCAGGATGACAGCATTGTTGGTTAGTGGGTGCACGACTAGAATGAGGGAAGGGCGAGCGAGAGGGGGTATCGATGGTTGGCCTGAATCCGCGCATCACGGTTGAGGCGGGCAAGATGGGTGGGAAGCCCTGCATTCGCGGCCTGCGCTTTACGGTCTACGACCTTGCCTCCTATCTGGCCTCGGGGATGACCGAAGAGGAGATTCTGAAGGAGTTCCCGTACCTGGAGAGGGAAGACTTCCAAGCAGTTTACGAGTTCTTTGCCAGCATTCCAGAGAGGATCGCGGTACTTGAAGCTTCTCGTTGATGAGAACCTGCCGCCGCGGCTTGCCAGCGACCTGGCTGACTTGTTTCCGAAGTCGGCTCATGTTCATTCCGTTGAATTGGGCGGCACGAGCGATTCGGTGATCTGGGAGTACGCAAAGACCCATGGATTCGCGTTCCTGACCAAGGACAAGGACTTCGCGAACCTGAGCATCGCCCGAGGCGCGCCTCCCAAGGTAATCTTGCCGCAGACCGGGAACTACTCGACGGTGCAGATCATTGGAATGGTGCGAATCAACGCCGTGCGTTTTAGCGATTTCGAGATCGATGCCCAGCGGAGTTTGCTTGTCCTGAGATAAGAACGAACGAAGTTTCCCTATACGCCTATGGATTGGAAGAGCAGCCACATCGACGCATTGCTGGAGCGGGCCCTGGTGGAAGACCAGGCCGCGCGCGACTCCACCACCAACCTCACCATCGACCCCGATCTGCGCGCCACGGCCTCCATCGTGGCGCGCCAGGAGTTAGTCGTCGCCGGCCTCGGCGCCGTCCCGCGCTTTCTTGAGATATTTGCCCGCCTCGACCCCCGCCCGCCCGCGCAGAACCGCTTCGAAGTCATCAGCCATCCCGAAATGTTCGACGGCGTGCGCGCCCACCGTGGCCAGGTGCTGGCCGTCATCCGCCACAACGCCCGCGTCCTGCTCAGTTCCGAGCGCGTGATCCTGAACCTCATGCAGCACCTCAGCGGCATCGCCACGCTCACCCGCAAATTCGTCGACGCCATCGCCGGAACCCACGCCCGCGTCCTCGATACGCGCAAGACCGTCCCCGGCCTCCGCGCCCTCGAAAAATACGCCGTCCTGTGCGGCGGAGGAACCAATCACCGCATCGATCTCGCCTCCGGCATTCTCATCAAGAACAACCACATCGTGCTGGGGGGCGGGTTGCGCGCGGTCCTCACGCAAGCCCTTGAAAAACACAGAAAGGGTCAGCGTGTGGAGGTGGAAGTGCGCAACTCGCACGAACTCGAAGAGGCCCTCGAATTCGGCGCCGAGGCCATCCTGCTGGACAATATGACGGCCGCGGAAGTGAAGCGATCGGTGGACCGCATCAAGAAGCATACTGAAGGCCTGGAGCGCTGGATTCCCACCGAAGCCTCCGGCGGCATTGTGCTCGAAACCATCCGCTCCTATGCCGAGACCGGCGTGGACTTCATCAGCGTGGGCGCGCTCACCCACTCGGCCCGCGCAGCCGACATCTCCATGAGCATCGCCGCCGGGTGAGTCAGGCCCCAATCCACTCCATGACCCAGTCCATCTTCGATCTGCCGACGCTCGCAGCCGCGCTCGCTGACACCCTCTTTGCCGGCAAGCTCCATTTCTCTCCGCTCACCGATTCCACCAATACCGACGCGCTTGAAGCCGCCCGCGCCGGCGCGCCCCACGGCTCGGTCTACTTTGCCGACGAGCAACTGGCCGGACGCGGGCGCGGCCGTCACGCCTGGCAATCGGCTGCGGGCGATGGGCTTTATGTGAGCGTCCTGCTGCGCCCGCCCGTCCCTGCGGCTCGCTTGCCGCTTTTGCCGTTGGCCGCGGGACTGGCCGCCGCCGATGCCATTCGCGCCGTCTCCGGCCTCAACGTCGATCTGCGCTGGCCCAACGATCTGCTCATCGGCCCGCGCAAGGCCGGCGGCATCCTGGTGGAGGCCAAGACCGAATCCAGCACCGTCGCCTTCGCCGTCGTCGGCATCGGCATAAACGTCCACCAGCGCGCCTTCGCCGCCGCAGCGTCAACGCCCGCCACTTCTCTGGATCTTGAAGCGCGCCGCCGCATCCATCGCCAGGATTTGCTCGTCTCCCTGCTAAAATCGCTGCAGCGTGAGACGCTCGGACTGCTTGATCCGGCGCCGGAACAGACGATTCCCCGCCGCGTGGAAAAGGCCTCGACGTGGGTGCGCGGGCGAAGGGTCGAGGTACATGGCCCGCAGGCCTGCACCGGCGTTACGGCCGGACTGGACGAACATGGATTTCTGCTGGTGCGCACTGCCGATGGCCTGGTAACCGTGCAGACCGGCGGCATTCGCGCTGTGGAGACGGGCTGAGGAAACAATGCTGCTTGCCATCGACGTGGGCAATACGAATACGGTGCTGGGCCTCTACCGCCTGGATGCGGATAAGCCTGAACTGGCTGCGCACTGGCGCGTCACCACGCATCTTCACCAGACCTCGGACGAGTACGGCGTGTTTTTCGTGAACCTCTTCGAGATGAACGGCCTAACCCCCAGCCAGGTGACGCACATCATCATCTCCTCGGTGGTGCCGCCGGTAGAGGGTACGCTGCGGCAGGTCTGCGAAGACTACTTCCACACTCAGCCCTTGTTTGTTGAGCCCGGCATCAAGACCGGCATGCCGGTGCTGGTCGACAACCCCGCCGAACTAGGCGCGGACCGCCTCGTCAACGCCATCGCCGCCTTCGAGCGCTACGGCGGCCCGTGCGTGGTGGTCGATTTCGGCACCGCCACCACCTTCGACGTGATCTCGGCGAAGGGCGAGTACCTGGGCGGGGCCATTGCGCCCGGCCTCGGCATCAGCGCCGATGCGCTGTTTGCGCGCGCCGCCCGCCTGGGCCGCATCGACATCAAGCGCCCCGCCAAGGTCATCGGCACCAACACCGTCACCCACCTGCAGAGCGGCCTCTACTACGGCTACATCGGGCTGGTGGACGGCATCCTGGAGCGCATGGTGGCCGAACTGGGCGCGCAGCCCCGCGTCATCGCCACCGGCGGCCTGGCCCGCCAGATCTCAGAGGACTCGCGCTTCATCTCCGAGATCGACGACATGCTCACCCTCGACGGCCTGCTGATCCTCTTCGAGCGCAACCGCGCCGCGCGGCCGCGCGCCCGCGTGCACTAGGGCGAACGCCGTGCTCAACTACTTCAATTACTTCACCGAGATCGAAGAGCGCTTCCAGCAGCGGCGCGGGTCGCTGCTGCTGCTCTCGACGCTCGACTGGGCGCTCATCGAAACCTGGCGCGAGGCCGGAATTCCGCTCGACGCGGCGCTGCGCGGCATCGATGCCGCCTTCGACAAGTACGAGGCCCGGCAAAAAAAAGGACGCATGAGGCGTATCAATGGCCTCGCGTGGTGCGCGCAAGCGGTAATGGAAGCCGCCGAAGAGCTGCACGAAGCGGCCGCCGGAACAGCCAACCCGGCAAGTGAGACCCGCGAGTCGGGTTTCGAGCAGGAGCGCGTGGCCGCGCACCTTGAAGCAGCTGCGGCTGCGCTGGACGCGGCGACGGTGGCGCCCGAGGCATGCACCGCAACTGCGGCGCGCCTGCGCGAACTTGCCTCCGAAGTGCGCTCTGAGGCTCACGATCTGGAAGCCCTGGAGCGGACGCTCACCGTCCTCGAAGAAAAGCTCTTTGCCGCCCTCACCGCGGCTGCCCCCGAAGATTTGCTGGTCGGTCTGAAGGAGCACGCGGCGCGCGAACTGGCTCCCTATCGCAGCCGCATGGGCGCCGTGCAACTGCGTCAGGTGGAACGCCAGTTTGTGCAGAAGCAACTGCTGGTGCACTACAATTTGCCGCGCCTCAGCCTCTTCTACATGAGCCAGCAATGAAGCCGAAGCCGGCCAAACGCCTACCCACGAAGACGAAGCCGGCCGAGTCTCGTGCCGCAGAGCCCCGCCTCGCGCAGCCCCAGTTCGTAGAAATCGAGAAGCCCATCTACGGCGGCGCATTCCTGGCCCGCGTCGAGGGCAAGGCCGTCTTTGTCCCGCTCACCTTGCCCGGCGAGCAAGTCCGCGTGCGTATCACCGAGGACAAGCGCGGCTACGCCACCGCCGAAGCCGAAGAAATCGTCTCAGCCGCACCCCAGCGCATTGCGCCCCACTGCCCCCACTTCGGCGTCTGCGGCGGCTGCCACTATCAGGACACGGGCTACGAGACGCAACTTGCATTCAAGCAAGCCATTCTCCGCGAGACCCTTGAGCTTGGCGGCGTTCAACCACCTGAAGAGATTGCTGTCCTGGCCGCCACTTCCCAATCGGAGTCATGGCATTATCGCAATCGCATCCGCCTCGCCTTCGATGCGGCAGGAAACCCCGGCTACCGCGGACGCCGCTCTCATGCTGTCATTCCCGTCAGCGAATGCCCGATCGCAGCGCCGCTCCTCATCGAAGCCGCGCAGGCCGCGGCGGAAGTTGCCCGGCAGTTTGCACCCGCCTTGCGCCCCACTGAAATTGCGCTCTTCTGCGACGCGGCCGAGACCGCGTTGCTGGCCAGCGTCTTCACTGTCAACGCGAAAAGCATTCGCTTCGGCGAGTTTGCGAATGCGCTCAGCGCGCGGATTCCCGCCCTGACCGGCGCGGAGCTTGTGGCCGAGGGCCGCCCCGGCCAGCCGCCGCGAACCGTCGCGCAATGGGGCGCGACCTCCCTCGCCTATCACGCCGCCGGCTTAGACTATCGCGTGGACCACGGCGCATTTTTCCAGGTAAATCGCTGGCTTGTCGACGCCCTCGTCGAGCTTGTCGCCGCCGGCCACAATGGCAAGCTCGCCTGGGACCTCTTCGCGGGCGTCGGCCTCTTCGCCCGCCGCCTCACCGCCAGCTTTGCACACGTGGTTGCGGTCGAGTCCGCACCTTCCGCGTTCAACGCGCTCGAACAGAACCTAGACGGAACAACGGGAACCGCCGTCCGCGCCGCGACCCTCGACTTTCTGCGCCGCAGCCGCAGGCCCGCACACCCCGATTTGACTCGCCCCGATCTTGTTGTTGTGGACCCCCCGCGCACCGGCCTTGGCCCGGAGATCACCACGCTGCTCGCGGAGATCGCGGCGCCCGCCCTGGTCTACGTCTCCTGCGACCCGGCAACGCTCGCCCGTGATCTGCGCGCCCTCATCGGCTCGGGCTACGCCATCCATTCCATCACCCTCGCCGACCTCTTTCCCCAGACCTTTCATTTGGAAACAGTGGTCCAGTTGCGCCGCTCCTGATAGGCTTGACGGCCATAGAACCTTTTCGAACCTTCAGGTGCGATGCAATCCGCCCCCCCCACCTTCGGACAGAGCCTCGACAGTCCTGCCCCGGCAGGTCTGAGCGCCGTCCCGCTGTTCCATGCGGCCTGGCTCTTTGCGGCGGGCATTGCCGCCACTCATTGGTTCTGGCTGCGGCCCAGTCTGGTGCTGATCGCGCTTGTTCTGGTAGCGGTATTGTGCGCGGTCGCGGCATTCCGCGCGCAGCGCATCGCCTGGCTGCCGCTGGCCCTCTTGTGGTTCCTGCTGGGCGCGTGGTGCGCTTGGATGGAGCCCCACCCGGCCCCGGCACCCGCGCTGGCCACGCTTTCTGACGGCTTGCTGCGCACGGTGGAAGGCACTGTCGTCGATACCGGCCCTCTGCGCGGCGAAATCGAGCAGAATCTTGATGAGCCCATAGCCGCCGCAGCCGAGCAGCGCCCCTCGCAACGAATCGACCTCCGCATATCCTCCCTCGAAGTGGTCACAGATGCCGCCGATGCGCAGGTTCCCGTCGCCGGCGGCGTGCGCCTCACGGTCCGCTGGCCCTCAATCGCTCCCGCCCAGTCCGGCCCCCAGCCTTTTCCATTCCAATGCGGCGAACGTGTCCGCGCCGTGGTGCGCCTCTTGGCTCCGGAGGTCTATCACGATCCGGGCGTCTGGAGCCGCGAGGATTTTCTCCTCGATCAGGGCATCACCTCCACGGCCACCGTCGCCATCGATCGCGTTGACCGTCTCGGCCCGTCTCCCGGCCTTTTCCTCGCCTGCCGCCTGAGCGGTCTGCAGCACGCCTCCAGCACGCGCCTCCTGGCCTTGCCTGCGGCCATGCGCCGTCTGCCCGCGCCCCTGCGCCTCACCCAGGACGACGCCATCATGCTGGCTGCCATGGTCGCCGGCGACCGCACTTACCTCACCCATTCCCTCCGCGTGGGCTTTGAGCGCACCGGCTCCTTTCACATGCTGGTCGTTTCGGGTTTTCACCTGGCCATCGTCGCCGCGTGCATCTTCTGGCTTACGCGCCGCCTGCACATCCCACGCGTTCCGGCCACGCTGCTCACCATCGCCGCCTCCTTCGCTTACGCGCTCTTCACCGGCTTCGCCACCCCGGTGCAGCGCTCGCTCTGGATGGTCACCCTCTACCTGCTCGGCCGGCTCCTCTACCGCGAGCGCAGCCCGCTGAACACCATCGGCTTTGCCGCGCTGTGCTTGCTGGCCTTGAGCCCCCGCAGCCTCTTCGGCGCCAGCCTGCAGATGACGCTGCTTGCCGTCGTCGCCATCGCCGGCGTCGCCGCTCCTCTGCTCCAGAGCACAATCCACCCCTACGTGACCGCCACGCGCGACCTGCGCCTCACCGCCATCGACGCCAAGCTGGACCCGCGATTAGCCCAGTTTCGCGTCACGCTTCGTATGGTCGCCACAGCCTTGCAAACAGCCATCCACCCTGGTTTCAGGGCCTCCCGCAACCCCAGCCCAACCGCTGCAGACGCCGAAATGCACCCGCAACTCGCCGTGTTTCACGCCACGCTGGGAATGGCCGCCGCAGCGTTGCAGGCAGCCGTCCGCGGCCGTTTTGCCGAGTCTATCGCGGGGCGTGTCTTTCCCTGGGCCGTGCGCTTTCTGCTCAGCTTCGGCGAGCTGCTGGTCGTCTCCTGCGTGGTCGAGCTGGCCATGACGCTGCCCATGGCAGTCTACTTCAATCGCATCACCATCTTCGCCCTGCCGGTGAACGTCTTCATTCTGCCGCTGCTTGCGGTGCTTATGCCCGCCGCGCTGGTCACGCTGCTGGTCGCGCTCGTCTGGCCCGCCGCCGCCGCGGTTCCAGCCATGTTTGTCGCCCTGCCGCTCCACTTCGGAACTGCCCTGGTGCATCTCTTCGGCTCGCTTGCCTTCGGCGATTTCCGCATTCCCTCGCCGCTCCTTTGGCAATCGGCCGCCTTCTGCGCGCTTCTTGCGGCAGCCATGGTGCTGGCCTCGCGGGCAGTTTCGTCCCCAACGCATTCCGCTCGCTGGCAACGCCGCGCCGCCTGGGCCACGCTCCTTCTCGCCGCCCTGGCAGCCGTAGCCCCGCGCCCCATTCAGCACCCCCGCGACGCCCTGCTCATGGAAGCCATCGACGTCGGCCAGGGCGACTCGCTGCTCCTCATCACCCCCGACGGCAAGACCCTGCTCGTCGACGGCGGCGGCTTTGGCGGCGGCCCGCACCAAGCCCCGCAGGATTTTGACATCGGCGAGGAGGTGGTCTCCGAGGCCCTCTGGTCGCGCGGCATCCGCCACCTCGACGCGGTAGCCCTCACCCACGCCCACTCCGACCACATGGGTGGCCTGCCCGCCGTCCTGCGCAACTTCCATCCCGCCGAGCTATGGGTGGGCAACAACCCCCGCTTCGGCGCCTACAACGCCCTGCTCAACGAGGCCGCCAATCTCCACGTCCGCCTGCGCTCGCTCCGCGCCGGCGACGCCCTCCCCTTCGGAACAACCCAAATCGCCGTCCTCGCGCCCTTCCGCGACTACCAGCCCGGCCCCGAACCCACCAACAACGACTCGCTGGTCCTGCACATGACCTACGGCGCCACGTCCGTGATGCTCGAAGGCGACGCCGAAGCCCCCGTCGAGCAAGCCATGCTGGCCGAGCCCGGCCTTTCGAGCACTCTGCTCAAAGTAGGCCATCACGGCAGCATCACCTCCACGCGTCCCGAATTCCTCTCCCGCGTCTCCCCGCAGTGGGCCGTCATCTCCTGTGGCCTCCACAACCGCTACGGCCATCCCCGCCAGGAGGTCCTCGAAGCGCTCGAAGCCGCCAAAGTCCGCACCTTCCGCACCGACATCAACGGCGCCACCTGCTTCCGCCTCAACGGTAAAACCGTCGCCCACGAACCCGCCTGCAGCCAGCCGCAATCGCCCTGAAACACTGCTTGCAGGCTCTATTCGTGATCGCTTTCAGGCGCTTTGGGACCGATTATTCTCCAGCCCTATCAGTTCGCTGATGACCTGCGTCAGGTCTCCCCGCTTGCGCCCGCTCATCTCCAGGAAGAGAATCTCGACCGTGCGCTTGCCGTGTACGGCCTTGGTAACTCCCAAAAGCCGGAAGTGAAGACCCCGCATCTGAAACTCCACTTCCACTCGAACTTGCGTGCCCCTGGCAAACGGCTGATTCATTCCCACCATGCACGCTTCCAGGCTGAGATCGACCATGTGGCCTGCCAATTGCGAGTCATCTTTCAGAAAATGAAGGACGGCTGGATACTCGCCCTCTTCCAGATCCTGTGCTTTGTGGTCTCCGTCCAGTTCCGGTCTCTCCCGGCGAGGCAGCACAGGAGCAGGCGCAGGCTCTTGAAACTCTTCCTCCTCCGTGCTCGGCGAGGGCGTTCCACATTCCGGCTGGGCGAGCGGATGCTCCAGCACAATCATCGGGGTGCCCGACTGGACCGCGCCCGCAACCGCCGCCCGTACGAAATCGGCGGCGCTACGATCCACAAGGCAGGTCAGCAGGGCTACCAGTTGGTTCTTTGACTGCGTGCTGGGATGGATGAAGCGAACGCCGATCAGATGTTCCCGCCTTGTCCATTGGGTAATGCCCCAGATGTTCAGCACCATCCCTAAGATAGGCACGACGACCCGGACGTGAGCCAGGGCCCCGGCCGTGAAGGCCTCCCTGGTGCGAACGCAGCAGCCACTCAGACTGATGTCAACCACCTCGCAGGGGATACTGAATCCCTCGTGGATCAGGCTGCCAGGCGCATTGTTCAGCTCAAAGCGCTCGTTGACGCGGCGATCCCGCCCACGCGCGTCTCTGCCGTTGTTTGGTCCGCGCTCGATCCTGGCTGACTCTGCCGTACCCACTTCCCGCCCATCCGGAAGCTCACACTCGCTCCCATGCTCGGCTTTTCGGCGAAATCGGGCGGGGCTTGAGGGAGCAGGGCGCTGTCTGATTGGCGAGCCAGGTCAGGGAGTCCGAATTGGGATTTCCTGCCTGAATTGCGGCTGCAGCCTTCCTATGCTGCGACCTGACCAACACCAGGGCGCGGATGAGTCGGCCGGCCGACATTTTGCAGGATTGGAGCATCTACTCTGAGAACTGCTTAAAGTATAGTTCTGAACTCGATTGGAAGATTCTTGTTCAAAAATTGCTGGCGTGACGGTAGCCGGTCCTTCGTGTTCTGGACTGCGGTGGAAAAACTGGCGAAAAGCCAGAAGAAGACAGCCTCATTTCCCCTCCCGCAGAGACTGAATATAAAATGAATGAATTGGATTCAATGATCAAGATTGCCATCATTCAACGCGAAGATGCACGGGACGTGAAGTGTCATTCCGGCGTTTTTTACTTTATGGCGAAGGCCCTGGACAAGCACGTTGGCGAAATTGTCTATGTTTGTCCAGACGACAGCTTGTTGACCGGGGCGATCGTGAACGCAGGACGTGTTCTGGCTCATACGAGCCATGCGATTTCCGGCCGCCATATCTCAGCCTATCATCACCGCATCCTGTCGAAGCGGCTGGCGCACACGTTTGCTCCTTGTTTGGCGCATTGCGGTTGCGACGTGATTTTCGCTCCCAACGCATCGGCGGAAATCGCCAATCTCTCCACGAGTATTCCGATCGTTTATCGGACGGATATGAATTGGTCCGACATGGTCGATTACTATCCGGGCGGCACATCTTTGTTTGAGTTCTTTCGCGCGGAAGGGGATAGTATCGGGGCTGCCGCCGTCGGCAAGGCGAGCGCGCTGGTTTATCCCTCAGCCTGGGCAGCGAGAACGGCGATCGAGCACTACAAAGCCGATGCCGGGAAAGTGCACACCATACCCTCGGGAACAAACTTCGAGAATGCAGAAATTCCGTCGCGCGAAGCGGCCTTGGGGCATTCGCTTGGGGGAGGGGTCGCTCTGCTCAGGGTCGGAGTCGATTGGCAGCGCAAGGGCGGCGTGATCGCATACGAATGCCTGCTGGAACTGCTGCGCGGCGGTCTGGATGCGAAGATGGTCGTTTGCGGCTGCGTTCCACCGGAGCTCTATCGTCATCCCAAGATTGAGATCGTCCCCTTCTTGGGCAAGAGCGATCCTTTACAGCGACGACGGCTATCGCAGTTGTTCCTGGAAGCGAATTTCTTCCTGTTTCCCACACTTGCCGAGGCATATGGGATTGTGCTTTGCGAGGCGAGCGCACATGGGTTGCCTTCGCTGGCGCGCGATACCGGTGGAGTCGGGGCCGCAGTGACGGACGGAGAGAACGGATACCTGTTGCCGCCAGATGCAACAGGGAGACAATATGCAAACAAGATCCTCAAAATTGTGCAGGATGGCAGTAATTATGAGAGGCTGGTGCTATCGAGCCGCATGGCTTACGAAGAGAGGCTGAACTGGGATGCCTGGGGCCGCGCGGTAAAGCCCATCTTTGAACAGGTAGTGGAGGAGAGCCGGCTGGTCGCAAGAAATGCTATGGGGGGCGTGGCAAGGCATAATGGGAAGGTGGGTTGTTAGCCCGACTGGGATCACTATCTTTGGTCAACAATGCACAGGAATCTAATTCATTTGCATTGACAATTGACCTTGGGGTAAACAAAGGCCCGAACCGAGATCAAGAACGCTGCCTGACTCCCTGGAGTCTCCAGCACTTCTGTCGCAATGCCCAGACGATCAAGGCAAAGTTGGGTAAGGTGTTGATAAAATGGGTGCGGAGGAAGAGTCAGGATGAAGTCAGAAGCGATCGGTGGCCAGATCCAGGAGATAACGACGCAGGATCCGTCCTCACAGGAGCTGCACTTGCTGGACTTGTTGACTATTCTCTCAATACGCCGGAAATTCATCATCTGCTTCACGGCCTGCGTAGCGATCCTGGCAGCGATCACGGTGCTCCTCATCCCGAGCCGGTACACTGCGTTCACACTTGTTCTGCCGCCCGGTCAGAACTCGTCCATGAGTTCCGCCCTGCTGGGCCAGCTTGGCGGCTCCGGAGCCCTCACCTCCCTTGCAGGCGCAAGTCTCGGTATCAAGAACCCCGGTGAGATATATGTTTCGCTCTTTCGCAGCCGTACCGTTGAAGATTCCATCATCCAACGCTTTGGGCTCATGGCCAGGTATGGCGCGAAAATGCCCTCCAATGCGCGCACCGCCTTTGAGGCACATTCCACGGTGGCCCTGGCGGCCAAGGACGGACTTATCACCATCAGCGTGACGGATCGCGATCCCGGGAAGGCGGCCGAGATCGCCAACGGCTATATCGATGAGTTTCGCAAGTTATCCGCCAACCTGGCAATCACCGAGGCATCGCAACGCCGCATTTTCTTCCAGCAGCAGTTGAAGGAGGCCAAGGAAAACCTTGCGGCGGCCGAAGAGGCGATGAAGGGAACCGAGCAATCGACGGGCGTTTTTCAAATCGACAGCCAGACACGAGTCCTGATTGAGTCAGCCGCGGCCCTTCGTGCCCAGATCGTGGCGAAAGAGGTTCAGATTCAGGGCATGCGCTCCTATGCCACCGAGGACAATCCGGAGATCTTTGAGGCCAAGCAGCAACTTGCCGCGCTCCAGGCCCAACTAGCCCGGCTCGCCGACGCCGATCAGGACTCAAGCTCCGGCTTGATTGTGCCCAAGGGCAAAGTCCCCGAGGCCGGGATGGAGTACATCCGCAAGCTCCGCGATGTGAAGTATTACGACACCATCTCGGAACTCATCGCCAAGCAGTTTGAAATGGCCAAGCTGGATGAGGCGCGCCAAGGAGCGGTTATTCAGGTGGTTGATGTGGCCGTCCCGCCGGATCACCGATCGTACCCCAAGCGTACGATCACCGTCATCCTGGCGATGGTCCTCGCCTTCTTTGTGGCCTGCGGATGGGGCATCCTTGCCGAATCTCTCCGGCGATTGGACAGCAACCCAGCTGAACGCCAGCGCCTCGACGCTCTGCGGGCGACGTTCCGTCGCCCGAAGACTCTGCCATGATCTATGCCGATCAGAGATGGATTGGAGGCCATGGCATCGGCCGCTTTGCGCGGCATGTGCTTGGCGGCCTCGATTATTGTCCGGTTCCACTTGCATCCCATCCGGCCGCGCCGCTCGACCCCTGGTGGCTCGCCCGTGCGCTCGGCAACCTGACATACCACGACCTGTTCTTTTCACCGGGCTACAACTCTCCCCTGTTCTGTGCTGCACCTTTCGTCTTCACCATCCATGATCTGAATCACATTGACCGTCCTGAGAATAGCAGTCCATTCAAGCGGGTATATTACGCAACGGTCCTGAAGCGGGCCTGTTATCGAGCTGCCAAGAT
Source organism: Acidobacteriaceae bacterium (assembly GCA_003139795.1). Lineage (GTDB taxonomy): Bacteria > Acidobacteriota > Terriglobia > Terriglobales > Acidobacteriaceae > Telmatobacter. Next base: position 18,314 of record PLGM01000126.1, on the reverse strand, counting down.
CCTGACTGTCTCAGAATTCTCGCGCGCACGAATCATTGAGTGGTCTGGAGTGCCACCGGAGAAGGTCGTCAACGTCCGCCTCGGAGTTGACCCTGAGTATCACCCCGGAGTTGCTCCCTACGAACTCCCGTTCCCCTACCTTCTTTGCGTCAGCAACCGCAAGCGGCACAAGAACGAGTTCAGAACGGTGGAGGCTTTTGCGAGGGCCGGCCTTGCGGCCGGGATACGGCTCGTCTTCACGGGCAACCCTACACCTGAGCTATTCAATTGCATCGAACACAATCATGTGGCCCGACGTGTGCACTTCGTGGGCATGGTTCCAGACGCGCAATTGCCGTCCCTCTACCGCAGCGCCGAGGCGTTGGTATTTGCTTCCCTTTATGAGGGCTTCGGCCTCCCAGTACTCGAGGCAATGGCCTGCGGCACCCCTGTAGTAACCTCCAACATCGGCGCCTTGCAGGAAGTTGCCGGGAATGCCGCTCTGCTCGTGGACCCAACTTCAATGCAGCAGATCGCAACGGCGATGCAACTGCTTGTAAGCGACACATCACTACGCCTGCAGCTTCGGGAGAAGGGACTGGCGCAAGCCGCACAGTTTTCATGGGCTAGCACGACTGCCAGGGTTCATGAACTTCTACGGCTGGCTATGGGGAAGTATGCTGTTTCATGACACTCTCCCTCTTGCAAAGAATGACAAGGGCAAATACAGCACCAAATGAACCGAATACAATGTTAAAAATACTCGCACATGCGAAAGTCGCCCACAGGCTGGCCGCTGCAATAAGAAGCGGCTGCTGAGTTGATAAAGCCTCGCGGCGCAAATAGAGCCACATCTTAATCAGCAGAACGCCGAAGAGCGCCAAGCCGACTATTCCAATATGCATGATCAATGCCAGTGGTACGTTATCAATGGCCATCGGGGCCGATGAAATAAGTTTCTCATTTTGAACTATTCCGAAGCCGAACAACTGATGAGCTAGAGTAGCGTGAATGAGGAGGTTGAAGTAATAAGTCCACTCGTCAACTCGCATCAAGGTCGACCCAACGTCCTGCAAATTTGTTGCGCCGCCGCTAGCGATAGAGTTTAATCCGAACGCAATTGTTGCGATTCCCAACGCAGCAAAGAGAAGCGGAAGCAAGAGTCCGCGAGTACGCCTTCTCCCAAAGGTGAGAACTACCGCATAAGTGCACGCGCAGAAGAAGACCAAATAACAAAGTCTAGTCAGAGTAGTGAAACATGCCAGCGCCGAAACAATCACTACCAAAGTTCCCCTTGTGGGAAGTGTTCGAGATAGCGCTACCCCGAGTGCACCACAAAAGGCACAGAAGATTCCGAATGACAAGCCTGATGTGAATAGGCTAAACGCCCTGACATCACCAAAAAAATCCCAGCTTAGAATTGCGAAGCCTCCGTCGGCGCTTTCCGTGTACAAGATGGGCTTCGCCGTCACGTACTGGGCAACCCCGATAGCTGCGCAGACGAAGAGCAACAACACGATCCATCGCATCATTATTCGCTCAGAAACGGCATCCTGAAAGACGAGCAACACGGGGCCAATCAATAGCAATAAGTAATACGCATTGTATGATTGCAACAGGTCTCCGACGGACATGCCACATGCTAAGGTCAAAAATGGAATTTCGACGATTAGAAATCCGACGCAGAGCAACCATGTGAACATTGGCAACCCCGCTAGCTTAAGCGTCGGGTGCAGACAACTCCCAAGTGCCACAGTGGCTAGAAGTATAATCTTAACCAGAACATTGCTTATCAGGATATGACCGCCGAGGAGAAACATCTGCAATTGCGGGATTACACCGTCCACAAGCGACAGAAGGAAAAGAATAACCGCTTGGAAGGCGAGCAGCGGATAGACGGCGAGCTTTGAGGGCTCATTCATTTCCGCACCTCACATTTCTCCGATCTCGGAATATGCGCCATTAGACCCCAAAGCATGAATGAGAACATCGTCTTAGCACGTTTCAAGTCTCTCAGGCAAAGCCGGTGGGCAGCAGCAAGGCATACTGAAGCCAGTACTGTCGGCAACGCCCAAGGAAAGAAGCGCTTCGTGAACAACACTCTGTTCTGGGAAAGATACTTTTCCGAGAGCAGACTACGCTTCATGCGATCCAGGTTCGAACCAATTGTCGCTCCCTCTTTGTGATAGATCACGCTTTCGTGAGTATAGCCGAGCTTAAACCTTCCCTTGGCGCGCATTGCCCAGTCTAATTCCTCGAAGTAAAGGAAATAGGATTCCTCCATCAGTCCAATTCTCTCTAGAAAACCACGGCTAGCCAGCATGGAGGCGCCGTTGACAAAATCCATCGGTGCGGGATAAGAGTCCAACTCATCGACCATGCACTGGGGGGGTGTATGCACACGCGCCGTCCACCTACAATAACGCTTGCCGCCCTGCGCCTGAACTTGCTTTGGATTGTAATATGAGAGGTTCAACGAGCCACAGAGCCCAATCTCCGGCCGCGACTGCATGAGGCGCACCAACGCCGAAAGCGCATCGGATTCCGCGACCGTGTCGTTATTCAGCAGCCAGAAGAACTGGCAATTGGCGTCACCGAGAGCGTAGCGCAGCCCAACATTGTTTCCGCCCGCAAAGCCGAGATTCGCGCCATTCTGGATGAGAACAAGCCGGGTCTCGTAGGCTGCGGACCCCGATTCCGCCTGCTCGCGAGTCAATTCGAGATGGGGGATCGGCTTCGTGAAAGGATGCGCAAGCAGGTAAGACAACTGCGGATTCGCGGACTCTGCCAGAAGATCGCCTCTGGCCCACTTCTTAATCTTCTCCATAGATCCGTCAGCGGAAGCATTATCGCAAACCACAACGCGAAAGTCAGGGCAGTCGAGACGGAATAGCGACTCCAGGCATTCAATGGTGTCCTTCCATCCATTCCAGTTGAGAACAATTACGCTGCTGTACATACTGTCCGACGACCCTTGACCCTATCCCAGGAATATCGAAAGGCCCAAGCAGTTCACGTCTCTGCCACGGCCTGGGAATCTGCTGCGCTCTTGACTTCAGAGGGCATCCCCTCTGATAAGGTGAGTCTACGCTGCTGTGAAGACTACTTTCGACGAATGCCGACTTCCAGCGCCAGAAATCCGCCTTACCTGAATCATACGCTTTGGATCAAAGCATGTTCAAATTGCTCTACAGCCTTTTCCCAGGTGAACTGCTGAATACATGCGTTTCCTGCTATGGCAAGCGATATACGAAGTTCAGGCTCACGTATTAAGCGCAAAATGTTCGCAGCAAGAAGACTTGGATTTTTCGGAGGACTAACTAGAGCAGTTCGCCCATGGAAAGCGAATTCTCGATGACCCCCAACATCGGTCGCTACAACGGCGGCTCCGCACATCATTGCTTCAGACGCTGTTAGCCCCCAACCTTCAGTCCAGCTTGGAGCGATGACGATTGACGCTTCATTATATAACCTTCGGAGTGTTGCTTGCTCCGGTAGCCGATAGTATTCGATCCAATCGGGAAGACGAGGCGGAGGAGGTGAAACACCAAAAAGAATTGCCCGAAAGTCCGGAATTTCCTGTTTTACGATCGTCATAGCCTCTAGTCCATCCGCAGATCCTTTCCAGGCATGAGTATGATAGAGCATCATGCATTGGCTGCTATTTCGATCACGCGGATTTGTATCTACACCATACCGCCGAAAATCCAGTCCGTTTGGGATGAGTATCGACGACTCACCCATGTCGCTCGCAATGTCTCTCAGCCATCGAGAGACCGCGATTTTCTTCAATGGAAGTTTCCAAGTTGCAAGAACCCTTTCCTCCGGACCGGCCCAAGTTTCCAGACCCTGCAGCAGGTAGAAGGGCCTTCCCTTACCTTTCGCCCAACGAGCTACGACTTCCGCAGTCTCCCACGCAGTTGCGACTATCACGTCGGCATCTGGGATATATCGCTGCGCCAAGGACGGAGCCCAGGTCAAGCGAACCTTTTCGTCGACCTTAAACCATTTATTTGGTCGGTACGTGCCATCGATACTGCGCTGCAGGTAACGAATCGCAGCCTTGGCATGATTTATCCACGGCATATCTGCACGAGTCAACGCCGGATGAACGACCGTTACCAAATGGCCTTTACGTGTTAGGCCGTTTGCGTACTCATAGACAACTTTCGGGCCCCCGCACGGATAAGTCCCCGCGAACGGCAGAACAAATGTAATACGCAGGCTATTTATCATTTTTCGCAATCCTGAAGGCTTTGAGCGCCAGACGCTTCACAAGGAAGGACAATACATACGACATTGCAGAGCAATCCAGAGCTGAAAGCTTCTCGCCCAGGGCAATTCTCTTGTCTAATAATACTGGCAAAATGAGCGAGGCATAGGCTCTTTTCCACAATTGAGTCAGGCCGTTGCTTGCGCAATATTGCTTTTCTTCCGCCAAAAGGCGGAAAGAACAAAGTTTGAGTTTATCGCTCATTACTTTTAGAGAGTTACCGTCATGCCATCGATACAAAGCCACAGGTTCGTCAATATACAAAAACCTGTATTGCTTAGAAAGCTTGCGCCACATTTCCCAGTCCTCGGATGCATTACCGACGGTCCAAGCTCCAGCCTGCCGGATCAGCTCTGTTTTGACCAAGTTGGACATCGCGGGAAGATAATTATGAGCCAATAAGGTAGCAAATGTACCGAAGTTACTGCCTCTATAGTCAACAACGCTTCCACCATCGGTTCGGAAGTCTAGGTAATTGTCATAGGCGGTTTCAGTTTCTACACGAGAAACTACCCCGTGCTCGCTTAGCCACAACTGACAAGATTGGTCATCGATGAACTTGGCATTCCCAAAAGCTGCTGCGTATTCAGGTCCTTTTGCCTCCAGCGCACTTACCAGCGCCTCAATTTTACCAGGGAGAGCTATGTCGTCCGAGGCAAGGGCAGTGAAATAGGTTCCCCTAGCCATGCTCAAAGCCTGATTCAAGGTGGCAGATACGCCAAGATTCTCCCTGCAAATATATTCAAAGCGGACAAACCGGTGCTTGCATTCCTCGACGATGGCTAATACCTTCTCGTGGGAACTATCCTTCGAGCCATCGTTGAGGACGATCAATTCGATGTTGCGGTAGGTCTGATTGATAACACTCCGAATGCTCTCAGCAACGAACTTCTCGTGGTTATATACAGGTATCGCCGCCGTGACGAGGGGCATGCAATCTCGATTCATAAGCAACTGTCCTCTACCGAAAAACCTGTTATCGTCTGCGCATAATCTGCAGCTTGTCTCTAAGACGCTTTTCCTCGTCCCGTCAGTCGGCGCGCCATTTTGCCGATACGCTCTGCCGGTCCACTAAGATTGCTCATTTCCGTCAGTCTTCCGAGCGAGAAGACAGCAAACGCCAAGGCAGCGAAGCCGCCAAGCACCCCACCCCACCTTGTGATGGAAGATATTATACCAACCCCCGCACAGAGCGTGAACGTCACGACGAGCAAATGGAAGACAGGCTTCGTCCAGTGAAACTCAATTCTCTGGCGTGCAAGCCAATACACCAGCGGCAGACAGAAACCGTACATTGCTAAATACGAGACACCCGTAATTCGCAACCCCATTAAGGGCGCCAGTCCGGCGATAAGGACTGCGGGGAGAATTGAAGTGGCGCTTTCGCACCAGAAATAGGCTTTTCCATCCCCCGCGGCGAGGATCACAAAACCCAGGGGCCAGCTGGCGACTTTCAGAACATCACCCAGAACCTGCCAGCGCAGAATTTCGATCGCGGGGGTGAAGGAGGAAGCGTAAAGCAGGTGAATAATCCAGGGCGCCAAAGCCATCATCGCGATAAGAACAGGAGCACTGAGGAGCATGGCAATCTCTGTTTGTTCGTTTACTAGTCTGACGGCAGCCTTAAAGTCATGAACTACAGATGTAAGCCGGGGATAGTAGTCTGCCCCCATGGCCGTGAGCACGAAGGCGACGTATTGCATGGAGATCATCCATGCTGCCTGATATTGACCAAGCGGGCCGGCGCCTAGAACTCTAGCGACATCGACGCGTATCCACAGCTGCGTCAGAGACCCAACGAGCCCTGCGCCCACGAAGGCCAAGCCAAAACGCAATAGAGTTGTCCATTCATGCGTCAACTCCTTGAGCGTAATAGCTTCTGCTCGCACTTTGGGCAGCCTCGACACATACAGGTGCCCGAGCACAAAGCTCACCAAAGGGCCGACGAGGACGTAAGCCACCAACCCTTCCTTACCCCAACGCCACAGCAACCCAATTCCGAGAATTGTGTTGAACAGCGAGCCCAAGACACTGAGACGGGCAATATCGCCGATCCGGCGCATTCCCTGAATCAACGCTCCCTGCGAGGCTCCAGCTACGGAGAGCGCCACACCGAGCGAAAGCCAACCAACAAGAACCGAATCAGAGGCATTGCCCAGAACCCGCGCAGCCAGCATAGTACGTAGCGACCACACCGCCAGAGCGCCAATGCTAGCAAGGAACATGGTGCCCCAGAACATGGCGCGCCGCACTACCGCTAGCGAGCGGGCGTCATCCTTACTGCAAGCCTCTGCAATCTGCCGCGTACCAACCGTGCCGACTCCCATGGATGCGAAAGAGGATGCAGTTGCTATAAGGCTGGTATACAGGCTTGTTAAACCTACTCCGGCAGGCCCGAGTAAAACTGCCAATACCTTCGTGCGCAATATCCCGATTACGATATTGGCAAATGAAGCACCGCCAATAATGGAGGTGCTTTTCAATATTCGATGATACGATGCTTTCCCCTCGGTCATGTCTGAGTTGCCACCTTGAGTGCGGCAATCACCGCTGTGACACTGGCATCATCCAATTGCGGCCCCATGGGCAAGCTAAGTACTCGATTGGCCATATTCTCTGCAATGGGAAACCAGCCTGCGGCGTAACCCTCACCCCGATACGCCTCTTGCATGTGTGGCGGAATAGGATAATGGATCAGCGTCCCAATCCCGGCTGCCTGGAGTGATTTTTGGATCTCATCCCGCTTCGCATGTTGCACTGCATAAATGTGCCATACGGGTTCAGCCCACACTGGTACTCGAGGAAGCACCAATCCCGTGCCGGCTAGCTCCCGTGCGTACCGCACGGCAACTGATGCCCTCCGAGCATTCCATTCGTCAAGATACTTGAGCTTGACCCGCAAAGCGACCGCTTGCACCGGGTCCAAACGGCTATTGAAGCCCTTTACCTCATTCACATATTTCACGCTCGAACCGTAGTTGCGCAGCACTCTAATCCGACCCGCGATCTCCGGGTTATTCGTGGTGACCGCGCCCGCATCACCCAGTGCGCCCAGGTTTTTTCCTGGGTAAAAGCTCCAAGCCACTGCGTCTCCATGCCCACCGATACGCCGCCCTTTGTATCGCGCACCATGCGCCTGGGCCGCATCTTCCAGGACGCGCAGTCCGTGTTTCCGCGCCAGAGTGAGTATCGGATCCAGATCTGCGGGTTGTCCATACAGATGCACCGGAAGAATAGCTCTAGTGCGAGGCGTAATGGCTGCCTCAATTCTGCCAGGATCGATCGTATAGGTAGACTCCCCTGGCTCCACAGGAACTGGGATACCACCACATTGGCTGACAGCCAACCAGGTTGCAATGTAGGTGTTGGATGGAACAATAACCTCATCACCCGCGCCAATCCCCATAGCAAGCAATGCAAGATGCAGCGCATCGAGCCCGTTTCCCACACCTATGCAAACGTCGGTTTGCGTGTATGCCGCAAAATCCTCTTCAAAGGCCTCCACATCTTGTCCGCCAATATACCAGCCGGAGCGCAAAGAATCCAGAACAGCGGACTCAAGCTCGTCATGAATCTCTTCGTACGCTGCTCGTAGGTCAAGAAAAGGAATCATTTTGACCATTTTACACCTACGCTTCTCACCGCTCCAGGAACTCCTACAATCAGTGCATTCTCCTCCTCTATGACCGAAGAAATCACACTCTTAGCACCCACAATGCATCCGGATGGAATAATCGCGCCCTTTAAGATTGATACACCGTGCGAAATCCACACCTTATTACCTATATTTATCGGTGCGTTTCGTTCTCTGCCATTAATATCATGCCAGTTAGAATCAGAAATAAACACATTTGATGCAATGATGCAATCATTACCAATCTTGACCGATCGCTCAACCAAAATATACGAGTCGCTAGTTATACCGCATGCGTTACCATTTGAGCATCCCCCTATTGTTAGCGATGCTCCTGAACCAACTAGGATATGAACATTGGGACCAATTTCGAAGTCGCCTGATAGCACTAAGTCGCTTTCAGGATTCAACGTCAAAGAACTAGGTAATCTTGAGCCAATAAACGGAACTACAGAAAGGATACCGCTTACCTGCACGCTTTTGGAAGAAGAACAATTAACATCAAATTTCTGACCCGCCGCTACACGAACCTTAATGGGCCAGTAATGCCCGCAGAGTCTCTTAGTACAAATAAGGCTATTTAAGAAAGCAAAAGCAAATTGTATAGGAGAACGATAAAGTCCGCTCAAAATCCAGTAGCCCGTTGAACCGTACTTATAAATCCCCTTTATCCGACCGATCGCTATCATCTAAGTCTCCTCGCCTGCATGAATTCCGAAAAATCGCGGTAGTAGTCCCCTTCATCATACTGATTCGACGCGAGCACCATGCAGACCGAGCCGGAAGAGAAGTTGTCCAGTTCTCGCCAAATCATAGGACACACATAGAGCCCATAATAAGACCGACAAAGATGTATTCGCTTCGTGTTACTGCCATCGTTGAGCACGACATCGAAGCTTCCAGACATCGCAACTATTAACTGGTGCAAACCCTTATGAGCATGACCGCCACGCTCAGAACCGCCCGGCACATCATACAAATAATAAACCCGCTTTATATCGAAAGGAATGTGGTTACCGCCCTCAATAAAGGTGAGATTGCCACGCGGGTCTTGAATTTTCGGAAGATCAATAATTCTACAACGATCAATGCACATTCACATCTCCTTCTACGATAAACCTGACGTGCCTCGCGGGGTTACCGCGAACCAAACTTCTTGGATCAACATTCTTGGTTACAACCGACCCTGCCGCAACAAAGGCTCCTGCTCCAATCCTGAGCCCAGGTAGGATGACCGCTCCAGCACCTATTGACGATCCATTCTCTATGACCGTCTCTAGATATCTAGCAGGGTACTTCTTACTGCGAGGGAAGAGATCATTCGTAAATGTTACGTTCGGGCCAATAAACACGTCGTCACCAACTCGCAGCCCATTCCACAACTGAACACCGCATTTAACAGTTACCCGGTCTCCTATAATAACGTCACCCTCGATAAAGACATGAGCGCAAATATTACACTCAGTGCCGATCTTCGCTCCCGCTAGCACAATGGCAAATTGCCAGATCCTGGTACCATCTCCGATATCTCCAGTTGCCACGTCGGCCAGATTGTGAATGAACACTTTGTCGAGATTTGCTTCCATTGGACCATCCTATGCCATCGGCACTTCAGATCGCGAAAACTGTGGTCTCCTCAACTTGCATCAAGTGGAAGACGACAATAGATACCAACAAGAAGGAACTTGACTAGAGCTTTAGGCTCACGAAGAATCCCAGAAAAGAATCCCTCCACGAAACATACGTCATGGGTAAAGCGACGCAGCTTTTCTCTGGTTTCTGGAACCCCTATCCTTCGCCTTTGACGAAAAAGGCGCCACAAATCACCCATAGAATCCCTTAAAAGTGCATCGAATTTGTCAAAACCGTGTTCGTTACAAAACTTCAGAAGCCAAATCTTCGAATCGAGAACAGTAAGGAGCCGTGGGTGAAGGGCATTCGAGGTAGATTGCAGATTTATTACATAGTAATATTTCTTCCGGCAAGACACCACCCTCCCAGCGTTCATGAATGCCAATCTCGTGATTAGTTCATCGGCGTTCATGGAGAGAAAAGAGAAGCTTGCATAGGCTTTCAGGTATATATCTTTCCGCGCTACACCTAACGGGTGAATCGCCCAGGATCCGAGAGTTAGTTCCGCTGCGTCTCTCCCAGTTATAGGAAATCGCACTTTTCCCAAATCGATACTTTCGAACGTACGATCAGCTTCGGATCTCCATAGTTGCAGGATGCATAGATCTGACTTTGTCTCGACCAGCCTGTTAAAGGCTTCCTCCAGCGCACCTTCTTCCACGTAATCATCGGCATCCACAAAAGCGACATGATCGCAATGTGCCGCATAGAAGCCGTCACGACGTGCCGTAGCGGCGCCCCCATTTTGGCGCCGAGAAACCACCGTTATATTTCCGTGGGATTCAGCCAGCCCTTTCGCCACCAGCACTGAGTCATCCACCGAAGCGTCGTCGACAACAATGATTTCTTGTGGCTTCAACCCGGCATTAATTGATGTTACGCATCTCTCCAAGGTCGACTGCGCATTGTAGACGGGAACGATCACTGATACAGGTAGCACGCTCTGGCTCACCGCTACATGCAAATCATCCATGGCTGTTCCGTCTGTCCCTTTCATCTGCTGTCCGGTTGATGAATGCGCCAAAGGTAATCATCCGCCAAGCCGTCCGAAAAATCACCCACCCTCAGCCCTGGGATCAAATGATCTCGTACCGCAACCTGAGCAAAGACTACGAACAACACCACACCTCGGCGGAAACCGTGACCCATATTGCCTTTGCCCACGAATTGCTGCGACGCCCCACTTAGTTTCTGGACAGGTTCTTAGAGAAAAGAGAACTGCGATGATGGTGGAGCTCTTGGGCGACCTCGGGGGTATTCTTCACCTGTCGGAAACCGGTCTGAAGCAATGCAACAAGTATCCCAACTAACAGTCCAATTCCGGCGGCCCCGATAACGATGAGGCCGCGCTTCGGAAAGGATCGCCGGTCGGGAGGAATGGCGGGGTCGACGACCTGAATTAGCTCACCCTCCTTCGCCTCGTCGAGTTTGGCGGCCTCGAACTGCCGCGCCAGGATATCGAAAATCGTCTCGTTGTACTTGACGTCGCGCAGTTTGCGGACATTTTCAAGGCTCGCCTCGGGCACCCAGATCCTCATCGTCGACATTTCACAATCACACGGTCGCGGTACTAGCAACCTATGGTGCATACATATGATGTCATGACTTCCAAATACTCCTCGCATTGCTCGCTAAACACTGCGGAGTAAGAACGTCAATTTCGTGGTTAGAGAACGTTGATAACCGCTGCTCCGACGGCGAGCTGCGAGAATAACTGGCTCCAGTCCAGCCATTGGCGTAGCGCGGTAGGATGCAGAGTCTTATCGGGCACAACGATCGTGTCGCCAGGATTCAAGCGCAGTTGGTTGAACGAGTTGTTGCTCCAGGCGCTGTAACCGTTGGTGGCCGTGCGGCTGGCCACCGAGCCGTCGGCACGAATCACAAAGGAGTGGCGCGCGTCCGCATTGCGATTGGTCCCGCCAGCCAATTTCAGGTAGTAGGCCACCGATCGCGCAGGTTGGTAGAAAAACGAATTCTGGTCATAGACAGCGCCCACGACGTTGATCATCGAGGGCGCGAAAGGCACTGCGAACCGGTCGCCGTTTTCGAGGCTGACCGCGGGTATGTCCTCGATGTTTGAGCTGTTGGGCTTGAACTCAAGAACAATGCGTCCTGTCGCCCGTATCTGGCTGAGACGGGCGACCAATTGCTGTCCGACTATCTGGGAGGCAGCCAGGTCTGAAGAGCTACTTCCCGATGAGCTTCCCGAGATGGCCAGCGCCTGCGTTCCACGCTGCGTATCCGCGCTCACGCTGCGCACGTACTCATCGAGGCGCTGTTGTTGCAGCACCCGGGTCGACTCACGCGTGAACTCCGAGCCATAGAGATATGCCTTCTTTGTAAATCCTCCGGCACGGCGCACCAGATCGCGCAACGTTTCGCCCGGCAGAACACTGTAGACGCCGGCATGGACGACTTCGCCTTCGAGAGCCACATACTTTGTCTGGCGGTCAAGCGGCACACGGATATCGGCTTGCGAGAAAATGGTGATCACGTCACCCGGCTGCAAAGCCATATCCTGACTGGCGTCATGGTTGAGCACCAGCTTGCCCAGATCGAACGGGATCAGCGAGGTCTTCAATGTCTCCGGATCGATACGTTCAATCACCGCGTAGTCCCAATTGATCTCAGGAGCCGACAAACGCACATCGTTCCGTTTGGACTGCCCCGCGCCGCCTGGGACGGGTGTCTGCGCGAGTTGGGAGGCAAGCGACACACTGTTTGCAGCCGGGCCCGCGCCTGGCCCTTGAGTTCCGGAACCAGCGAGGCCTTGCCGGTCATTCGGCGTCAGAGCAGACGTCAGAGTCTCCTGGGTTACAGAAGCAGTAAAACCCTGGCTGTTCGATTCAGGGTTTCGCGGATCTCGCCCGATTGTGGAGATGGTGGGCTCAAATTCCGGCACAGGCAAACCAAGATGGCTGCGCTGCCACCAGTAGTCCCGGCTCAACAGGGAATCCCGATCGGGAATCAGATCGCTTAGATGCATGCCTGGCCGGAAGCTGAAGCGCCCTGGATTGGCTACATCCCCGCGCAGCGTCACTGTGTTCCCGTACGCCAGAAGAATAGGGTAGATGCGCAGAATATCGCCGTCGGCAAGCGGAGCAGCCAAACCGCTTGCGTCGAACGCAAACTCGATGGCCTGGCGGCGCTGGTCCTGCCCAACGCGCTCCAATGAGATGCGCACCTTTGAGGACATCGCCGTGGTTTTTCCCGCCGCCTCGATGAGATTGGCGATGGTTTCGCCCTCGCGCAGCTCATAGATTCCCGGATTGCGGATGCTGCCCGTGATGGCAACCTGAGATCCCGCTGGTGGAATATACAGAACGTCTTCGGGCAGCAGCCGGACATCGCTGGATTTGTCGCCGTGAATGAGAAGTGCGTATAGATCGAAGTCGGCGATGGTTTTTCCGTCCCGCTTCAACAGAATGTGGCGAAGGGAACCTTGCGGAGATGGACCGCCGCTGGCAAACAGAGCATCGACGAGCGAACTGAGGGAACTGACGGTGTAAACCCCAGGACGGCGAGCCTGTCCCGTGACATAGACCTCGATCGAGCGAATCCGCCCAATGTCGACGGAAAGATCGAAATTGCGGTAGATTCTCCCGATGGCTGCGCGCAGATGTTGATCGAGGGCAGAGAATGCTAGCCCGGCGACATGCACTTCGCCGACCTCGGGAAGATAAATGTCGCCCGAACGGTCCACGCGCAGATTTCCGCTGTAGTTGATCTGCCCCCAAATGCGAACGCGCAACTCGTCTTGGGGCCCGATGACGTATTCGGAGGTGACTGGAGCCAGGTCAATGGGAGCAAATGTGGAGGGAACATTGCGAAAGAGATTGGCTCCATACAGGGGAAGCAGTTGCCCGGTGGTGGCGGCTACGAACTTCTGGAACTCAGTCGGCGGGTCGGGCGGCAGCGCCGCGACTCGTAGTTGCGCTTGCGCTCTCGTTTGGCCTGCGAGAGTGGTGTCCTCCGATGGCGCCGAAGTGGTTATTCCATTGGGTCTGGAGGGTTCCACGCCCGGTATCCCGCGAAGCGCCGGCTGTTGACTCTGCGCGCATTCCTCGCTCGTGGAGGACAACGAATCCGAACAGCTGCCGGAAGGGCTCTGCTGGACATCGACGGATTCGTTTCCGGCGGAACTTTGAGGATAGAGTGCCGGGGAGGCTGCGAGCAGAACCAGCGCGAAGAATACGGAAAGGCGCTTTCTCATATGTGTGCTTTATTTTCCATGATTCCACCCTCGGCCCGCAAGCACGATAGACACTTCAAGCCATGCGGCCCGAGGCGTCTCGATGACGAGAGACGTTTCCCATCCCGCTCAATCTACTCCTTCTTCCGGTATATGGACACTGGTCACCGGCCATGGCCGTTTCGCGCAAGATCCCTGGTCAATGCCGGCGAGCCACCCGGCCTAGGAGTCTGTCGGGGACAGATTCTTCGCCGTTTAGAATCAACAACTTACGAGATCTGCGTTCTCATGTAAGTAGTTGAGTCTAAACGGGTTAAACAGCGATGATTTTCTATTCCCGACACGCTCCTAGCGGCGCCAGATATAGGAAATCGCCTTAACGCGCGCCTTTCCGGGTCAGTACCGCGGGAACGGTCCGAAAAAAGATACCGAAGTCGGCCCCCAGGCTCCACGACCGGACATACAAGGCGTCCAGTTTCGCCCGAATTGTATAGTCGATTTCGCTCCGTCCAGAGACTTGCCACAGCCCGGAGAGTCCCGGAGTTGCGGCCAGATAGAAGGGCAGCAGATCCCCATAGAAAGCAGTCTCCGCCTCAACGACGGGGCGCGGACCGACGAGCGACATCTCTCCGTAGAGGATGTTCAAGAGCTGAGGGAGTTCATCCAGACTCCAGCGGCGCAGGACATCGCCGATCGCGGTAACCCGTGGATCCTTGAGATGCTTGCGCATCCTCCATTGCAACACCGTTTCGTCCGGGTGCGTAGCCGCGATGCTGGCCCGCCGCGCAGCATGCCGATGCATGGAGCGGAACTTCCATATTTGAAAGGGGCGGCCATCGCGGCCAATCCGCTCTTCGCGATAAAAGACCGGCCCTTCAGATGTGAGAAGAATTGCCGCTGCAATCAACAGCCCGGGAATCGCAAATACCGCAATCATGATCAGGGCGCACAGAAGATCGATTGCCCGCTTCACATACCGATAGCGCCAGGAATCCACGGGCACTTCTGTGGATAGCAGGTAATCCGGCGAGTATGTGGCTTCAGATCCAAACCCATCCCCCTCGAAAGCTGCCATGGAACTTTCATACACAACTTGAGCCTGAACCCTTGTCAAATATCCTCCTCAGGGGAAGAACTGCCCCCAAATGTGCGCTCCGACTACGAATTGGCAATCGTCTCCGAGAGCATGTGCAGTATCAGGGCGTGGTCTTCAACACTACGGCAAGACACACCCAACTCATCAAATACGTTTGGCTTAGAAGCTCTTGTACGCTTTCGCACACACGCACCGGCCTGGAGGCCGGTTCAACCAAACACTAACAGGTCCAGGGAAACAATCCAGGGCAACAATCAAGGGAACTCAGGCGAGCCATTGATCCAGCAGTGAAGATGGGAAGCGCGCTCCAATTGGGGAAAAATGGAAAGTGCACACAGCACTGCAGTCATGGATCCGGGGTTGGCGTTTCCATGAGCTACCGAGGATAAGCTGAAGAAGCTGAGCCTTCTTGCATTCTCCCCACTGCACAGTTTTTCAATCGGACGCAGATACGAATCTGAAAATGCCCTCATGTTGAATGAAATTCTCCCTAGAAGCTCCCTTTAAGAATATCCTATCGACGAGGTTCTGACGACCAAAAAACTTTTCCGTCCCGTTTTTTTTGGGAAATTAACGTTTCTATTGTCTTTTTAGATAATAACGAACAGTTCACTCACACTGGTTACCCCTCCTGCTCCTCGGCCTCCGCACTAAGTCTTCCGTGCTCTCCAGTCCTGCAGCTCAGATGGCCGGCAACCTGGACACCGGCTTACAACCAATCGGCTCGCTAGAACCTCATCCTCACCCCCACCTGCACCTGCCGCTCCCGGTAGAAGTTAGTCGCATTGATGTTCAGCGGCTGCCCAAACGCCGTGGTGTTCGCCTTTAGCCCGGTGAGAAAGTTCAGCGTGGGCAACGTGCCGGAGGCGGTTCCGGACTCAAGGTAATAGCCGGTCGTTTCCAGCTCCGTCACGTTCTGGTGGTTGAAGAGGTTGAAGCTCTCGGCCAGCAACTCCAACTGGCGCATCTGCCCCAGGTCGAATTTCTTGCCCAGCCGCATATCGGCCTTCCAGGTGGGCGGATAGCGGAATGTATTGCGGCCGATGTTGTAGCTTACACCGTCGCTGCCCAGGCCATAGACGCGATTGTCGCCGCCTGATCCGTTCATTCCTGGCGCCAATCCCACGATTGCCGTGCCGGTGGAGTCGAACTCCTTGGCCAGCGAGCCGCTGGTGCGCATGGTATAGGGCAGCCCGCTGTGGTACTGCCCAATTCCTGAGATCATCCAGCCGTTCGCAAGCCCTCCGGCCAGTTTCCGCAGCTTCCACGGCGCCTCATAGATCACCATGGCGGCGGCCGAGTGGCGCATATCCAGATTGCTGGTTCCATACTCCATGTTGAAGTTAGCTGGGTCCAGCACATCGCTGCCGGATACCAGCGTGCTCTCGTTGGGATTCCAGTCCATGGCGTGCGCATAGGTGTAGTGGGCGTGCAGGCTCAGTCCGCGGCGGCCATAGCGAACAACCTTCACCATCATCGCCTCGTAGGTCGAGTTGGCGCGGCTCATGATCTGCGTAATCTGCTGGTAATCCGGATTGAGCCGCCCGGCAAATCCCGTCGACGAAGTTGCCGATGGCCACGAAGCGTAGAAGGGAACCGTAATCTGCGCTGCTTTGATGGGTCCCGCGCCGGCGCCGTCCACCACGGCATAGGTAATCGTCCCCGGATTGACTGCGGGATCGAAGTTCGTGTCGATGGAGATCGGCAGCCGGCGGCCCAGGCTCACCATCGCGCTGGCGGTCACCTCCACGTGGCTCGGCAGCGTTTCTTCCACGGCGACAACGGCCTGGTGAATCTCGGAATTGTGGAAGTTGGGCGCAAACTCCACCGCTCCCGGCTTTACCACGCTCCCCGGAGTTCCCTGCAGCACGTAAGGAAACGGCGGAGCGCCGCCGCCGCTGTTCGGAAGGTCGTCGGTAGGCCGCATGAAAAAGTTCAGGTCTCCGTTCAGGGAGCCGGTCTGGGTCAGCGCCGTCTCCAGCGTCAGATTCTCCGTGCGCCCAAAGTACATCCCGTAGCCCAGCCGCAGCACCGGCCAATGTTTTTCGCCCGATCCCACGGCCACGCTCACCCGCGGACCCCAGTTGTTGCCCAGGTTGGGCAGCTTTTCGGTCAGCGGCAGATTTGTATTCTGGAGCGCGGCGAGCGGCGGCGGCAACTGCTCCCGCTCCCAGCGCAATCCGGCGGAGACGACCAGCAACTTGCTCGCCTGCCACTGGGCGGTCGTGTAGCCGGCCCAGTCGCTGGTGCTCAAACTCCAGCCAGAGGGGCCGAGGGTCTGCGAATAGTAGGAGTAGCAGGGCAGGTTGCCCACCCCGCGCAGGTTGCCCCCCGAGTCGTGCCACACCTCGCCTGTCTCGTCGCAGTTATGCTGCGGCCCGTTGGGGTTGAGCTCGCCAAACCCGTTTTCGAGCGCCCACACATCCGAGGTGAAATTGACCACGTTCGCATAGGTGTAGGTCCCTGTCTGGTTGCGCAGCAGGCTGGTGGCGTCGCTATTGCGGCTAACCTCGAAGCCGGCCTTCACCAGCAGCTTGCCGCGAATCCAATCCACCGACTCCTGCCCGTGGTAAAGCTTCTCGTCTGGATAGCTGCCTGTTCCGAAGCGCGAGGGGTTGCCGATGGTGAATCCGTAGCGATTGTCCACCACGATCTGCGGCAACTGACCCCACACATTTCCGCTAAGCAGCGTGTGCTCATAGGTTGAAGGAGTCGAAGGCCGCGCCTCCTGAAGGCCGCGTCCCACCGAGGCCTGGGTCACGGCCAGCAGGTTGGGGGTCAGAAATCTCTCCCAGCGTCCCAGCAGCCACTCCTCGCTCGCCTCGCTCGATCCGAAGCTGTGGTTCCCATAGGTTTCAGCCACGCGGGTCAACCCTCCGCCCGGCGAGTTCCATCGCGCTCCAATGCCCTCCAGCGTGAAGCGATTGCGTTCCGTCGCCTGCCAGTCAAGCCGCCCAAAGCCGGTCCACTGCGTAGCCGTGCGCGGCGCCGGGCCGAGCAGTCCGCCCAGCGTTTCCAGCATTGTCGAATAAGCCGCCAGCCCTTCTCCAACCGGATTGGCGCTGCTCAACCCCAGCCGCGCGCTCAGCACCTGCATCTGGTCGTTTGTGGGCTGAGCAAAGAGCCCGATTATTTGGCTACATGGGGGGATCGCGCATGTGTTCGAAGGCTCTAGCTGTAGAAGGTAGGGATGTTTCACCATCGCCAGCCCCGGATCGTTTCGCTGGTAGCCGTCCAGCGCCGCAAACCAGAAGAGCTTGTTGCGGAGGATGCGGCTGCCCACGCCGATGCCCCAGGTCGTTTCGCGGTCTGGCGGGGTATAGGACTCCGGCGTGAACACCGGAATCGGAACGGTGGTCCCGTTGGCCGGCGTGGTCTCCTTCACCCACTGCGTAAACGGATTCTGCGCGCCCCAGGAGTTCTGGCGATCAAAGACGAATCCCTGCCCATGCAGTTCATTAACGCCGCGCTCGGTCTCCGTGTTCATGCGCCCGCCCGCCGCCCTGTC
>PLGM01000297.1 GCA_003139795.1 Acidobacteriaceae bacterium | reverse complement strand
GACTTTGAGTTACTGATCCGGCAAGTCGCGCGGCTGATACCGAATTGCCAGGTGTAAAGCAGGGACTCTGCGCTAACCTGAGAATGAAGAAAGGTTCATCGAATGGACCGTCGCCAATTTGCAACTCGTTGCCTGGCCGTAGCCGCAGGCGCAGTGCTCCATCGCCGCTCTAGCTACGCCGCTGCGGCATCCTCGGCAGAGCAAGTGCCGGGGTCCGTGCCCGATTCGTTCATCGAGCAGGCGCGTTTTCCCGAAGGCTTCATTTGGGGCACCGCTACGGCCTCCTACCAAGTGGAGGGCGCGTGGAATGAGGACGGCAAGGGCGAATCGATATGGGACAGATTCACTCATACACCCGGGAAGGTAAGGGGAGGCGTGACAGGCGACGTTGCCTGCGACCAGTACCACCTTTATCCGCAGGACATCGCATTGGCAAAGCGCCTCAACCAAAAAAGCCAGCGATTTTCGATTTCGTGGCCGCGGATTCAGCCCGCGGGGACAGGCACCCCGAACATGAAGGGGATCGATCACTACAGTCGCTTCGTCGATGCTCTTATTGAGGCCGGCATCCGGCCCTGGTGCACGATGTATCACTGGGATCTTCCCCAGGCGCTCGAAGATCGGGGAGGCTGGCCAAACCGGGATCTGGCCAGCTACTTCGCAGACTACGCCGGCATTTTGGCCAAGCATCTAGGGGATCGAATCACGGTTTGGGCGCCCTTCAATATGCCTTGGGCAATCGCCTTCATGGGCTATGCCGCGGGCGCCTTTCCGCCCTGCCGGACCAGCTTCAGCGATTTCCTGAAGGCGGCGCACACGCTGGCTCTGGCTCAGGCGGAGGCGCACCGTGCAGTCAAGGCAGCATCGCCCCAAGCAACGGTGGGGAGTGCTTATGAGATGGCCCCCGCCTACCCGAAGACGGACTCGGACGATGATCGCGCAGCCGCAGCTCGATACCATGCCATGAACAATGTCTTCTTTCTGGAGGCTGCCATGACTGGCCGCTACCCAAAGGCTTTCGTTGCAGGACCGCCGTATGAACTGATGGGCTTCAAGCCGGGCGACGAAAAGCTTCTCTATGCGCCGCTGGACTGGGTGGGCTTTCATTACTACACCCGCCGCATCGTCTCGGATGCCAGCAAGGAGCAATTCCGTAGCGGAGGCAACTTCAGCGGCACGGAGATTGAGAACAACTCACCAGGCGGGCGCGATCCCTTTACCCGTTTCCGCGCCGCCATGCCCACCGAGGGTCCGCTCACGGACGCCGGCCTGGAAGTATGGCCGCGCGGCATGTACGACCTAGTCACTCAGATTTCTAGGGAATACAACCACCCGATCATCGAGATTACCGAGAGCGGATGCGGTTACCTCGACGCCCCCGATGAAGAACAGGGTGGTCGCATACCGGATGGGCGGCGCATCCAATGGTACCGCGAAGTGCTCGCGGAACTGGCTCGCGCGATTGCCGATGGAGCGCGGGTTCGCGCCTTTCATGCTTGGACCCTTCTCGACAACTTCCAATGGGCGGAGGGTTATACCGAGCGCTATGGATTGATTTATACGGACTTTCGCAACCAGAAGCGTACGATCAAGGATTCGGGCCTTTGGTACGGACGGGTGGCGGCCTCCAATCGGCTCAATGCGTGAGGCTGGTAACCAAAGAATAGGCGCACAGGAAGGGGCGGTGCCGCCAAACGCTCTCGTTGGCACTTTACTCCTGCTTGGTCGCCAAACCGTCAGATAACAGTTCGTCAATACTCGAACAGTAACTGCCGGTTTGGCGGCCAACCGCCCGAAATGGAATGCGAACACGTTTTGGTCTACAATCCGAGGCGATCTCATATGACGACACACTCTCCCAGGCTTCTCGGTTTGCTAGGCGCGATGTTTCTATGCGTTGAGATTCTGCCGAGTCCCGCGATTTCCCAATCCGTTGGCACTCTCGACCAGCTGTCACTCTGCGACGTTCTCGCAAGACCGGAGAGGTAGGGGAATCGCCGAGAAGGATGCAGGTCCTTAGGCCCGTAATAGTTGTGCCGATCATGGAATCGCGCTCCTCTCACCGCCCGTGCGGTCAGATGATGGGCTTTCAAGCCATCCGAAAAACATGTTGACATACGCATACTATTGTAGTAACAATTCCTACGTGCATAGGAGATAAGAATGCCTGACCCCAGATTATCAAAGCTTGAATTTCAGATCATGGAGACGCTCTGGTCCAAGGGAGACTCCTCCATCCGTGAAATCCTGGAGTCGTTCCCGGCCAAAAGAAGACCTGCGTACACGACTGTGCAGACCACCGTGTACAGGATGGAAGTGAAGGAGGTTGTGCGGCGCGTGAAGCGGGTGGGGAACTTCCACATCTTTGCCGCGGCCATCTCCCGCGATGCTGCCCAGCGGAGGGTGATCGACGATCTGCTGGCCCTCTTGGGAGGACGCTCACAGCCGGTGATGGCGCACCTGATCGAATCGGGAAAGCTGTCTCTCGAAGATGTCAAGGATGCGGAGAAGACGCTCAAAAGTCTTTCGCGGCGAAATTCTCTGCTGAAAGAGAAGGAACCATGATGCAGATGGCGCTCTGGAATGAATCCTCATACCAATTGTGGACCGCCGCACTGGTGAACCACATCTGGCAGTCGACCGTTGTGGCGCTGATTGTCTGGCTCCTGGTGCCGACTCTGCGCCACAATCACGCGCGGACGCGCTATTGGGTGTGGATGATCGCATCGGCGAAGTTCCTGGTCCCGTTCTCGCTTCTCATTGCTGCGGGTGAGCGGCTTCAGCCGGTGACCAGGTCGTCCATTCACGGGCCTGCCTTCGCATCGGTCATGGAGCAGCTCACGCTGTCTTTTCCGCAGGCACAATTCCTTCCGCCTGCCCCGCCCGGGACGGGTTCGCGCCATGCCGACATTCTTCTGCCGCTACTCTTTGCATTATGGGCGCTCGGTGCTTTGGCCGTTGCTGTTTCCTGGGCCCGCAAATGGCGGCAGGTCCGCGCAGCCGTGCGCGCTGCCTCGCCGCGCGCCTTCGCAGCGGGAGTGCCTGTGCTCGCCTCATCGTCGTTGCTGGAACCCGGAGTCTTCGGCATCCTTCGGCCAGTGCTGTTCGTGCCGGAAGGCATCCTGGACCGGCTGACTTCAGCGCAATTGGACGCGATTGTGGCCCATGAGATGTGCCACGTGAGGCGGCGCGACAACCTGACCTTCACCATGCACATGGTGGTGGAGACGCTCTTCTGGTTTCATCCCCTGGTATGGTGGATTGGGCGCGTCTGATGGAGGAGCGCGAACTTGCCTGCGACGAGGCCGTTCTGCAGTCGGGCAACGTGGCCGAAGTTTATGCCGAGGGGATTCTCAACGTGTGCAAATTCTACTTCGAGTCGCCGCTCACCTGCGTCTCCGGAGTGAGCGGATCGGATCTGAAAAAGCGAATTGTGCGCATCATGAACGAGCAGGTCGCGCAGAAATTGAACCTCGGCAGAAAGCTGTTGCTGGGCGTGGTCGGCGTTGCTGCCGTGGCTTTGCCGATTGTGCTGGGCCTGGCGCACACAGACGAGTTGCTTGCGCAGTCCCATGCCGACGACGCGCTGGCCAGCCTGCCCAAATTCGAAGTGGCAACAATCAAGCCGAACAAGGCAGGGGATGGTAGAAGGGGCATCCGGTTCACCCCGGACGGTGTTTCAATGATGGGTGTTTCCCCTGACTTTCTTTTTCGCCTGGCGTTTGGAGTCGAAGAGGATCGCATACTGGACGTGCCAGGGTGGGCGAAGTCCGATCAATATGACGTTGACGCGAAAGTGGACGCCGCGGACGCGCCCAAGCTGGAGAATCTGACTTTTTCACAGCGAAAGGCGATGTTCCTGCCACTGCTTGAGGAGCGCTTCAATCTGAAGTACCACTACGAAACTAGAGAGTTGCCCCTTTACGTGCTGACGATCGCCAAGGGCGGGTCGAAGCTGAAGGAGTCCGCAATTGCCGATGCGCCGACAAAGGGCGGTCCGCCGCACCGGCTGATGATGATGAGAGGCGACGGAAGCATCGAGGCAAAGGCGAACACGATCGAGAACCTGATGCAAGCGCTCTCGCCGGAAGTAGGGAGAACGATCATCTATAAAACGGGTCTCACCGGCAACTACGACTACACGCTCAATTGGGCATCGGACCAAGGCGGCGGGCCGATGCTGCGGGGACCCGGTGGCGGCCCGCCGGGAGGCGACAGCGCGGGCGCTTCCGACGCGGCTGGGCCTTCGCTGTTTACCGCGCTCCAGGAGCAGCTTGGATTGAAACTGGAGTCGCAAAAGGGTCCGGTTGATGTGATCGTGATCGATCACATCGAGCAGCCTTCTCCAAATTGAATCCGCCAAGCGAGGACGGCACGTGGGCAGATCGGAAAAAAGGCCGGAACGACAGAACCAAATGGTTGGCGCAAACGTCTTACCGAATATCCTCATCTGGCTCGACGAGTGAATGGCGGTACGCGCCTCTGGAGTTGCCCATCCCAACTAGGGAAAAAGGACGGTCTGCATGATGCCTGCGTATTCTGTGCGCAAACTGAGTTTCAACGGCAAGATGCTGTGTAACATAACCGTAACTTTCGCCTTGGCTTTGGAGCTGGTCTTCGGACTTGTAAACGTCAACCAGGTCCACGCCCAGGCCGCGGCGCCGAACCCCGCGCAGGACATTACGGACACGTGGCAAGGCACGCTTCACGCAGGACAGGACCTGCGCACCGTGCTCAAGATCTCGAAGGCCGACAGCGGCGGCTACAAGGCCGATTTCTACAGCATCGACCAGGGCGGCCAACCCTTTCCGGTCACCAAGATCACGCTTGATGGCAACACGGTGAAGTACAGCATTACCCAGTTCGACCTGAAGTATGAAGGCAAGCTGAGCGCGGATGGAAAGACGATTGAAGGAACCTCGACCCAGGGCGGCAACTCGCTTCCACTCAACTTCGCGCGCGCCACGGCGGCAACGGAATGGGCCATCCCCAAGCCGCCGCCGCCCATCCCGCCGATGGCCGCGGATGCCAATCCATCCTTCGAGGTTGAGACCATCAAGCCGAGTGTTCTCGGCAGGCAGGGCAAGGGCTTTGGCTTCAGAGGCGGAAGTTTTGTGACGTTCAATACGGATATAAACGACCTGATCGCCTTCGCGTATGGGCTGCACCCCAAACAGATTGTAGGCGCGCCGGACTGGTTTGGTACCGACCTGTTCGACATCGAAGGGAAGCCCGATACGGAGGGCCGCCCGAATCTGAAGCAGATGGGGATCATGGTGCAGAAGCTGCTCGCCGGCCGCTTCAAACTGACCTTTCATCACGACAAGAGGGAGTTATCGGTCTACGTGATCAGTGTGGCCAGCGGCGGGCCGAAGATGACAAAAAGCACCGCCGCCGCAAACGATCCGCAAGGCTTCGGCTTCAGAGGACTCGGGGATCTGAACGTGAGAAACATGACCATGGCCGACTTTGCGAGCTGGATGCAGAACGGCGTGATGGACAGACCGGTTGTGGATCAAACCGGACTCACGGACAGGTACGATTTCCAGTTGAAGTGGACTCCGGACGGCTCGCAATTCGCGGCGTTTCGGGGCGTCGGCGCAACAATCCCGCCGCCATCCGACGATCCCAAGGCGCCGCCGGCTCTTTATACCGCGATCCAGGAGCAGATCGGCCTGAAGATGGGACCGGCAAAGGCTCCCGATGACGTAATCGTGATCGATCATGTAGAGAAGCCGTCGGCGAATTAGCTGCGAGCGCCTCGCGACGTGCACGAGTCTGGTGTGTAAGCCGATGGAACCAAGTTGGGAGGATTGCCCCAGGTGATGAAGGGCCGCGCTGCAATCGGAGTTTCGTTAAGCCGCTTGTTATGCCTTTGCGCTGCAGGGTTGGTGGTAATGGCCGCGCGGAATTCAAGTGCACAGGCGAATACTGGAGCACAGGCCGGGGATGCAGCTTCGGCGCTGCCGGCGTTTGAAGTCGCATCGATCAGGCCCCCGGACCCGAAGCGCGGAGAAGTGAACGGTTTCTACACCTATCCAGGCGGCAGGATTGCGGCCAGAGGGTGCACGCTGCAGTATCTGATCATGTTGGCGTTTGACGTCCAGGGATTTCAAATCTCGGGCGGCCCAGGGTGGATGAACGATGACGGATTTGACATTCAAGCCAAGCCGCCGGAGTCATCGCCAGCCGGCAAGTCGAACCCCGCGTTACCGAAGTCACCTCCCAGCCAGGATCAGCGCCAGATGCTGCAATCGCTCCTGATCGATCGATTTCAATTGAAGTTTCATCGTGTGACCAAGGAAGGCTCCGTCTACCTATTGACAAGAGGCACGAAGGAACTCAAGTTGCAAACGCCCAAGGATAAGAACGCATTTCCATGGGCAGGCGGTATCAGCGGAGGGTGGTTCGGCGGAGGAATTCGCGGCGAAAACATCTCGATGCCGCAACTGGCCGCCCGCTTGAGCAGATTCTTCGAGCATCCCGTTCTGGACCAAACCGGGCTGCAAGGGTCGTTCGACTTCGAGTATCGAACCGGCAATGAGGACAACGATGCCGATATCCCCAGTTTCCTCCTCGATGCGATGAAGGAGATCGGGCTCAAACTTCCACCGGGCAAAGGTCCGATTGAAACCATTGTGATCGATCATGCAGAGAAACCCTCGGAGAATTAGCACCAGGTTGGAGTGAACGGATGACGCGGCGGCGCTTTGGCTACATCCCGGTCTTCTGCATGCTGGCGGGTCTGTGCGCCTCAGGCCCGGCCGCGGCTTCGGAGTATCACGGGGTGGTGACGTTCGGCGGTTTGCCGGTGCCGGGAGCGACGATTACAGCAGCGCAGGGAGGGAAGAAGTTCACCGTCACATCCGACCAGGGAGGCGTATACGACTTCGACGATCTGCCCGATGGCAACTGGAAGATCGAGATCGAGATGCAGTGTTTCTCGACCATCGAGACCAACGTGGCCATCGCCCCGAACGCGCCTGCTGGAAATTTCGAGTTGCAGCTTCTTCCTGCAGACCAGTTGATGGCGCGCACGAAGATGATGCAGGCTCCGCCGGTCACGCAGCCGGTCTTAAACGCTCCCGCGTCGAAGAAGCCCGACGCCTCCGCGGCTGCACAGGCTCCCACTGAAATTCCGAAAGCGCCGGAGGATCAGAGTCAGGATTCGTCCGACGGCTTCCTGGTGAACGGCAGCGTGAACAACGCGGCAACGAGCCAATACTCGCTCGACCGTGCCTTCGGAAACAGGCGGCCCAACAGCAAGAGCCTCTACAACGGCGGGCTCGCGGTCATCTTCGGCAACTCCGCGCTCAATGCACGCGCCTACTCGCTGAGCGGACAGGAGATTCCGAAGCCTTTCTACAATCTCGTCACCGGCGTGGTAACCTTCGGCGGACCCATGAAGATTCCTCGGCTGCTTCCGCACGGGCCGAACTTTTTCGCCGCCTACCAGTGGACGCGTAACCAGACGGAACAGGATGAGACCGGCCTCGTTCCAACGGAGGCCGAGCGGACGGGCAATCTTGCCGGCCTGACCAATGTGCTCGGCCAGCCGCTGACTATCTTCAACCCCGCGACTGGCCTGGCATTCGCGAACAACCAGGTGCCGGTGAGCGCGCAGGCGCAGGCGTTGCTGCAGCTTTATCCAGCGCCGAACATCAATGGGAATTCGCTCTACGACTACCAGGCGCCCGCGCTCAGTGACAGCCATCAGGACGTGGTGCAGATGCGGCTGGACAAGACGCTTGGCCGCAAGGACCAGCTCAATGGAGTCTTCAATCTGCAGAGCACGAGAGCCGGCAGCGTGAACCTGTTCGGCTTTGTCGACACGACCGATACGCTGGGCATCAACACCAACATCAACTGGTCGCACCGTTTCAGCCAGCATCTTTTCTTCTACACCAGCTATCATTTCAGCCGGCTCAGAACGTTGATCGTGCCCGAATTTGAAGGCCGCCAAAACGTCTCCGGTGCGGCGGGCATCAACGGCAACGACCAAGACCCCGCCGACTGGGGTCCGCCCACGCTCAATTTTTCCAGCGGCATCGCCGGCTTGAGCGACGCCAACAGCGCATTCAACCGCAACCGTACGGACATGGTCTCAGCTTCGGCTGGCATCTATCGCAGGCATCACAACATCACGGTAGGTGGAGATTTCCGCAGGCAGGAGTACAACGATTTCTATCAGCAGGACCCGCGCGGCATCTTTGCCTTCACGGGCGCGGCTACGGCGGGCACAGGGGCGAATACGGGGACCAGCGGCTCCGATCTCGCCGACTTTCTCCTCGGCATTCCCGACACCAGTTCTCTGGCCTTCGGAAACGCGGATAAATACTTCCGCCAGCCGGTTTACGATGCTTACGCCCAGGACGACTGGCGCGTTCTTTCCTCGCTCACCATCAACGCGGGAGCGCGCTGGGAGTACGGCGCTCCCATGACAGAGCTCTACGGGCGGCTGGTCAATCTCGACATCACGCCAGGCTTCGCGGCTGCCGCGCCAGTGCTGGGCAGTGCTCCCTTGGGGCCGCTCACAGGTATGCATTATCCCAGTTCGCTGGTTCGCCCCGACAAGCTCGGTGTGGAACCGCGCATCGGCGTTTCGTGGCGGCCCATCCCGGCTTCGACTGTTGTGGTGCGCGCCGGATATGGCATTTATCATGACACCTCGGTCTATCTAAGTTCCGCGCAACTGCTCGCGCAGCAGGCTCCGCTTTCCACCAGCCTCAACGTCGAGAACAGCGCCGCCTGCCCGCTCACGCTCGCCAATGGATTCAATCCATGCTTGTCGGTCAGTGCGGACACCTATGCAATCGATCCCAACTTTCGCGTGGGCTACGCGCAGACATGGCGCCTGGCCGTGCAGCGCGACCTGCCCGGCGCGCTCCAGCTCACCGCAACCTATCTGGGCGTGAAGGGCACGCGAGGCGTGCAGGAGTTTCTGCCCAACACGTATCCCATTGGTGCAGCCAACCCGTGTCCCGGATGCCCGCTGGGCTTCGAGTATCGAACTTCAGGCGGAGACTCGACGCGCGAGTCGGGGCAGGTGCAACTGCGCCGCAGGCTCCGCGCCGGATTCACCGCAACAGTGCTTTACACGTATTCGAAGTCGATCGACGTCGACGCATTCCTCGGCGGCCAGGGTCACGTTGTGGCCACGTCACCAACGCAGGGGCCGAGCGACTCTGCACCGGCGGCTACGCCTTCTGGATCCATTGCGCAGAACTGGCTCAACCTGCCTGCTGAGCGCTCTCTCTCCACATTCGATCAGCGTCACCTGCTCAACGTGCAGGCGCAATACACGACCGGCCAGGGCCTGGAGGGTGGGACGCTGATGAGTGGCTGGCGTGGCAGGCTGCTGAAGGAGTGGACCCTGCTCTCGCAGATTACAGTGGGCTCCGGGATGCCCGAGACTCCTGTCTATCTGGCGGCTGTTCCGGGCACGGGCTTCACCGGCACCATCCGTCCCAACCTCAGCGGCGTACCCATTTACTTATCGACTGCGGGCGTGCATCTGAATGCCGCGGCTTACACTGCGCCGGCTGCCGGGCAATGGGGAACGGCGGGCAGAGACTCGATTACAGGCCCCGGCCAGTTCAGCCTGGATTCGTCGCTCGAACGCACCTTCCGCCCCAGCACGAAGTTCAACCTCATCGCGCGCGTGGACGCAACCAACGTTCTCAATCACGCTGTTTTTACCGGATGGATCACTACCGTCAACAGCACGCAATTTGGTGTGCCCGTAAGCGCCAACGCTATGCGCAGCCTGCAAACAACAGTAAGGTTGAGGTTCTAGCGATGCGATTCCTCACTGGCCTCTTCGCTGTCTTGATCGCAGCCGCTGCCGCGGGCGCGCAGCAGATCGGCCAGAACAAGCCGGCCGACGCGTCGCAGAACTTCACTCTTTCCGTCAAGGTGCAGCTGGTTATCGAGGCTGTTGTCGTCAAAGACAAAGATGGGAAGCCATTTGAGGGCCTCACCGCGAAGGACTTCGCCGTCACGGAGGATGGCGTTCCGCAGACGGTGAAGATTTGCGAACACCAGGACCTGGCCGAGCAGGCAAAGCCATTGCCCGCATCGAAGCCGGTTGACGAAAACATCAAGCTCTACAAGCAGCTCACACGCACGCAGATCGCGCCTGAATCCGAGGAGAGCGAGCGCTACAAGAATCGCCGCCTGCTCGCACTTTACTTCGACATGTCCGCGATGAATCCGGCGGATCAGCTCCGCGCCCTCACGGCCGCGCAGCAGTTCATCCGCACGCAGATGACGACTGTCGATCTCGTTTCCATCCTGCGCTACCAGGGCGGTTCAGTCGATATTCTGCAAGACTTCACCGCGGACCGCAAACGGCTCCTCAGCATTGTGGAGACGATGATCGTGGGCGAGGGCCAGGGTTCGGCGGAGACTGTCGACGACGCCAGCAGCGCGGACACCGGCGCGGCCTTCGGCCAGGACGACAGCGAGTTCAACGTCTTCAACACCGATCGCCAACTCTCCGCGCTGGAGACCGCGGCCAAGATGCTGGGCCAGTTGAACGAAAAGAAATCGCTCATCTACTTCGCCAGCGGCCTGCGCCTCAACGGCATCGATAACCAGGCCCAGCTACACGCCACGGTCGACGCAGCTATCAAAGCGGGTGTAGCTTTTTGGCCGGTCGATGCGCGCGGGCTGGTGGCACAGGCGCCGCTTGGCGACGCGACACAAGGTTCGCCTGGCAACTCTGGCGTCTACTCAGGCGCTGCCGCACTCGCCAACACCAGCAACTTCCAGCAGTCCCAGGACACGCTCTATGCGCTGGCCGGGGACACGGGCGGTAAGGCGCTGTTCGACAACAACGACCTGACGCGCGGCATTGTGCAGGCGCAGGACGCCATCTCCGACTACTATCTCCTCGGTTACTACGCCACCAACACGGCCAAAAACGGCCACTTCCGCCGCGTCAAAATCTCGCTCACGCAGAATCTCGATGCAAAGCTCAGCTATCGCGAGGGCTACTACGCGGATAAGGAGTTTAACCGCTTTACCGCGGTCGACAAGGAGCGTCAGCTTGAAGATGCGCTCATGCTCGAAGACCCAATCACTGAGCTCTCCATCGCCATGGAGATCGATCACTTCCAGCTCAATCGCGCGGAGTATTTTGTTCCCATCGTGGTTAAGATTCCGGGCCGCGAGTTGGCCCTGGCCAAACGCGGCGGCGCAGAGCACACGCTTATCGACTTCGTCGGCGAGATCAAGGACCTGATCGGCGGCAGTACGGTCACCAACGTCCGCGACAACGTCAACATCAAGCTCTCCGATGCAACGGCTGCCGAGCTCGCCCACCGTCCCATCGAGTACGACACCGGCTTCACTCTGCTGCCCGGCAAGTACATGATCAAGTTCCTGGCGCGCGACGATGAGACAGGCAGAATCGGCACGTATGAAACCACCTTCACCATCCCCAATCTGAACAAGGAAGAAAGGCGCATCCCCATCAGCTCTGTCGTGCTAAGCAGCCAACGCGTCGAAATGAACCAAGCGCTCTACGACGCCGCCAAAGCCAAGGACAGGCTGAAGGAAGATTCCGTAAACCCGCTCGTTCAGGATGGAAGGAAGCTTATCCCCAGCGTTACCCGCGTCTTCAGTACCGCACGCGAGGTTTACGTGTATGTTCAGGCCTACAAGCAGCCCTCGTCGGATGAGCCGCAGGCCAGCAAACCGGCCAGCCAGCCACTGTTCGCATTCGTCACCCTATACCACGAAGGCAAACAAGCTTTCGAGACTCCACCCACGGCGATCGTACCTAATCCTACGAGCCGGCTTGGCACCATGCCGCTCAGCTTCAATCTTGGCGTGAATGGTCTGCCGCCAGGAGAATACGACTGCCAAGTCACTATTCTCGACCCGGCAACAAAGAAAGCGAACTTCTGGCGGGCGCCAATCCTGCTTGTTCCTTAGTTGATAGCGATGGAATTCAGACCTTGAGAGTACCGAGTTCTGGC
>PLGM01000358.1 GCA_003139795.1 Acidobacteriaceae bacterium | reverse complement strand
TATTTATGACGGACTACACTAGCGAAAATACTGGGCCGCTCGCCGGAGGGTCTCAGGATTTCCCTACGCAAAGCCGACCCGTTTTCGACGGCGGTCAACGCGTCGCGCAAAAGGCTGGGTCGCAGGGTTTACTTTCGCACGTCGAAAATCGCAATTCTGCTGGGAATCGATGAGGCGCCACCCCCCCAAGGAGCGGCCACTCCCAAGCAACCACGCAAGGAGCCGAATCGTGGACACTAGTTCTGGCCGCGCTATTGCAGCGCGCGGCCAACCAAGGTGTACCTCGCCAGGGACGAGAATGCAACCAGGAGGAACATCAGTTGACTTCGCTCGCCATGAAAAAACTGGAGAGCGCGGAACAATTGGAACTGGTTCTGCAATAGCGCAGCAAGGAAAAGAGCCCACACTGTCCAGGTGTGAGCTCTTTGGGGTGGATCTAAACTCAGTACTTCTTGGCGGTCGTACTGAAGTCACGATCCCACTGTTCCTCTGTGCGTGTCAAGGGAGAGTGTGGCATGAGTATAGACGAAGAAAATATTCAAGCTGGGACCGCCGTCGCGCCGGCGGAACCGGCTATTACCTGATATGGAGTGACCCGTCAACCGCTGCAAATCTGTGGGGTTGTTTTTGTTGTTGTTTTTGCTTTTTTCGTCTTTCGAGGACAGGGCCAGCAGCAGTCGGGGCTGGATTGAGCGACGATTGATCAGTCTGATATTCGCGGGTCGGAACCGCATAATCATGATCCGTCGGGAGCTGCCTCTGACTAACCCACGGTCAGCGCATGGGACCGATCACTCCATTTTGACTAAGGGATTAGCGTGGCTTCCTACGATGGATTTGAGCGAAAGACTCCGGATATCCCTCGCGGTGATTTGCGTCATTGCATCGAATCGATTTTCTATACTTTCAAAAGACCCTGTAGATGGGATATCATAAGTCGTCGATTCAGGCTGTCTAGGATGTACTGCGCTTCCAGAGGCATTTCCAAAATGTCGATTCGAACGAGAGATTCAATTCGGATGAGAGATATTGCGGCTGACCTTGGGGTATCGGTCATAACCGTATCGAAAGTGTTGCGTAATCAGGGTCGCATTAGTAGCGAAATGCGTAAGCGAGTGCTACAGCGTGCCAAAGAGCTGAATTAT
Organism: Acidobacteriaceae bacterium; assembly: GCA_003139795.1. Lineage (GTDB taxonomy): Bacteria > Acidobacteriota > Terriglobia > Terriglobales > Acidobacteriaceae > Telmatobacter. The sequence continues at coordinate 31,510 of PLGM01000358.1, read as the reverse complement.
CATCCCGACCTGACGGCTCGCAGCCTGGCTACTGGGCGGACATACCTGATAGGGATGATCGTGCCCGATCTGATGCACCCTTTCTTTGCAGCGATCGCAAAAGCTTTGGCGCGCAATCTGCGCCAGAAGGGTTACAGTCTGGTGATCTCATCGTCCGACGAAGACCCAGTTCTGGAACTACAGGAGATTGAGGCGTTGCTCGCCCGCCGCATCGATACGCTGGTTCTGGCTTCGAGTCAACGCGCAAAATCAAACAGTATTTCCCGATGCCTGAAGGAGGCGCGCGTGCCACACTTGCTCCTGGATCGGCCACTTCGCGGGCTGAACTCGCATTTCGTCGGCTCTGACGATGAAGCTATCGGCAGATTGGCCACAGAGCACCTGATAGAACGCGGCTACCGCAGAATAGCGCACATCGGCATTCCCAACCTCCCCCCCGGAAGGGGCCGGCTCATGGGCTACAAAGCTACCTTGAAACGCCACGGACACAGGATCCAGACAAGTCGAGTAGTGGCTGTCGAATCAGGGGATGAACGAGGCGAGGAATGCGGGTATGCGGCAATGCACAAACTGATGGCGCTTAAGCCGCCGCCTGACGCCGTCTTTTGCTACAACGACCTCATTGCATCCGGAGCACAGAGAGCGGTGCTCGAGGCTGGCCTCGCAATTCCGGGAGATATCGCTCTCATAGGGGTTTCGAACCTTGCGGGGCTTTCCCGTTGGAATTCTCTTCAGGTGTCGCTTTCCACGGTGGATCAGGACGTGGCTAGGCTCGCCGAAGAAGCTACACAACAGATTCTGGAAATGCAGGATTGGCAGACGAAGGTTTTGCCAAAGAGAACTTTTGTCCCACTCAAATTGATAGTCCGCGATTCCACCTGATTCGTCTCACGCGAGTGGTAGGTTATAGATTGGCTTGTAGTCCATATCGAGGATATGATTCGCGAAACAATGCAATTTGGTCAAAGGACACTCAGAGATAAAAGTAACCTTCCGCTGCCGGGAAAACGTGTTCGGATTGGGGTGGACCATGCTATCTATTGTAGATGGAAAATTTGGTGAGGTAAGCGTGCCAGCCGCACGCGGCGGTCAGGCTTTCGGCAGCCCCCTGCAAGGCGCTCGCAGCATAAGCGAAGAGAGAATTATGGGGAGGTTGGGAACCCGAGGCGGTATCATTAGGTTGCCATGCCTCTCAAGCCCATTGCATTCGCTACTTTCTTGTTAGCCTTTTCGCTGTCCGGTCTGTGTCAGACCGCGCCAGGCACGAGCGACACACTCCAGCAGCATCTTCGCAACGCACAACTGTACATGCACCAGAGTCGGCCGGATCTCGCCATTCCCGAGTTTGAGGCTGCTCTAGCACTCGACCCCGCCAATGTGGATGTCCAAGGCAACCTGGGCGTGCTTCTCTACTTCAGAGGGGACTTAGCGAAGGCGGCGCCGCATCTTCGTGCCGCGGTCAAGGCACGGCCAGACCTGTGGAAGATTCAGGCCCTGTTGGGCCTTGCCGAGAATCGTCTCAAGGATACAGGCAATGCCCAAACCGATCTTGAGTCTGCCCTGCCACACCTTAAGGGTGAAAAGGTGCAGGAGGAGGTGGGCAATGCACTTATCGAAAGCTACACAGAAGCCGGCGATCTTGATAAAGCCGCCAGCACCGTTTCTGTATTGCTTGAGTCTCAACCCACCGATCCCCGTTTGCTGATGATGTCTTATCGCCTCTATTCCGATCTTGCCAACAATGCCATGCTCACTCTGGCCATGGCCGCGCCGCAAAGCGCAGAGATGCATCAGGCGATGGCAATCGAGCTTGTCCGTCATGGGGATGAGGCTGCTGCGGTTGCCAACTATCGCGAGGCTATCCGGCTCGATCCCAAGCTGCCTGGCCTGTACTTTCAATTTGGCATCCTCCTTTACAATTCGACCGATCAAAAGCTGCAGTCGGAGGCCGAGGCACAGTTCCAGGCCGCGTTGGCAGTTAATCCGCAGGACGAAAAAGCGCAGCTTATGCTGGGAGAGGTTGCCGCCCGGCGGGGCGATCTGAAGGCCGCCTACGATGCCGACGCGCGCGCCGTCGAGATGCAGCCCAACGACTCGGATGCCTGTACTGAGTTGGCCAAGATTCTTATGTCCATGAATGACCGCGACAAGGCGCGCACCCTGCTCGTCCATGCGCTTGAGATCGATCCCATGGACTACACCGCACACTACCGCCTCAGTACCCTCGATCGCCAACAGGGAAAGCCGGAGGAGGCCAAGCGGGAGCTTGCCGAATACAAGAAGTATAAGGATATGAAGGACAAGCTGCGGGAGCTTTTCCACGACATGCGCGTGCAGCTGGATAACAAGCCGGAGGATGAAGGTGGGATGGGAAAATAGGTGTCTGGGCGTTGTGCCGGTTCCATTCGTCATCGCCTTATTCTCACGTCCGCATGTGCATTCAGGCTTCCGGCTTAGCTTGCGGAAGGCATCTGCTTTCACGTGCGTCGTGTTTGTGCTTTTTGCAGTTGCACTGCTGCTTCCGCACGCGGCGCAGTCGCAGTCTCAGCCTGCCGCGGCCTCTCCGGCGGAGCCTGCCTCGACAGCGTTCCCGCAGCTCGTGGACATCACCGCCTCGACGGGAATCAAGTTCGAGCACCTCTCCGCGCCGGAGCAGCGATACATTGTCGAGTCCATGAGTGGCGGCGTGGCGCTGATCGATTACGATCGCGACGGCTATCCGGATATCTACTTCACCAATGCGCAGAGCGTGGAGATGGCCATGGCCGGCAAGAAGGCAAAGGCTGCCCTTTACCATAACAACCACGACGGAACCTTTACCGACGTCACGGACAAGGCTGGCGTCGGCTACCCGTGCTGGGGCCAGGGGGCTGTGGTGGGCGACTACAACAACGATGGCTGGCCGGACCTGCTGGTGACCTGCTTCGGCGGCGTGGTCCTCTACCGTAACAACGGCGATGGCACCTTCACCGACGTTACCAAACAGGCTGGCCTCGACGTGGACACGGGCTGGGCCATGGGCGCTTCCTTCGGCGATTACGACGGCGATGGATGGGCGGATGTTTTTGTCTCCGATTATGTCGATTTCCATCTGGATGACCTGCCAAACTTTGGCTCCAGCAAGACATGTCAGTATCACGGCGTGGCCGTGCAGTGCGGGCCCGCCGGACTCAAGGGCTATCGCGACTATCTCTTTCACAACAATGGCGACGGAACCTTTTCGGATGTTTCCAAACAGGCCGGTGTTGATGATCCCAAGGGCCTTTTCGGCCTGACCGCCGTGTGGACGGATATCGAGGGCAAAGGGCGCCCGGACCTCTTTGTCGCCAACGATGGCGAGCCCAACTACTTGTATCGCAATGATGGCAATGGCCACCTTACCGATGTGGCCGAGGAGGCCGGCGTTGCCGTGAACCAGGATGGCCTTGAACAGGCCAACATGGGCGTATCCATTGGCGATTACGAACACAAGGGCCGCTTCTCGATTCTGATTGCGCACTTCAGCGATCAGTACGCGACGCTATTTCGCAACGACGGCGATCTTAACTTCACCGACGCCTCCTACGCGGCTGGGATTGCGTTCCCCACGCGCCCTTATGTCGGTTGGGGAAGCGCCTTTGTCGATCTCGACAACGACGGCTGGGTCGATTACTTCATGGTCAACGGACACGTCTACCCACAAGTGAACGTGGCGGGCGCCGGCACCAAGTATCGTGAGCCGAAGCTATTGTTTCAAAATATGCACGACGGTACATTCCGCGATATCAGCCAGCAGGTTGGTCCGGCGATCCAGATTCCTCAGGTAAGCCGCGGGATGGCCGTCGGCGACCTCTTCAACGATGGCCACCTGGAGCTGGTGGTGGAGAACCTTGAAGGCGCGCCGATGATTTTGCGGACTGAGGGTGGCCCGCGGAATCACTGGGTGAGTCTTTCCTTGCAGGGCACCAAGAGCAACCGGCTGGCATTGAACACGCGGGCGCGTGTAACTGCAGGCAATCTGGTGCAGACCGATGAAGTGCGCAGTGGCGGAAGCTATCTTTCACAGCATGATCTGCGCCTGCACTTCGGTTTGGGTAAGCATGATCGCATCGACAAGGTGGAGATCTTCTGGCCATCGGGGGCGAAAGAGACGCTCACTCAACTAGAGGCAGATCGTTTCTACACAATCACTGAGGGGCAGGGAACAACGGCCTCACAGCCGGCAAATCCGGAACTGCATTTCAAGACTCCATAGTGGGGAGTTACGCAGGCCGTCATGGTGAGCGATTTCACGTTGGTCAAGAAGTCCATGAACGCTCGATCTCTTCGAGCGTCCGCCCTTTGGTTTCCGGCATTACCTTCCAAACAAAGAAGAGCTGCGGAATGAGCACCGCGGAGAACATGAAGAAACTTCCAGATATTCCCAGCCAGTTCCGCAGCAGAGGGAAGAATTGGTTATAGACGCCGTCGGTGACCCACACGGCAAGAGTTGCGATGGCCATGGCCCGTCCGCGAATCTTCGTGGGGAATATCTCCGACATGACGACCCATTTGATGGGCCCCATCGAAAACGCGAAGCATGCAACAAAAGCGCACAGCATAGTGACAATCGTCATTCCTTCAGTATGCCCGGAACGGAATAGAATACCCACGATTGTCAGGGATAAGATTGCCCCGACTGTACCGGCGAAAAGAAGCAGCCGGCGGCCGGCGATGTCCATCAGCCAGATTGCAACAATGGTGAAGATCACATTTACGAGCCCTATAGAGGCAAATCCTCCGAGGGCCTTTCCAAGTGACACGCCCGACTTTTCAAGGATATCCGGGCCATAGTAGAACACTATTGTGATCCCACTAAGTTCGGAAGCAATGGCAAGAAAGAGCGAGACACAGAGCGCCTTGCGCAGGCCATGCTTGAATAGCTGCCCGATGGATCCGCTTGCAGCCGAAATCGTTCTCTCTATTTCCTTTAGTTCACTTTCCGCCGATGAGGCGCCACCGACCCTGGCAAGAACATCTTTTGCCTCATCGTAACGCTTCACCTTGACCAGCCATCGCGGGGCCTCGGGCACCACGATGCACAGGCCCGTAAATAAAATGGCAGGGATCAACTCCATCCCGAACATAGCTCGCCAGACCTGATCGACAAATACTCGCTGGTAGAACCCTGTACCCTGGCCAGCGATGCCACGAGATGCCAAATGCTGCAATCCTGCGTTTGAAAACAGAGCTAGACAGATTCCGATGGTAATGGCGAACTGAAATAAAGTCACCATGCGGCCGCGGAGATGTGATGGTGAGATCTCCGAGATGTAGAGCGGTGACACCATGGACGCCAGCCCTACACCGAGTCCGCCGACAAAGCGTGACCAAATGAGTGCATCAAGATTCCACGCCAGAGTGCAGCCGATGCTACAGACCACGAAGAGCAGGCCGGAAAGGAGAAGCACGAGTTTGCGGCCAAAGCGATCGGCGAGGGATCCGGCCACAATTGCGCCCAAAGCACACCCGAGAAGCGCCGAACTCACCAGCCAGCCCTCCATCGCCGCGCGGAGTGCGAACTGTGCCTTAAGGGCCGTCAGTGTGCCGGAAATAACCGCTGTATCGAATCCAAAAAGCAACCCACCAAGCGCTGAAACGGTGCACATCAACGTCAAATAGAGAACACTGCCTTGGGATTGCTTCTTTGGTCGCGAGACCTCGCGACCATCAGGCTCGGGTAGCCGTTGACTTTGGGACTGGTCCAGCTTGTCGCTCACTTGTTCCCCTGGTGGAAGTCTGGTTGAAGCGCCATTCTTTCCCTTTCTTCACATAATCTTGCAACCTTATCACGGAATTCGGTGTAGGCAGAATAGACATCCTCCCCACGCTTGCGGCAAAAAATACTGGAACCTCCGCCAACCAGAATCGTCGCTCCTCGCTCAATGCATCGGCAGGAGGTTTCTGCGTTAAGATTTCCATCGACCTGAATATCAATGCCTGGCCGGCATTGATCGAGTTCCTGGCGCAGAACGCGTGTTTTCTCGTACAAAGCCGGGATAAAAGTCTGGCCCGCGAAGCCAGGTTCAACAGTCATGATCAACACGTAGTCACAGTCATCGAGGACGTACCGCAATGCCTCAACAGGCGTCGAGGGGTTGAGAGCAATCCCTACCTTTGCTCCCGCCGCCCTCATTTGTTGTGCAAGCCTTGACGGAGCGCGAGAGGCTTCAATGTGAAATCAAACATAGTTTATCTTCAGAGCCCGAATCCACTCGACATAATGCTCCGGAGCATCGACCATCAGGTGAACATCAAGGTCCGCATTTGTAATGCTCTGCACCTGTCTAACCAGATCGAAGCTCAGGCCGAGGTTTGGAACAAAATGGCCATCCATCGCGTCAATGTGAAACAACCTGGCTCCTGCCCGCTCAAGCTCGCGGACCTGGCTTCCCAGCTCAAGAAGATTCGCGCACATCAGCGAGGGGGCAATGTTAAACATGCAACCTCCGGCCTCCCTGACCTTGTTGACGCAACACTTCGATCTCCAGCGCCGTTGGCAGCGAGGGCTGCGCGCCCAGTTTTGTCGCGGCAAGAGCCCCCGCGAGATTCGCGTAAGTTACTGATTTGCGCAGATCGCTGGTCTCGAGATAGCGAATCATCAGGGCCGCGGCGAACGCGTCTCCGGCCGCTGTGGAATCGACCACATTGACTTTGTGGGCGGGGAAATGCTCGCCCATGCCTTCGGCCGTTCGCAGCAAAGCTCCTGCCGCACCTAGCTTGATCACAACGGCCTTTGCGTTCGACCGGGAGATCAGTTCCGCCGCGCCCAACTCGGCGTCGGCGATGGACGTGACTTCAATGCCGGTGAGAGCGAGCAACTCTGTCTCGTTAGGGCTGAGGACATCGATCCCCCGGATTCGCTCGAGCGGAAATGGCCGGGCCGGACCGGCATCAACGAAGGCCGGAATTCCCATCTTCTTAGCAAGTTGGCAAGATGAGATTATAATTTCGTCGGGTACTTCAAGCTGCAACATTAAAGCGTCAAAGCTACCGGCAGCAAACGCTTTCAGGATATCAGCCTCGTTCAAGTCCAAGTTTGCTCCGGGGTAAGTGACGATTGCATTCTGTCCCGTGTTATCAAGCAGGATGACCGCGAGGCCGGTTGCCGTCTTCTCGGCAGCAAACACAAAGTTAGTTGCAATGCCCTCCTTTTTCAGAACCTCAACGAGCCTGGCGCCGTCGGCATCTTTGCCCACCTTCCCTGCCAGAGTAACCGTCGCTCCCAGGCGTGCGAGGCCAACCGCCTGGTTGGCGCCTTTGCCGCCCGGAATCCTCGAGTAACGTTGCCCGACCAGGCTTTCTCCGGGAAGGGGCATCCGGGAAACCTCTAGGACCATATCCATATTCAGGCTTCCGACAACCAGAATTGAATATCTCGGAGGCAGCAGAGCAGGCGTCATCTGGGTCCATCCTTCGACTCGAACACGGTCACTTCAATATCTACAGGGCAGGGAGTGTTTCGGCTTTGGCAGCAAGTCCATGCAGGGTACCACAGATATTGGCCTCAATGCCCAATTGGGAAAAGGTCGCTGCCTTGACAGCGAGAGCCAGATTGGCGGAGCAGGCGTCAGGCGCGTACGCAACCTGAATATGGTTCGACTTGTGCCTCGCCATCATTTGGTCGCGCGTTATACCGTACAACACCGCGTGCATCATGGGCCATTCCCAGTTGGTCAATCTCCATCGGCGCTCGCTCTCCTCAGCGGGGAGCTCGACTGCTCTTGCCCGTCCTATATCGGCCTTGAGCCGGTTGTCCTCGACGAATATCCTGCTCCAGACCACCTCACCCGGCCTGGAGATGCCCTTGATGGTTGCGCCCCCAAGGGGAAATGACATGCAAGGTTGGCGCACACAGACCACGCCGCGATATCCGCCGCTCAGATGTTCCGGGGGCACAGCGCCCGAGATTTCAAAAGTCCAGACAAATTCACTCTTGCCATTTAGTTCAAAGGTCTCACCATAGCGAATGTCGTGGAGCGTAGTCTCCGGACTGAATCCAAGTTTTGTCCATATCCGATTCGTCAGCAGTGCGTCCACGCCTGCGCATTCGTCCACTTCGTTGAAATGAGGCAATGCATTTGCCTCATACAATACGCGTGAGTTATCGCGCGCTCTTACAGGAGGCCGGTCAAGATTATTCAGCAACCCTTCTACGAGATCTGACGCCGGAACCAGATCCTTCAATCCCTGCTGATACTGAATTCCGATTGCGTCGCAACCGAAATCATCGGAGATGCGCAGCGCGGCAATGTACATCTTGCATTGCTGCAGAACCTGGTCATCGGTAAGATCTTCAACGGGATCAGAACCGATTTGAAACCGGACACCCTTTCGATCCAACCAGCTCCGCACCTCCCGGGCTTCGTCTTCCCTCACCTGGGTCATGGCATAGTACAGCGCCGACTGGCTCAGCCGCTCCTTGAACAGTCCCATCGGGTGCAGCAACTCGTCGGGGATGATCGCGTTGTACATCCCCATGCAGCCCTCATCGAAGACTCCCAGGATTGCCCATCTTTCACGCAGCGCCGATGCCACGTCCGCGGCCATTTTGTCAACATCCGCAGGCACGCAAAACTCCGAAATAGAACGTACATGGCTTGCATCCTGTTCGATGGGATTGCCAGCACACCATTGCTTCAGCCTTGCCAGGAACCAGTCATCGTCGAAATCCCTGCTCCAGAGCGTGCTATACGGCACACCGGCCTTGGCCAGGCACGCATTCAGATTCAAAAGCCCGACTAAACCCGGCCATTCACCGCTCCAATTTGCAACGGTTAGAATCGGGCCCTTATGAAACATCAATCCAGCCAGAATATGCTGGCTGTATTGCCAAACGGCCTCCACCACGATGATCGGAGCATCACGGGGAATCCCGCGGAAGACCTCCATCCCATGCTTCTGGCTTTTGATAAAGCCGTGCCCCTCTACCGGATCTACCTCGTGGCCTCTCTTTGCCTCAACGCCAAATCGCGCCAATGCATCGACAACGGCCTGCTCTGCCCTGAATTGAGCAGGCCATGTTTGCTGGTTCGCCGGAACCCGCAGGTCGCCGTTGGCAATGATAAATGCTGGCTGCTTCATTTGAGCTGTCCCTTATGACCGAATGGGGCCATATTACCGGCGTTCGTGAGGGGTACCGGTACCCCTTTATGGACGAGAGTCTATATTCTTGTGCACTGGTCAGCCAAGAATACAGCGTGGAGGAAATGGATTGGGCGCCGCTTTCGGTCGCTAGCTCCCGTATGCTGTTCTCTCCGCCAAAACAGCGTGATATCCGGTCCATTTGCTTTGCCTTGACCAGGCGCATCTTCTCGCGGATCACATGACGGAGGACCGAGGGACACGATGAACAAAACGCCGGCCGCTTCGTGTCACCGCACGACCATCGGACAGCACCGCACACCTTTTGTTCTTGCATCGCGGGGATGAAAGGACGGCGACAAATCGCCGTCCTTTCAGGTTTTGGGATTGTTTGTCGTTAGAAGGATATTTTGCCGAGGAGCTGCACGCTGCGGCCGCCATTCGTTACCGAGGTGATGTTAGATTGCTGACCGGGTCCCCAGTTGGGGTTCGGCTGGCCAAAGCTGGGATGGTTGAGCACATTGCTCGCATCGAGGCGGATCAGGAATTTGGCCTCCCGCCAGATGGTGAAGTTCTTCCCGAACGAGAAGTTGATGTCTGAGTAGCCCGGAGCACGCAGGGTGTTCCTGCCGGAGTCGCCATATGTTCCGGCATCCGGTTGAGTAAATGCTGCCTCGTTGAACCAGTTCAAGCCGGGTCCGATCTGGTGAGCGCCGGCATACGGATTCACGCCTGGAACAACGTTGGGAAATTGGGACCCCGACTGAGAGTAGTCGTTGTTGTTTGCTGTTAAGACGGTGAATGGATTGCCGGTTTGCCACTGAGCCGTTCCTGAAGCCTGCCACCCGCCTAAAATTTCATCGGCAAGGATGCTGTTGTTCAGGTATTTCTGGCCCCTGCCAACAGGCAGCTTGTAGATGACACGTCCCTTGAACATGCTGCGGACGTCAAAGGCCGCAGGCCCATAGTCCGCGCGCGCATTGCTCAAATCCTGGGCATATGTGCTTGCGCAGTTCCATGCGCAGGCGTCTGTCTCGTTCAGGAATTTGGACCAGGTATAGTTGAAGTTGAATTGCAATCCGGCGCCCATGCGCTTCTCGGCCGTTGCCTGGAGCGCGTTATAGTTCGATATCCCGATGAGCTTCATTCCGCCGATGGACTGGAAATTCGGATAGGGCCGGTAATCGGTCGGCGGGTTGGTATCGTTGGGTCCTAGCTCGCTTTCGGGTATCTGGTTGAGATCGGTACCGAATAACTGGTTGAAACCATGGCTGCCAACATAAGCGACCTTGGCGGCCAGGTTGGGACCAAGCATGCGCTGAACTTCCAGCGTGTATTCCCAGATTCTGGACAGCGGCTCGTGGTAATAGGCAAAATTGACTCCCTGTCCGTTCAAGGAGTCAGGACCTGTGGGAGCTTGCTGATACACAGCATTGATGCTTGTGCCGGCAGCCCCCTGATCGTTCACGCTACCATCCTGGTTGAGAATAACGACCGGCAGGATGCCGTTGGTATTGTCGGATTGGTTGCCCGATGAACCAAACTCACTTCCGAGCTCGCTGTAGGCGCTGGGGCCCTCGTTGTAGTTGTAGGCATAGAGGCCGATCCCGCCGCGGACTACCGTCTTCGGATCATACTGCCAGGAAGCGCCAAACCGGGGCAGGAATGTGTTCCAGATGGGCGCTATAACCTTTGTGCGTCCATTGGCATGCGTGGTTCCATACCACATGGCGCCCAGGGTCCCGGTGTTCCGGTTTGGGTCGGTGCCGGGATTGACGACGGTCGGATCCCACGAGCGCTCGTTGCCATGCGCATCGTACATCCCATTCCACCCTTCCCAGCGCAGGCCAATGTTAATGGTAAAGTTGGGATGCAGTTTGAAGTCGTCCTGAGCGAAGAGCTGCACCGTCTTCATCCTGGGATAGAACTCCGGCGTGTTCGCGGCACTCCAGGAATTCACCCATCCCAGCAGGAAGTCCGCATAGGGAAGACCGGTGGTCGCGTCGCCCTGGGTTGAATTCGTATACACGCCGGTATAAGTCTGCGACCCGGCATCGATGTTGCCCCAGAACGTGGTGTTGATTTCCTGGTCAAGGAATTCTCCGCCGAAGTGAAGAACATGCCTGCCTTTGATCATCGTCACTACGTCGGAAGGCTCGTACAGGAGCTGGTGTTGAATGGCATTGCTCGACGGTACCATGTTGCCACCAAAGCAGCAGGCCCCATTGATGTTGACTTCGGGAAAGAGGTTTGCTTCGGCAAACTGCAACCCCAACTTTTCCGGGAAACCCTGGTTGACCGATTCAGGTATGTAGAGATTGTTTTGGCTGTTGAACCCGAAACGGAATTCATTGATCTTATCCGGGCTGAACGTCCACACATCGGAGATCTGTGCAGTACGGCCATCGCCATTTGCCGTGTAGCAGTCAATTGGGCAAATTTTTACGCCCTCGCTGACAGAGCTCGACACGTTATGATAATCCGTTGCCGTGAACCGGTTCTTTGGGGTGATGTCATAATCCACGCGGAAGAAATAAGCCCATCCTGGCGAGTTTGAGGCCCAACTGTAAAAGTAGTTATTCGTGGTGATGCCGTCCGTTACAGTCGGATTGGGAACGTTAGGCGGCGGGGAATACGCCAGTGTGGCCGTCGCGACGGTGTCGATCATGCCGCTTGGAATCTTGTTGCCGGTTGCGTAATTGCAGCCCGCGTATTCGCATGCAAAGGATTGCCGCACCAGATTGCCACCGACAATCGCCTGCGTGGTCGGATCATAGATCGCAGGCTGACCCGTGAAATCGCCTTCGAGCATGTTGTAGGCGTTTGCTCCGGTCGATGTAGGAACACCCGTGGTGGGAACTGTTATAAAGCCGCTGTTCGCGCCGCTATAGCTCTGGGTGCGGTCATAGTTGTAGAAAAAGAACAGCTTGTTTTTCAGGCCCTTCAACGGCACCGGACCGCTAAAGGAGCCGCCATAGTAGTTGGCGCGCAAGACCGGGACATAGCCCTGGCCAAAGGCGTAGGTTGCGGCATTCAGGTAGCTGTTTTGGAAGTAATCAAAAACATCGCCATGAAAGCTGCTGCCGCCGCCCTTGCTGATCTGGTTGTAGATCGCGCCGCCGTTTTCATACTGTGCCGACGGAACGCTGGAGACCATCTGAACTTCCTGCAGGGTGTCGAAGTTGTAGTCATAAGAGTTTCCGTTGGACGGAAAGGACATGGTGACGCCGTCGCCCAGTACGTTGTAAAAGACGGCATTGCCGTTGACCGATGCTGCCTGGCCGGGACCCATGCCCCCCTGTGCCCCAGGCGCCGAAGTACCGGTTGAGCCGGGCATGAGGGTGGTGAAGGTCTCCCAACTCGCAAAATTGGGCAGGTCCTGCATCTCCTGCTCCGACAGGGTCGTCGCCTGCGTTCCAAATTCGGTCTGAAGCAGGGGAACATCCGTAGTGACCCGCACCGTCTCCGTTGCAGCGCCGACCTTCAGCGTTCCGTTGATGGTAAGAGTCTCGACATTGAGCGTGACGGGGCCGCGCACGTAGGTATCGAAACCGGCTTTTGTGAAGGTGATGGTGTAATGGTCGGTAACAATCGAACCTGTATCGTACAAGCCCGCACCGTTCGTCTCATAAGTCGTGACCACGCCCTTGTCGACGTCCAGTACACTTACCGTCACACCCTGTATTACGGCGTCGGTGGGATCGGTCACCGTTCCCCTGATCACGCCGGAGTTCGAGTTTTGAGCAAACGCTGCACTTGCGCACAGCGAAATAGCAAGCGCGATACTGAATCGCGTCATATTGCGCATACCTGCCTCCTGAATGCACTCCTGTTCCACTTAGTCAATCGTTGAGGATCCATCGGCGATGTCTCCAAAGGTGCTGTTTGATAGTCTGTGACTGTTCACTCCTCATTCTGTTCGCAGTTCGCATTGCATATTCAAAGGTCTCCCAACCACTACGAGAATCTCCAGGCAGTTTCCAGCACATTGCCCTTCAACAACGGATGCTTACCGGCGTGAACCGGGACCTGTGACTCCGCCCGTCTCAGGTTGCGCAAGCCTGAAAAGCAGTTGATCGGTTATGCCCTGTTGGTCCGGTCTCGGGGTTGCCCAATCGCTCCCGAGGGTTCCGTCTGTCTGTTCTCCCGGAAAGTAGCCCCATAGCCACCAGCTTCCGCCCACAGGCTGATCGCGGCCCTTGAACACCGGCCCTCCCAACGCTCCGTCCTTGCCGTTCATGTAGTCAAGAAGCGTCTGCGCCCATACCCGGTCTCGCGGCTTGTCCAGGTTCGAGCCCATCTCGCCGACCCAGACCGGAGCGATATTCCTGGTATAGAGATAGCCCCAATCGTTGTTCATATGCGGGATCAAGGTGGACGGTTGATCGTTGGCTCCGAAGTCATAAACGTTCGTGTCGTACTCGTGAACCGAATAAACCACTTGATTGGGGACTTTCAGGATGACCGGTCTGGCAGCAACGCCGCCAACGCCGCCGACAGCAGAGAGATCCCCCTCCGGGCCTATGCCGGCGAGGCCGTTCCCGGTGTTGGCTGTGCCTTGGGGACCCTCGCAGATGATCAGCAGTTTTGGGTTCTGCGCCAGAATCGCATTTCCAAGGTCGGTATACATCTCCCAGATGTCAGTGGGACCGCCCTGTCCCCAATTCAGAGATACCCCGCCAGTGCCGTGACTCAAGGGTTCATTGTCCAGGTCGTAGCCGATAACCGTGGAGTTATTCCAGTACCGTTTGACCAGCGCAAGCGTATTTGTCTGAAACTGCTCGGCGGTGATGGTGCCGGGGTTGCTGCCATCTGTTCCGTCAGAACCGGGCCCCTTATCGAACCACAGGCCATTTGTCTGTTGGCCGCCCCAGCCGTGGTCACCGCCGTCGTTTGTGTGGTGGTCGAAGATGACGCGCAGACCAAGCGTTCCCGCATAGTTCACGATCTTATCCATGACCTGCATGCTGGATAGGCCTTTGAGGCCGGGGTTTAGATCGTAATTGATCGCGCCGGGCTTGGGCGAAGCATTCAGTGTCAGGTCAGACCATGCAATGCGGATGGTATTGAAACCATCGGCCACTAACCCCCGCATGGTCGTCTGGTAATTGACGAAGTGCAAGAAACGCAGTGCACCGTCCGTGCCGTCGTTGCCCGGCAAGCCAACCGATGCAATCCGCACCGGACTTCCCTTCTCATCCACAATCTGCGCGCCCCTGGTAGTGAACCAACCTTTCGGCAGCAGATAACCGCCTCGGTCGGAGGAGGCTTCGGGAACAGATTCCAAGCGGCCGGTGGCAGCCGCAGAGACTGGCATCGCGCTCCCGGACGCGGCAGCGGCGTTGACGAAGCGGAGTTGCGAATAGATCGCAAGTTGGGCGGCCCTCAGGGTGGAGCCCTGCAAGGTTCCATCGGGAGTTTGTCCGGTGAGGTCACCCCATGCCCACCAATCCGTGCCGAATCGCTGCTGGGAACCCGTAAAAGCCGGGCCTCCCGGCGTTTTACCATTCAGGTAAGCGACCAGCGCGGTGGCCCATACCGATTGCTGCGCAACAGTCACGCCATCCGAATGCGGCATGTCAAGGCTGGACCCCATTTCGCCGATCCACACCGGAGCGATGTTGTTGATTGCCAGAAAACCCCAGGCGGCATTTCTGTCTGCAGTGGATGGCCCTTCATTATCAGGACCAATGTTGGGGCAGTCATGAATCGAATAGACGAACTTGGGAGCGGCAGGGCTCAGAACCGCAGGCCTGGACTGCGCTTTGCTGCAATCCATGATCCCTTTCGTTCCCTCCGGGTTGCCATTCAATAGCTTCCCTCTATAGTTAACTGGACATTCCGCGACGATCAGCACGCCTGGGTCGGCGGCCTCGATCGCAGAGCCGACATCCTCCCACATCTTCAGAATGTCTGTCGGGCCGTTTGTCCCCCAGGTGATAGGTGTGGCGTGAAGGCCCAGAACAAGGGGCTCATTGTCGAGGTCGAAGGCAATGACCGTGCTGTTGCCGGCATAATGTTTGGCCACGGTCACCCAGTCGATCTTGAATTTCTCCGGGGTTATCGTGCCTTTGTTGCCGCACCCGTCTGTGTTATCGGAACCATCGCCCACGTCAAACCACAGGCCATTCTGCTGTTGCCCTCCACAAAGATCCTCTGCATCGTCCACGTGATGATCAAAGATGACCTTCATGCCAAGCGGGGCCGCAGCCGCGACAATGGCGTCCATCATTGGGAACGTAGAGCTGAGCGCGCCTTCATCAAAGGGGAAGCGAGCGCAATTGAACCCCGCCCTCTTCATGCCCGCCAGGTCACCGGGGATATCGGGGCTGGGCTCGTTGTAGCCGGCGCAGGCAAGACGTTGGGGCTTACCTGAAGAGTTTACGATCTGATTTCCGGACGTACTCAGGAATCCTGGGGAGAGCAGGCCATTGCCCGGCGCCAAGTCCCCACTGGAAGCCTGTGCGGGAGTAGCCGTCGTGTTCCCTGATCTCCTTGTTGCTCCGGGCACCGCTGTGGACGCAACCATGACGCCCAAGAATAAGAGAATTGCCCCGACCTTACGCGCCATGACCGCTCTGTCGCGTCTCATGGCGTCAAACGCTGCCAGAACAGCCAGGACAACTGTTGCGATCACCAAACTCGTTTTGATGAAGACAAGTGTTCCGATCTTGACGAACGCGAAGAAAGACGTCAATGGCAACAGGGTCCCCATCGGTGGTTCCTTTTTTTTTGATCAAACTGCAACGAATACTGCCAGATTGTCGTGGCATCTGGAGTTGCATTCGGTCGTGGGTTACCGGTAACCTGAATTCACAGTCCGAAACCTTAACGCTTCTCCCAAGAACTTGTCAAGCACAAAACGGAGACCTCGATCCGTCGATGATTTTGAGTTGAACCCGGGAAGTGTTCCAGGAGCCGCGTTTTTGGCGTCGAGGAGGGTGCATCGAGGGTTCCGTGAGCATCTTTCCCTCACCTGCGAGGTGCGCGGAGTGATTGGGATGAGACGGTGGTCCAGCCTAAGAATATGACTAAGACCACGCTGATCGGCGCAGGATCTGATCGGCAAAGGCTATGTGGATCATGGTTTTAGCTGAGTCATGGCGCATTTCCAGTCCTTGGATAAGCGACGCGGCCAGTTTTGCCATGCGAGGGTGCGCCTTCTTCAACACATGCCTCGCCCAAACGCCGGCTGTGCCTGCCTGGAGGCTGTCTTACAGTTCTTCGGCACGTGCGATGAGTTGGGAGTTTGGGGCCGGGTCCAATGGAACCGATGCGTGCACTCTCACGGGAGACCCGGCTCCGGGGTCACGGGAGCCGAGACAGTCATCATCCTGGATAGTTTTGTAATATCAAGGGCTTACGCGCGCACAGCATGATCGCAGTGCCAAAACAATAATCCCATATGTGATTGATTCTTGATTGATTTTGTTTGATTCTTGTTGGCTGCCCCCCAGGGATTCGAACCTCGATATGCTGATCCAGAGGAGAGCTTCAAGAAGTCGGGGTCAGTTCGTAAATCTATGATTCCACAGCACGGAAGTCGTGCCGACGGAGGGTTTGTCCGGCTGGAACGTTGGAGTTTTGCCAACCTCACCCGCTTGGGCGGTTGGGACGGGCATTGATTTGACAGGCAGTTCCTCGTCCGACCCCCGACTTCTTGACGCTCTCCCAATCAACACCGCCTTGGCAACCCGCTTCGTGCCGTGGCGGCCGATATAGCGGGCCACCTCCCCACCGCCGGCCGAATGACCGACGTGTACTGCGTCCTCCAAGTCCAGCGCTTCGGTCAGCGCCGCAAGGTCGTCGGCGTAGGTGTTCATCTCGTTGCCATTCCAGGGCTGGCTCGAACGGCCATGTCCGCGGCAATCATGCGCAATCGTGCGATATCCATGTGAGGCCAGAAACACCATCTGGTCTTCCCATGCGTCCGCGCTCAACGGCCAGCCGTGACTGAAGACCACGGGCTCACCCACGCCCCAGTCTTTGTAGAAGATAGTGGTTCCGTCTTTCGTCGTAATCGGGGCATAAATGACCTTCGTGTTTCGGTACTCATTTTGAATGTGGCTGATCGTTTCTCCCTGCAAACGGAAGTAAAGCAATTTCTTCACACCGGCGGGCCCATCCCGTCCGCACTATTTGCACCCGACGACGGACCGCTTTCTTTGCCGAATTCTGAAACTCATCACCTTAGCATCGGGGTTTACTCTGGCGGAAGTCCATGCGTGTAAGTTATCTTGACCACACGTGAAATCGCCCTCGGCGAATGGATCTCCGGCGGTTTTTTGTTACATTTACCCGCATGGAGAGGACCGGGGCCCCGACACAGCGCGCTGCGAATCGAGGCCGTAACTGGCCACGGCTTCGAGTTCGTAGATGCTCCGTTAGGTTTTATGCTCGATTCCCGTATCCTGTGAAGGCTGTTCCTTCTGGCGAGATCGGTTCGAATGCTCGGGAATTCCGCTGATAAGACTCTGATAGTTTGTGAGGCGTTTGCCGAGAATCACCACGCCCTTGGACGTGATCTCATACTCGCGAATATCCTTGGCGTGATTTCCACCCCGCATCTTGATAACCACCATGATCTTGCGAAGCTGGCCATCGATGGATACGTACCGCAGCCGGAGGATGTCATCGCAAAGAAAAGAAATGGAGTACGTGCTGAACGGAAATTCGGTGAAAGACTCATCCACCTCAACCGTGCTGAGAATCGTCACCCCGATTCCCGTCAGAGCGAAGATCATCCGGTAGAGCGATTCGCGAAAGTCGGCGCGGAAGCCGGGCGACAGAGCCATCTCAAAGCCCGCCAGCGAATCGATCACCAGGCGCTTGGCGCTAATCTTCTGCACAGCGTCGAGAATCGACTGCATGGTTTCATCCACCGAGAGGTCGAGGGGTCGAAGATAGAGGATTGTGAGTTTCCCTTCTTTCTGCGGCGTTTCCAGATCCAAGCCTAAACTGGTGGCCCGCTCCGTATACGCTTCCGGGCGTTCTTCAAAAACCGCCACGATTCCCGGTTCCCCCTGACGTGTGCCTTCAGCGATGAATTGGGTTGCCAGGACCGATTTCCCGGTTCCCGAAGACCCTGCCACGAGAACGCTGTCGCCTTCGCGCACGCCGCCATCCAGCATCTTGTTTAACTCCGGAACGCCGAAGGAAAGGCGCCGATCGGAGGGCGGATTTCTCTTCCGGGCGGTCAACCCAAACGTGCGCGAGAAAGCTTGCACTCCGGCATCGGTAATGCGGAACGTGTGCAACCCCGGCACGGAATCCTGACCGCGCAGTTTNNTCGTCCTCCGCATATTCACCGATCAGGAAAGTTGTAGCCTGCCAACTAGCCAGAAACAGGGATAACTGTTGAATGAAGGATTGCAGGTCCATATCGCCTTGCGGCTTGCGCACCATGGTGCGGAAGGAGTCCACAACCACGACAGCGGGGTTGGCTTTTTCAACTTCTTTGGTGATTTCCTCCAAAACCGCGCCCAGGTCCTTCTCCAGGACAACCTGGCTCAGGTTGATAAAGCGGATGGCGCCGGCCAGTTTGGCCGGATCGAAGAATGTGTACTGTTGCTGGTATCGCAGCATTTTTATGGCGGATTCGCCCAGGACAGTGAAGTAGAGAGCAGGACGTTCTGTGCTCGCATTGGCAAACACGAACTGGTGCGCCAGCGTCGTCTTGCCGCTTCCGGGGGCGCCCGCGATGATGTTAAACGAGAATTCGGGGAGACCGCCGCCGACAATCTCGTCGAGGCCCGGAACTCCTGTCGATAGTTTGTTTATCGTCACTCTGTCTTGTGTGCTCACGCTTTTCTCCCATTCTCTGAACTGCATTCGTCGAGGGCCGCCCCAGGCCACGTAATCTGGAGCAGGCTTAACGTTAAAGCTTCGCCAAGGAAGATAAGAAGCAGGCCGAGTAAGCGGGCGATGAGGATGATTCCCCCTTCGCCAGCCGGGAACTCGCCAGCCTGAACCTTGTCGATGTCGAATTGATGTTCAATCTCGCCCAGACCCTGCAATGCGCCATCCGTAGAAACCCGCACCGCGTTAAGGCTTGGGGCTTCTGTCCTGGCCAACGCCAAGGCGCGAGAAGCGAGCGACTGAAAACCGGCAACTCCCGCAAACTCACCCAGACCCTGGCGCAGCTTCTCATATACGCGAAGGGTTGCGGACTCCCCAGGTTCGGAGGCATTGCCCGCAAAGGCTTCGTAATCAAGAAGACGCTGGGCCAAATCCCGCATTCTTGAGAGAGTCGTCATGTCCAACTCTGCATTGTTCAAGGTAGGTGAGTTCAATTGCCGTTATACGCTTCGTAAGAGGATCAGGGCAGCGATTCTGTCCTTTCTTGAAGCGCCCTTCCGCTTGGGGTGTTCGACATCCAGAGCCACGTTGAATGTAGCGCTGGCGGAACTCAATTCATGTAGCGATTCGTTTGCAGGTCAGGCGCCTCGTCCTGTGGACCGCCAGCCTTGCTTCGGATCAGTGTGAAAACGTCCAGAACCGTGGCAATACTGCGAATGTTCGCCGCGACACTGACAAGTCCCTGTTCCATACCGGCATGTTTGTCCGCCAGGGTTTCAATATGTTCGCTCACACTCCTCAGCCGATCAATTTCCACCAGAAGGTCCTCGAAAGCCGCAGCCATTACCGGTCCATCGGCCGCCGAGGCTGTCGTGTCCGCGGTGGTCCTGGCCGACTCTGTCCCGACGTCAACCTGAAGGCGCAAATCTTCTATCAAACGCAGAGTTGTTGCCTCGCCCATGAAGGTAAGAAACAGCCCGAGCAGCTGCGCGATCAGAATGATTCCGGCCTCGCCATCCTCATCCTCGCCCGTCTGGGATTCAACTTCGCCAAGACCGCGCAAGCCACCATTCGCCGTAACTTGCACGGCGCTGAGCCGGGGAGATTCCGACTTGGCCAGAGCCAAAGCACGGGAAGCGAGCGCCTGAAAACCGTCAGCTCCCACGGACGCGGCGAGTTGCCTGCGCAACCTCTCATACACGCGCACAGTTGCAGGTTCGGCTTGCAGGGAGGTCGTATTTGCATTGGTCTCGGAAGCAACGAGGCTGCGGGCCAGATCACGCGTCTTTTGTGGAGGAAGCATCGGTTCCGTTCTCTCTTTGCACGCTATGCTTTGCCTTGAACGCAAGGCGTCTGCCGGCATAATACTCTCTTGCCGGCTGCTTTGGTGGCGAGGTTCCCGGCATGCTTCATCAGGCCGCATTTTGGCGTACGCGATCTAAAATACTTGAAACATTTTCGGAAATATGAGCAAGAGTGAACATTACGCCCCCCCCCTCCCCCCCGCCGCCGGTGTAATCCTATGCTAAAATTTAGGTTAAGGTGTGCAGCCGGCATCCCAAGGCCCTGGTTGCAGCAGATGATTCTTCGCTCATCGCGGACCTGCTTTGTTAACCTGATGGCAATGCGGTTGCGCGCCCCTCCAGCGGCGCATCATGCAAAGGCCGCAACCGGAAGGAGGCCCTTCAATGGTTGAACTTGAAAAGCCCGGATTCGATGCCGCCGCCTTTCTGGCGAGCGCCGGCTTGGGGCGAAGAATAGTCCAATTGGCGCCGAAGGAGACCTTCTTTTCGCAGGGAGATCCCGCGGACTCGGTTTTTTATCTTCAGAGGGGCCGGGCAAAAGTCACGGTTGTTTCCTCCGCCGGGAAGGAAGCTACCATCACGCTCCTGGCCGCCGGTGACTTTGTGGGAGAGGGGGCGCTTGCGGCCGTGCCTGGACTGCGTTTGTCCACGGCTAGTACCATTACCGCCTGCACCGCGCTCAAAATCAAGCGGGAGGAGATGATCCGCGTGATGCACGAGGAGCATAACTTCTCCGACCTGTTTCTGAAGTTTCTGCTGGAGCGCAGCATGCGCATTCAGGCCGATTTGGTCGATCAGCTTTTCAACTCGAGTGAAAAGCGCTTGGCAAGAATTCTGCTACTGATGGCCGAGTTTGGCCAGCCGGGCGAACCGGAACAGTACATTCCCAAGATCTCGCAGGAGACCCTGGCAGAGATGATCGGCACCACCCGCTCCCGCGTGAGCTTCTTCATGAACCGGTTCCGCCAGCTCGGCTTTATCGAATACAACGGGCGCATCAAGGTTCACAAGTCGCTGTTGAACGTGGTACTGCACGATCAATTCATTGAGCGCAACCCCGAGAGATCGCCAGGTTCGGCCAGTCCACGAAGTGCCTCAAAGGCGGCCAGCCGTATGCGGTGAGTGTGGTGCGTGGCCCGCAGTCCCTTCGGCATCAGCTTCCGGTAGATAATCCGGAACCGCTTCCAGATCGACGGCCGCGTCGGCGCAGGCTCGGGAGTCCGCTTACCGCTTGATCCCCCCATTGCCGGGCTTGAATCTTCGCTGTTTCGACCTCTCCTGGCTGCCGTAAGTTTCCTACCGGACAAGTCCGGGCGGGACGACCCTGGTCGGCGGTTACGAACCGCGCAGAGCGATCGGAACGTTCTGGGTGAGCCTGGGGGGGGCTCCCGGATTCAAATTCGAGCCAGAACGAAGTGTGCAACATTGAGCAGCCCGCGTCCCGCAGACCGCCTCAACCTTATCTCAGTTCGCTGGAGAAGCGAACGGGTGCAAGAGACTGCCATATGACGCGGTGATTGAGATATCAAATGGGTCACCGGTATCCGCATATCAATCAGGTCAGCCGCGCTTCTATGCCATAGGCTGGTGCGTTTCAGACAGACGTTCCCCAAGGCCAGCCTGGGTCTGGCCGCCCGCCTGTGCACTGCCCAGCGAGCAATTACGACCAGCTACCAGCAATCCGATCATGGGATACTGGTCGATACAAGGATCTACATCAGGCAAGGAAACTTCCCCAAAGAGGACCCTACTGGTCGCAGACAGTCAAGTCGCAAGGAACCGTCCACGGACCTCAACGAATCGAAAACAACCACCGAACAGAGGAGAGAATCACGATGAAACCGAGCACGGACGATAAGACAACAGGCAAGCTTCACGAAGTCAAAGGCGCAATCAGGCAGAAGGCCGGCGAAATCACCAAAAACCCCGACCTGGAAGCTGATGGCAGAGCCGAAAAGAATGCCGGGAAAGTTCAAAACGTTGTCGGCAAGATTGAAAAGGCTGTTGGAGCATAAGCGAAACAACATCGAACTCGGAGACGAGAGAGGGCAATAGATCATGGCACAATCAGTGTTGGAACAAGCGAGCGAGCAAATTGCCGATACCGCGCACAAAGCTTCTCGCGCGGCATCTGCCGTTGCGGATGCTCTTGAGGATGGCGTAGCATCAGCGCGGCGTGCCGCAAAACAAGGCAGCTATGCCGCCACGGAGCTCTTAAATGACGCAAAAAGGCGAGTGCAGCGGCATCCGCTTGAGACAATTGCGGCGACATTCGCAGCAGGCATTGCGGCTGGAACACTGATCGGCTGGATAATGAAGCGAAGGCAATCCTAGCCGGATAGAGAGAATCAGCCAGAGACGGAGAATATGAGTGAAGAGGGCTGGAACATTGGTTCCTCTTCACTCATAGTTTCAAGGTGTCAGACTGCCACATCCCTGTTCAATCCACGATGACAATGTGTGCAATTGTGAACCGCACGCACACGATCGATTGTCTAGAATTCAGCGGTGATGACTCCGATTGTTGAAATCGAAAGCCTGACACGTCGCTTCGGTGCGTTCACAGCGGTCGATTCTTTAACCATTAATGCCAATGCCGGCGAGGTGTTTGGCTTGCTTGGCTCTACGCGGTCATCCCGTTGACAACGATCGTCCTGGTTCTCATCGGCGCACGCTTGTATCCCCAATTCGGAGTGTAAACCCCCTCCCGTAATCGTCACCTATGGACTAGCAAACATCATGAGACGGAAGAAGACTCAGAACAAGTGACGTAGATGGCGGTGTGAAAAGGGATGGCGACGCCCGATCCGAATGACGCGGTGGAGAAACACTCCATAGAAGCGAACTCTGGCACCACTAGCGCCGCCGAGGCTCTTCCGCCTCCGGACGCATCTCCAATTCCTGCGAAGGCAAAGGAACATAACATTCGTGTTTCCCCCGCTGTTCTCGATGCGGCGGGGAAGGACGGCGATGCACTGCTTCAGTCGCTGCACACGACTCCCGAGGGCCTGACTCAAGCCGAGGCAGAACAGCGAGCGCGCACGTGGGGTCCGAATGAGGTTGCGCAAGAGCGAAGGCGCGGCTGGTTTCTCCGCCTCTTGATCATCATCCGCAACCCGCTGGTGATTCTGCTGACAGCACTATCAACCATTTCCTACGTCACCGGCGACGCGCGCGCCGGAACCGTGATGGCGTGCATGGTCGTGCTCAGCGTTGCGCTGCGATTCGTGCAGGAGGCCCGGGCGGACTCGGCGGCGGCAAAGCTCAAGGCGATGATCCACGTCACTGCCACCGTCATCCGGGGTGGCAACGCGCGGGAGATTCCGCTGCGCGACCTGGTTCCTGGAGATGTCATCAAGCTGTCGGCCGGCGACATGATTCCAGGCGACGTGCGGGTTATCTCCGCGAAAGATCTATTCGTGAGCCAGGGCACGCTCACCGGCGAGTCGTTTCCTATTGAGAAGTTCCACGATTCCGAGCCTGCGGCTTCACAGTCGCCGACAGAGCTCAAGAACACCTGCTTCATGGGGACGAGCGTTCAAAGCGGCACGGCGACCGCAGTCGTTGTGGTGACGGGGGCCCGAACCTATCTTGGCAGCATGGCCGGCTCGATCACGGGGGATGCGCCGCCGACCAGTTTCGACCGGGGCCTGAGCCGCTTCACATGGCTCATGATTCAGCTCATGGCAGTCATGGTGCCTCTGGTCTTCTTCATCAACGGGTTCACCAAGCACGATTGGAAGAGCGCGTTCTTCTTCGCGATGGCCGTGGCCGTTGGCCTCACGCCGGAGATGCTGCCCATGATCGTCTCCGTATGCCTCGCAAAAGGCGCGATTGCCATGAGCCGCAAGAAAGTAATCGTCAAACGGCTAAATGCCATTCAGAACTTTGGCGGGATGGACGTGTTATGCACCGATAAGACCGGTACCCTCACCGAAGATCGCGTCGTCCTGCAGCGGCACTGCAACGTTGCGGGACGGGAAACCGACGAGGTACTGCTCGCAGGCTACCTGATTAGCTACTTTCAAACTGGCCTCAAGAACCTGCTTGACACGGCGATTCTGGATAGCTCGGACTTTCATCAGAAGCCACTGGTTGAGAAGTACAAGAAGCTGGACGAGATTCCGTTCGACTTTACGCGGCGCATGATGTCGGTGCTGGTCGAGAATCCAGAAGGCCTGGCGATCCTTTTGACCAAAGGCGCACCGGAAGAGGTTTTCCATCAATGCTCTCAATTCGAACTGGAGGGCAAGTTGTCCCCGATGGACCCCGGCCTGATGAAAGGGTTGAAGGACGAGTATGCGAGCCTGAGCAACGACGGCTTCCGTGTGCTGGCTGTGGCAAGCAAGGAGCTCAAGGGAAAGCAGTCCTGCTCAAAAGAAGATGAACTCGATCTTGTGCTGCGAGGGTATTTTGCCTTTCTCGACCCGCCCAAACCTAGCGCGGCAACGGCAATCGAGGCACTGCACAAGCATGGTGTGGGAGTAAAGATTCTCACCGGCGACAACGATCTGATCAGCCGCAAGGTTTGCAAGGACGTGGGCCTGGTGGCCGACCCAATGCTGCTGGGCGACGACGTGGAGAAAATGACCGACACGGAACTGGCCGAGGCGGCGGAAAAGACCACGCTCTTCGCACGCCTGTCTCCCGCGCACAAGCAGCGAATCGTGCGCGTGCTGCGGGCCAAGGGACACGTGGTCGGATACATGGGAGACGGAATCAACGACTCTCCCGCATTGCGTGCCGCGGACATCGGCATCTCTGTGGATACGGCTGCGGACATCGCCAAGGAATCGGCGGATCTGATCCTGCTGGAGAAGGATCTAATGGTCCTGCAAGGCGGTGTGATGGAAGGGCGAAAAGTCTTCGCCAACATCATCAAGTACATCCGGATGGGAGCCAGTTCGAACTTTGGAAACATGTTCAGCGTGCTGGGAGCCAGCGCCTTTCTCCCGTTCATTCCAATGGCTCCAATTCAAATCCTCAGCAACAACATGCTCTACGACTTTTCTCAAGTACCCATCCCTACCGACTTGGTGGACGAAGAGCAGGTTGCGCATCCGCGCCCTTGGAACATCGGAGAGATCAGGCGATTCATTCTCTGGATCGGCCCCATTAGTTCGATCTTCGACTATACGACCTTCTTTGTGATGCTCTACCTGTTCAAGTGCTGGGATCCGTCCCGCGCTCCTCTGTTTCAGACGGGCTGGTTTGTCGAGTCGCTGATGACCCAGACACTCATCATCCACATCATTCGCACCAACAAAATCCCCTTCTTTCAAAGCCGTGCGAGTTGGCCGCTGATCCTGACCTCTCTGGCCATCATGGCCTTCGGAGCGTGGTTGCCCTACTCCCCACTCGCCTCTTCGCTGGGCCTTGTGCACCTGCCTCGCCTGTACTGGCCGATCCTGATGGCGACCCTCTTTGCCTACACAGGCCTTACGCAATTGGTCAAGGTCTGGTTGCTGCGAATGAAATGGATCTAGACCGGCGTCAGTTTTCTTGTGTTACGAGGCGGCCTGGAATTCGAGGGCCAGAGCTGGAACAAGATGGTGTTTCCTGATTTCCAGCGCCTCCTCGATCGAAATGGAGTCACAATGCCTGTAGGCAATAAGGAACAACATCACACCGATCGCATTGGCTGGCTGCGCGCAGCGGTTCTGGGCGCAAACGACGGCATATTGTCAACATCAAGTCTCGTGCTTGGTGTTGCAGCCGCGCACGCGACACACCGTAATCTATTAATTGCAGGAATGGCTGGCCTGGTGGCCGGGGCCATGTCGATGGCTGCCGGCGAGTACGTTTCAGTCCACTCGCAAGCGGACACCGAACATGCTGAACTGGATCTTGAGCGCGCGGAACTTAAGGCAGATAGTAAAGGCGAACACAAGGAGCTGGCGGCAATCTACGTCGCCCGCGGGCTCGATCCTTCTCTTGCAAGACAGGTTGCCCGGCAACTGATGGCGCACGACGCGTTGGGCGCACATGCCAGCGATGAACTGGGCATCTCCGAGACGCTCCGTCCGCGCCCTATTCAGGCTGCGTTGTCATCGGCCGGAAGCTTCGCACTCGGCGCATTGATGCCTCTCTTAGTCACAGCTATAGCACCGGTGCAGGGATTGATCCCCCTTGTATCCGTCTCTTCATTGGCGTTGCTCGCACTTCTGGGTGGATTGGCTGCACGTGCGGGTGGGGCGGGAGTGATGATCGGTGCAATGCGCGTGACGTTCTGGGGTGGATTGGCCATGGCAATGACCGCTGGCATCGGATGGCTATTTGGAGCAGTTGTCTAAGCCGTGCGAAATGAAGATGGGGTAATTTCGACTCTCACTTCAGATAACTCTCAGTTGGCGAGAACATCTCACAAATTGACCGGCAACGTATAGCTATAGTCACCCCAGAATTCGCGACAACTGCATTAAAAACCCAGGATTCTTGCTACCCGCGGCAAAGTAACAGGGTGGAAATTTGTTCCTCAAGTTCCGATCCTCTCCACTTCATCCGGCAAGTGTGAAGCTGTCAGAATTCCTCACTGTTTTCGACCTCGGGCAATATGTCGTCCTCGCGGGCTACCCAAACATAGAGCGTCGGCATCAGGAAGATGCCGATGATCAGGTTGGCCAGCAATCCACCCACGATGACGATGGCGAAGGGCCGCTGCGAGTCAGAGCCGATGGCGTGAGAAAGTGCCGCGGGCAGCAGGCCTAGCGTGGCCACCAGCATGGTCATCATCACCGGACGCAGCCTCAGGACAGCGCCTTCAACGGCAGCCTCCACAATATGTTCCTCGGTGGACGTTTCCATGCCCTTGCGCCGGGCCCGCAATTGGTTGATGAATTCGATCATGATCACGCCGGTTTCCACCGAGACGCCGAACAGCGCCAGGAAGCCCACAGCCGAAGAGACCGAGAAGTTCGTATGCGTGATAAACAGCGCCAGCGGCCCGCCGATGGAGGCCATGGCCACGCTGACCAGGATGACCATGGCCCACTTGGCGGATCGGAACATGGTGTACAAAATCAGGAAGATGGCCAGCACGGTGAGGGGAACGATTAGCGCCATGCGCTTGTCGGCCCGTTTCTGACTCTCGTATTCTCCGGCCCACTCAAGATGGTAGCCGCTGGGCAGCTGAACGTTGTGTTCGACCTTGGCGATGGCCTCTTCGACGGTTGAGCCCAGATCGCGCTCCCTCACCGAGTACTTGATGGCAATGTAGCGCTGGCCTCCCTCGCGGTTGATCTGTTCGGCGCCGTCGTCGGTGGAGGCTGTGGTGAGTTGCGCCAGTGAGACGCGCTCGCCGGAGGGCGCCAGCAGACGGACGTTTTCAATGGCCTCGCGCGTGTCGCGGTATTGCTGCTGATAGCGCAGGGTAACGTCGAAGCGCGCCTCGCCCTGCTGCACCTGGGTGAGAGCATTGGCCCCCACCGCGGTCTGCACGGCGTCCTGCACGTCGGCCACGTTGATGCCCCAGCGCGCGGCGGCTTTGCGGTCTACCTGCAAATTGAGGTTGGGCTGCCCCACGATGCGGAAGATGCCCAGGTCACCGACACCCCTCACCGAAGCCATCTGCGCCTGAATCTTTTCGGCGGTATGTTCCAGGATGCGGAGATCGTCGCCGTAGAGCTTCACGGCCAGCTCGCCCTTGACCCCGGAGACGGCTTCTTCCATGTTGTCCGAAATCGGCTGGGAGTAGTTCCAGATCACGCCGGGAAACTTCCCGAGTTCCTTGTCCATGGCGGCGATCAGGTTATCCTTGTCACGATGGAAGATGGGGCGCCAATCTTCTTTTCGCTTGAGGTCGACGAAGTATTCGGTGTTGAAGAAGCCGGCCGTGTCGGTGCCATCGTCAGGGCGGCCCGTCTGGCTGACCACCTGCGTCACCTCGGGAAATGAAGCCATCACCACCCGTGCCTTGTTGGTAAAGTCGATGCTCGCCGTGGGGCCTTCGCTCGGGGGCAGCGTTCCGCGCACCCAGATGGAGCCTTCATCCAGGTGGGGCAGAAACTCCGAGCCGATCGGACCGCCGACGGTGAGATAGATGGCGATGGCGAAAAGGAAGGTCGCGATGCCTACCGTAACATAGCGATGCTCAATAGCTTCGCGTACTGCCACCCGATAGTTCTGGATGAGCCACTTCATGAGCGGGTTCTGCCACTCTTTGGCGCCCTTGCTGAACAGCAGGCTGGCCATGACCGGCGCGACGAGGATGGCAAAGACGAGCGCCCCCACCAGCGCAAATGTGACGGTCCAGGCCATCGGCTTAAAGAGCCGCCCCTCTACGGCCTGCAGCGTGAAGATGGGCAGGTAAGAGGCGATGATGATGCCGCGGGCATAGAAGACCGGACGCAGCACCTCGTGCGAGGCCTCGCGAATCCTCTTTCCCATGGTGCGAGTGTCGTCCTTCTGGGCGAGATGGCGGACGATATTCTCGATCATCACCACCGACCCATCCACCACCATGCCGAAATCCAGCGCCCCCAGCGAAAGCAGGTTCGCGGGAATGTGGCTCAGGTCCAGGCAGATGGAGGCGAACATCAGCGCGAACGGGATGGTCAGCGTCACAATAATCGCGCCGCGCACATTGCCCAGGAAGAGGAACAGGATGATCGCCACCAGGATCATGCCTTCGCTCAGGTTGTGCTCGACGGTCTCAACCGTGAACTTCACCAGGTCGGAGCGATCCAGAAACGGCACTACCCTCACGCCCTTGGGCAGGATGCCGTGATTCAGCTTGTCCACTTCCTCGTGGATGCCCAGCAACACCGGGTCGGAGTCGTCGCCCTTCTGCAGCAGCACGATGCCCTCGACGGTGTCGGGATTGTCGACGATCACTCCGTCCGGCCGGTGCGTGGCTCTCCCGATCTGCCCCAGCCGAATCTTCGGGCCCTGCGCAACCGTGGCGATGTCCTTGATTGTGATCGCCGCGCCGTTCTGCGTCTTGACCACGGTGTCTTCGATGTCCTGCACGCTGGAGTACAGCCCCTTCGACTGCACGTTGATCTGCTGCGCGCCCTGCTCGATGAAGCTCCCGCCGCCGTTGGTGTTGTTGCTGGCGATCTGCTGTTCGACCTGGCTGATGCTCAACCCATAGGTGACCAGCTTCTCGGGGTCCAGCTTGATCTGGTATTCCTTGGTCGGCCCGCCGAAGCTGGCCACGTCCACCACGCCTGTCACGCTCTTGAACGACTTCTCCAGCAGCCAGTCCTCCAGCGACTTCTTCTCCATCACGTCGTAGGCCGGGTTGGTGCTCTCCACGGTGTACCAGTAGATTTGTCCGACAGGGCTCCAGTCGGTGCCCATCTGCGGAACGAGGTTGGCGGGCAAGCTCACCTGTCCCATCCGCTCCACCACGTGTTCCCGGTTGACGTCGCTCGTAGTGCCGTCTTCGAAGATGAGCATCAGGCTGGAGAGCCCGGCCAGCGTGGTCGAGCGCAGATGGCTCAGGTGGGGAATGCCGGCCATCTGGATCTCGATCGGTACTGTAACCTGGCGCTCGATCTCCTCAGCGCTGCGCCCCGGCCACTGGGTGATGATCTGCACGTAGTTGTTGGCTACGTCCGGGTAGGCCTCGATGGGCAGCGCCCGGAAGGCGATAATGCCCCACGCTGCCAGCACTACCACCCCGCCCAGCACCAGCCAGCGGTTCTTCAGCGCGAAATCGACGAGCGCACGAATCAATCGGGGGTCCCCGCGATGCAAAGCCAAGCATACTACCCCCCCGCATCCCACTCAAATTCGGCAACGCCGCGCGCTCCCCAAGCCGCTCGTCGGATGACAGCGCAAACGAGGGCACACCGTGGCTGTAAGCCTCGCCCGACGGCAATTCGGCCTAGCCCTCACCATCGCCTGGGTGGTCTTCGTCTACACCAGATTTCGCGGCAAAGTAGAACTTACCTCCGCCGTCCACTGAATCCCACCCCTGAGAACGATTCGAACGAAATCCTCACTCAGGTCATGGGATTAACCTGATGCGACCAAACCAACTTCAGCTCGAACAAGCCCGAGAGCGTCAAGAAGTCGGGGGTCAGTTCGTAGATCTTTGATTCCACAGCACGAAATCGGGCCGACGGAGGCTTTGTCCGGCTGGAACGTTGGAGCTTTGCCAACCTCACCCGCTTGGGCGGTTGGGACGGGCATTGATTTGACAGGCAGTTTCTCGTCCGACCCCCGACTTCTTGACGCTCTCAAACAAGGCTGCTGGTGCCTCGTTCGCCGCCCGCCCATTGGATACGCAAGCGATTGGCTCAGCCGTGCCGTTCGTCGTCAATACGCACTCTGATCATGAGAGGCCGGTTCTCCGTACGTTCTTGGATCCGAGCCCTGCCCTCTCACGGTTTCACAAGTTGCACTTTTATCCTTTTCGAACTGAATTTATTGAAATCCCAATACTTCTTGAAAGGTTCATTTCCCGCTGTCAGCGAGCAAAACCTGTGCTGGTTTTGTGCTTATTTGCCTGTCAAAAGCTGCGCAAAATGTCACAGAATACTAAGCCAAAGGATTTCCGGGAATCTACTAAAACAAAGAATTTCAATGGATTATGGTGACCCCGGGAAGACTCGAACTTCCGACACGCAGTTTAGGAAACTGCTGCTCTATCCACCTGAGCTACGGGGCCACTTTAGAATCAATGATTTACAAACGCAGTCAAATTGCTCGGGTCACTTTAGGTCACCGAATGATGCACTGACTTCATTCCCTCGGCGGTCGAGAAAGCGGCACGAAATGAAGTTGGCGAAAGCGCGATATCAACAGGGTAGCATTAGCCAGCTGGCACGTGAGAACGGCTATGCGTGAAGGGTTCGATTCTCCGCGTGGAAGGACGGCAAGCGAACCCAGAAGTCACTTACATTCAGCGGCTTGGAGTACCCAAACGAGTCCGACGTCCGCAAGGCGATAGTGTTCGCCGTCGCCCAGCAGAACCGATCGACCGAGCATGTCAAAGTGGCCGCTCTGTTCGGCACTATCACTGACCTTTACCGAGCAGAGCAAATCCATGCTCCCCAAGTAGACAGCGAGAGTAGAAAAGGCGATGGGGATAGTCCCATCAACCTCAGATGAGAGCAGGTCATACTCGCCGAGTTGGCGATGTACGTGGGAGTGTGCGCACATGCGGAATGTAACTGCTTCCGCCAGCGGAACACCGGCTTTCTGAGCTTCCAGTTCCAGGCGCTTGCGCCGGGCCAGATCGAGAACGTCTGCTTTCTCCGGGACATGCTGGCGGATTCGAGACTTACCCTCCCGCCATTGCAGGTAATAGGTGCCTTCCGGCTTGGAGTGACTTCGCTGCTAGGGAACCTCTGCGCAGG
>PLGM01000407.1 GCA_003139795.1 Acidobacteriaceae bacterium | reverse complement strand
CCGGTCACGCTGATCGTACTATTCGCGCTGGCGCCGCCGACGAGAAGTGTGAGACTGCTGGCCGAGGACGAAAGGCTGAAGCTCGGCGCTGGGATGGTCAACACGATGGTTGTGGTGCTCGTGGCCTTTCCGGAGGTCCCCGTGACCGTCACCGGATACTTCCCTGGAACAGCCGAACTGCTCATTGTGAACGTCAGCGAAGTCGTGCTGGCATTGACGGTAGCGAATGCCGCCGCCACACCCTTGGGCACCCCGGACGCAGCCAGGCTCACCTTGTTGACGAGGCCAATCGGATTGGTGACGGCGATTTCGACCGGATTGTTATAGCCGGCGACAAGTGTGAGACTGCCGGCCGAGGACGAAAGGCTGAAGCTCGGCGCAGGGATGGTCAACGCAATGGTTGTGGTGCCCGTGAGAGCTCCGGAGGTTCCGGTCACGGTCACGGTGTGGGTCCCCGGAACAGCCGTGCTGCCCGGCGTGAGCGTAACCGTGCTTTTGCTGCTTGTGCTTGCCGGACTGAATGTCGCGGTCACCCCGCTAGGAAGCCCGGACGCAGCCAGATTCACATTGCTGCTGAAGCCGTTCTGACCGGTCACGCGGATCGTACTATTCGCGCTGGCGCCGCCGACGAGAAGTGTGAGACTGCTGGCCGAGGACGAAAGGCTGAAGCTCGGCGTCGTTTTAGCCAGTGCGGCAGTTGCCAGC
Organism: Acidobacteriaceae bacterium; assembly: GCA_003139795.1. Taxonomy (GTDB): domain Bacteria; phylum Acidobacteriota; class Terriglobia; order Terriglobales; family Acidobacteriaceae; genus Telmatobacter. The sequence continues at coordinate 14,540 of PLGM01000407.1, read as the reverse complement.
ACGGATCCCAGGCAGGCTGCCGTGAGGATTGTGAACCAATAGCGCCTCCGAAGAGGATTCGCTTTCTTGCACTGGATCGACGGGGTCATGGCCTTCCTTTTCTCCTTTTCGATTGAGCAGGAGCCTCGCTTGAACGCTCCTCTACCAGGGCCTATCGGCATTTTGGTTACTGATAATCAGTAATTTCTGGCCCGTAGCAACTTAGGTAACGAACCGTAGTAACTAATTCGTCTAACACTTTAGTGTTAACCGGCCGGTCTGCAGGGCATGGGATGGCATCTTTGAAACCAGGAGCAGGAAGGCCCGAACCTCTGAATTAGCAGCCTTCAACGCAGCAAGCCGCTTGAGATCCTTACCTTTCGCAAAATTCCCCCGGTAACCTGCCGTAGTAACTCCCAAAAAGAGCTATGGCTTAACCCCTTAAAGAGCTATGGCTTAGCCCTCAACGTGCATCTACATTTATCTCAACGCTGTTGGAGCGTGTTGGCTTGCAGCTGGGCATCGCTTTCAGGCCAGAATCGGATTGTTCCCTCGCTCCAAGGGGCCCCGTAGGTCGCACCGAGGGTGCGGAGATTCTTAGCGTGAATCCGGTAAGAGGCATTGTTGGCTCTTGAGGTTTGCCGCCCAAAGCATTGGTCCATGGGGCCCATGCCTTCCGCGGCCAACAGCAACGTGCCTCAAGAAGAGACTCCTGCGGAAGCAGACTTTGGAGGAAATTATGAAGAAGCTATGTTTTGTTGTACTCGCATTGGCAACGGCCCTTGCGATCACTCCGGCCGCAAAGGCTGAGTCGTTTACTTTCAACGTAAGCGGTTCTGGCTTCACCGGAGGCGGTACCCTCACCGGCACCTCGATCGGCGGCGGCTTGGTTGACATCACCAGTGGAACCTTCAAGATCAATGGATCGACCGCAAGCATTATCAAAAACCCAAATGCGAATGGGGCGGTCTCCTCCTACGCAGCTGGCGCTGGGTACCAGTACAATTACGACGACATCATCAATGGAAGCGGGTCGCCGAATTTGGACGTCGACGGACTCCTCTTCCTGCTCTCAAATGGAGGGGTGATTAACCTCTGGGAAGTAGGTGGCGTCTACTATTGGAATGAGTGGGTAAACGGAGCATGGGCGTACAACCCAGCTGTCGGCGAGGGCGGCGAACAGATCGGCGCGGAGTTCTCGGCAACCCCGGAACCCTCCTCATTGCTGCTGCTCGGCACCGGGCTCCTGTTGCTGGCCGGCTTCGCTTTTCGCAAGACCAGGACACACAAGGTCAAGCCAGGCATGCTTCGGGCAGCTTAGCTCCAAAAGCGCCGGGTTCGCCCGATCGCTCGGAAGCTAGGTATCCCTGACCGTCTTGTTACCTTCCAGGTGATGCGGCGTACTCTGGGCACCGATCTGCAGGAGCACGGCACGGTAAAGGATGCGCAAGGAGCCTTGAGTCACGCGAGCATCCAGACCAAGGGCGATGACTATATGCAGGCCATCGAGGCCAGTGTGCTGAACGCGATGGACTCCCGGACGACGCAGATTCTTGCCGGCTGGGAGCATCCGGTCACGACACTTTCGATGGATTGTTCAACTCAAACAGCCTCTGCTCCCCCGGAATGGTCCTTGGCTGGTGATGCGGAGGCGGGTTCAGGAGTGAAACTCCTCGTTTTACGTCCCCTCTTTCTCCCTGCTACCTGTTTGCCTCGGACATCGATGGGGGCGCCGCATCCGGTGCGCTGCCCCATTTTCTGTTTGGCATAGGCCCCATGTTCAGCACCAGGCTTCCGCCGTTCGCCATCTCCGCATGGCTGAACCACGGTTTATTCCATGGCTTTCCATTCAGCGTCGCCGACTGAATATACATGTTCTTTTCTGAGTTGCTTTTGACGGCAATTACGAAATCCCTTCCGTTCCCCATGTGGATTGTGACCTTATCGAAGATCGGACTTCCCAGGATGTAGTTTGGGCTGGATGGGTCGACCGTGTAGAAGCCCATGGCGCTCATCACATACCACGACGAGGTCGAGCCCTGGTCGTCCATTCCGGGGAATGCCAGCCCGTATTTGTCACTGCCATACATCAGGCGGAGTATTCTGCGCGTCAGCTCCTGCGTCTTCCAGGGCTGACCGCTCCAGTCGTAGTAATAGGCGGCCTGCTGGTCAGGCTGGTTGCCCTGGACATATTGCCCGATCACGCCTGTGCAGTCCCGGCAGATGCCCTTTGCGCTGTAGGGCGTATTAAAGAACGCGTCCAGTTTGGCCGAGAATTTCTCGCGCCCCCCGAGAAGGTCAATCAGTCCCTGAACATCGTGAGGAACAAGCCATAATGTCGACCAGCCGGAGGCCTCCTTCATCATGAAGTTGTAATAGGGCTCTCGCGGATCAAACGGGGAAATCCACTTGCCGTCCTCGGTTTTGCCGCGCATAAAACCAACGGCAGGGTCGAACACATTTTGATAGTTATGCGCCCGCTTCAGAAACATCTGGTAATCGTCTTCCTTGCCGAGCTTTCTGGCATAGAGAGCAAGCGCATAGTCGTCCCAACTGTATTCGAGGGTAGTCGCGACGCCGGCCTTGCCCCCGGCATCGGGAGGGCTGGGATTGCCTTCGGGAATAACATCCGAAATCCAGCCGTTCCGCAAGTATTCCGCGAGATAACCTCTGGGCCCGTGTGCATCCGTCGCGTTTTTGCGGAGGTAGTCGTAGGTTGCGGCCCAATCGAAGTTCAGACCCCGCTCCCAGTCTCCCAGATACATGAAAACGGCATTGTCTCCATGGAAGGACGTTCCCATGTAACCGGATTCGCGAGCCATGTCGAGTTGCGAACGAAGGATGTCGAGCTTTACGGCCGGCTCAATGATGGTAAGCAGCTCAATCTGATTGCGTCCTGTATCCCAGAACGGCACAGGACCATAGCGGTCGTAGGTGGCGGTTCGGACCTTCCCGTCCAGACCGGTAAACTGTTCCCCTTTGGCTGCAACCAGGCGCGGGCTCGCAAAGGAATGATAGAGGCAGGAATAGAACAGCATCTTCTCCTTCTCCGTGCCACCCTCCACCTCGATCTGGTTGAGCGTTCTGGCCCATATCTGCTCGGCCTGGTTTCGGATGCGATCGAAGTCCCAGCCCGGATCTTCGGCCTGAATTCTGCCTTCGGCCATCCGATAGCTAAGTCCCAATGCAATCTTTACCAACACCTGTTCGCCTTCCACGGTGGCAAACCGCAGATATGCTCCGGCAAAGTTCCCGGAGATGGTGCGCACTCCCGGCTCTACATCGTTGTCTCCGAGCAGCGACTGGCCCCCGTCTGGACGTGTGGGCGGAGTCTCCTTGAATGTGCCGAATGCCGTGAACGGCCGGGAAAATTCCGCTACAAAGAAAGTGCCGTTGCGAGACTTTCCGCGCACGGTATGGTCGCTCACGATTTCGATGTCTCCTCCAGACCGGCCTAGGTCGAGCAGAAGGTGCGTATTTTCTGCGTGAGGAAACGTGAAGCGGTAAATCCCGGTCCAGGTGGTCGCGGTCATTTCGACTTTGGTTCTGAAGTCATCGAGATAGACGCTGTAATATCCCGGCGAGGACTTTTCCCGGGCCTTGTCGTAGACAGAGGCGCTGCGTTCTGGGGGAACCGTCCAGTCGCCAACCACCGGCATCACAGTCGGACCGTCTTCGGCTCCGCTTGAAAAGCCTACTATCGTTCGGTTCGGATAAAAGTAAGGCGCTCTGACTCCGGCGGGATAGTTCAAGTCCAGATTTGCATTGATGGGCGCCAGTTCTGTTGAACTGTGAGGCAGCACCGCTCCTGGCGATGTGAAGCCGGAATAAAGCTGTTCGCCCGGCGGCGGCGCGTTGCCGATCAACTTCTGATCGTCGAGCGGCGCAGTGCCGACCAGTCCGTTTGCGTAATCGACAGGCCGTTTGCCGGAAGTGGGCACGCGTTGGGCCCGCGACCAGGGAACCAGGGAACATCCAAACAGCAGAACGATGGCCAGGCATCTGGCCGATGGACACGTAGTGATCATGAAAACTGTTCCTCCGTATCAGGAAGCGGACGGTAAAGAGAAGACGCGCTCCTTGGAGAGCAACCGCTCTGGACCAGGTTGCCGAGGGCGATGAAAGGTGGCCTTTCCATCTTCCCCAGCGGCCAAAATCTGGTCGCCGGGTGCCCGGTAGCAGAAGAAGCCACTTCGCAGCAATGCGCCCACCACACCGTGTTGCAGGAGCGCATCAAGAACGTTCACTTCACCGATGGCGCGAGAGTCGCGGCGAGCACCAGAACATTCGCATTGCCCGGCAGGTTGACGCTGCTCGCAAACTTGTTGCTGTCGAGAGCGAAGGAATAGGCGTGGGCATAGAATGCGTTGGCGTCCTTTGAGCCCTCCGCCGTGAGGCGATAGGGCATTTCTGCGGCCACTGACTCGCCTTTAAAACGTCCGCGCTCGGCCCAGTCGGAGAGACTCTGTGTGAATGAAGACGATGTGCCGTCGGTATAGTTGACGGTGAAGATCTGCTGTTCCTGATTGCCTTCGACGCCCACAGCGAGGATCTTGAGACTGGCAAATGTGCCGGCCGGGAGCGCCACTGTCCCGCCCGTGACCGCATCAGGCGCATTGGCAGGTCCGAGGCGAAAGACCACGCCGTCCCCTACCTGCTCGGGACCAAGCAGTTGTTCGGAAAAAGCGTAACCGCCGTGGTCGAGACCCGCGGAGGGCGCAAATTTCGAGCCGTCGCTATAAATGCCCGTGATGTTATAGGCCGAAGATAGATCGACCGCCACGGTACCGGCGAGAATCGGAGTAATCGCCACGCCAGTTGTGAACGTGTGCGACAAACTGCCCGATACGCCGGTAACGGTGACAGCGGTGGTTGCCGGGGGCGTCGACTTGCTTGTGGTGAGCGTCATGGTGCTGGTTCCGGTGGTGCTGGCAGGGCTGAATGCGGCGGTCACGCCTGCCGGAAGTCCCGACGCGGCGAGATTGACCTTGCCATCGAAACTGCCCCTCGGCATGACGATGATTCTGGTAGCGGCGGTCCTTCCCTGGGGAACCGATATCCCTTCCGGCGACGCAGACAGCGTAAAGTCACTGGGGCCGGCATTGGGCGAGGGAAGCACGTCATAAAGCGGACGTGCCGGCCTCACTTCCGGATTCTCATCGGCCAACGAGATTGCCAGAATGCGAATCCTGTCGTTGTTCGGCAACCTTATGGTCTTCGCCGCGGGCGGCAGGTCAATCGCATACCCAAACAGATACGAATAGGCGTAGGCTACATTCTGCCCCGACGCGTTGTGGTGATGGCTGCAATACCATGCCAGGTCCGCACGCTTGATATAGCCGGGCTTCAGCCCCGTCATCTCGCCATAGTTTTCATGCGAGGTGTCTGATGAACTCCACTGCCGGTCGTCCCACTGGCCGACGAATCCGCCCCAGTCTTGAATATTCAGGTCGACTTTTTTGCCGCCAACTTCAAATGCCGCCCTCTGGTCGCCATCCGACGACGCCGCCAGCATGTAGACGCGATTGTAGTGGCCCGATGGCAGGTCGATGGCCTGCCCCCTCGCCACAACCGCGTTGGGCGCGCCGGTCTTGGCCGAAGCCAGCTGGAACCGGACGTCGTTGAACACGATTTGTGCGGGCAGCATCTCTGCCGGCAGCGCATTGCCCTTGCCGTCAAAACCGTCTGTCGAGCTATCACCGTCGTTGCTGGCTGTCGCGAGGTCATAGGAGAGTTCCACTGGAATAGAGCGCACGCCCACAGCCTTGGCGGCAGGTGCGGTCAACCGGACCGCGAACGTGCGCGGCTGGTAGGCGCCGAACGACGCCACTAGCGCGCCGCCGGTCACGGTCGCCGGTCCAAGCGGCTGTTCCTGCCCGTTTACTTCGCTCGCATCGGTAATCGCACCAGCGAAGGAGACTCGGACACCGGATTGGGGTTTGCCATCCAGTTCCACGAGACGCACGATGATTTCGTCCCCTTGTTCCGCTTTCTTTACCGCCAGAATCCGTATCCGAGGGTTGTTGACTTTAAGCAAGGAGAAGATCCGGCCCTGTGCGCCTTCGTGCTTCGATGTTTCAAAGGCGATGAGCGGAGCGTTCAATCGCTGCGCCTGCCAGTCGGTTTGCGCTTCACGCCAGCCGGCAGCGTGCCCAGCAATGCCGTAAACGAACTCGTGATGTCCAATATCCTGCGTACCCTGGTCCGCATAGCCTCCGGCCGTGCCTGGGGTCCGGATCAGTGTCAGGCGAATGGTGTGGTCGTTCGGCTTGTCCGATCCATTCTTGCAGTCAGTCAGGATCGTCGCTCCGAACTCCCCGCTCATGTCAGTCAGGTCGACCCACTGATGCGACGGCACTTCGAATTTCTTCGGCTCTGCCGTGGGCCGTTCGATTGTGCCAATGTCCCAGTTATAGGTGGCCATATCGTTCGAGGCTGTCAGCGGAAAGGTCGCCTTTAGATTCGACTCCCGAGTGTTCCAATCAATCGCGTTTCCAAACTCGACGCGCTTTCCTGCGTCGCCCGCCGATAGACTGATGGTCTGAACAAACCGCGAGCCCGCGGTTTCTCGTGAAACTTCTATCGCCACACGGACCGGGCCGTCCTCGATAACTCGAACCTGCGCCGGGCCTGCGACCAACGCCTTCGGCGCAGCTTGCTCCTGCTCCCAATCCATATTCCAGGCCGGCCACTGCGCGGGATTATCGTAGGAGATGGCGAGGCGCGCGGGAGCCGAAAGCAATTCTCTGCCGTTCTTCTTATCGAAGATGCTTGCAACATCTCCGTCCTGATTCAGTCTGACGCGGTAATACTCGTTCTCCAGTCCCTCCTTCGATACCTGCAGGGACGACGCGGAATCAGCCACCCCGACGGCGCGTTGGACATCGTAGACCACATAGCCGACCGATGGCACGCTGGCCACGAAGATCACTTTGCCACTCGAAATCTGCGCCGGAACGTCCTTTCCGTCCGGAGCACTTACGCGCACTGCCTTAGGCGGTCCGCCTTGGAAGTCGACGCTGGCTTCCACAATATCTTCGCGTGCGATATTGAGCGGGTTGAAAACAACCAGGGGCGCCCCTTTGGTCTCGGTGTTCAGTGTCGCCGCAACGCCCTCGATGGCGTTCGTCAGCACGCCCGCAAACTGATTCATTGCGATCACGTCGTCGTTCCATGCGAACTCGTACGACCTGGGAGTAGCGGTTCCAGCCGCAAGGTCGTGAAAATGCGCGCCCATCGCAAGCGTCCAGGCATCGTTCAGCCGCCGCAGCGGATATGGCCGAGCACCCAGCCACTCCGCGGCAATCGACGTCTTCTCCGCCGCATCGGCCAGTAGTTCCTCCTGCCGAATCCAACGCTTCACGTAAGCCTGCGAGGTCAGCGATCCGGCGGAGTGATTCGTCAACTCCATTTCACCGGTGTAACGCGGAAGCCCAGCGGCCTCTGCGGACGTGATATCGAGGAACATCTGGTCGGCGGTCGCGGAAATCACATGAACCGGACCATCGCCTACCTTCACCGCGGGCCCCTCGGAATGCGGTCGGCCGGACGCGAAGAGCCCTCCCTGTGGGGGCAGGCTGACACTACCCTTCGTGACAATGGCTTCCAGCCGTTTCACCGATTCTTCATCTGGAGCACCGCCGATATCGCCCGTGCCGTAGTAGTGATAGTCCGTGAACACGCCGCTGACTTTGCCGTTCTCAACGACGCGTGCAGCCCAATCGCCTTGATATCGTTGATGATCGCGATCCCGCTGTCCCCTGACAAGAGCACCCTGCTCGCTGCGCAGGCTGAGAAACTCCTCAACGTCCTTCTGATCGAATGGCTGACCGCTCTGCCGGGCCTGCTGCAGTTTCCGCTGCAACGCACCGATCTTCTTTTCCAGATCCGCAACCGCCGGATTGCTCGGTTCCACAGGCAGCGGCTTGCTGAGATCGGTCTCGATGCCCCCGCTATAGCTACCGGGATTGAGGCCCGCGAGGACGCTTTCGCCATCGGGTCCAACCCAGATGCCCACATTGAACGGGGTTCCTTCCGGCGTTTTCTCCAGCGATTGCCAGCCTCCCGCTGAGGCCGAAGATCCCCACGTCAATTTCTGCGTTGAGAAGCCCTTTACGCCGGAGTGCGCCAGAATGGTTGGCAGGGAGGCAGGAAATCCGAAGCAGTCCGGCAACATGTATTCTGCACTGGCTTTGCCAAACTCTTTGCGAAACCAATTATTCCCGTACAGAATTTGACGGATGATGGCTTCCGCGCTGGGCGCGTTCACGTCACCCTCTTCCACCGAAGAACCCGCGGGGTACCACCGCCCTTCGTCTACATACTTCTTCACTTTCGCAAAATCGGCCGGGAAATACTCCTTCATAAAGCGGTAGCGGTTGGACCCGCTGAAATTGAACGTATAGTGAGGATACTTTTCGAACAATTTGAAGTTATCCTCCATGGTCTTGCGAATGTATTCGTCGATAACCTGCGGATACTCCCAGCGCCATTCCGTGTCGAGGTGCGCGTATCCAACCACATAGAGGGTCGGCTGCTTGCTGAGGTCGGGCTTTTCCGTGGTTTGCGCCTGAACCGCCCAAGGCAGGGTCAGGACGAGCAGCGAGACCGCGATCGAAGTCGTGCAAAATGTTCGCATTGTAACTCCCCCGAATGCATAGTGCATTGAAGAATTCCTGTTCGTGTTATTGAAGCTCCATTGCCGCAACCAGCGCATCCAGAGCAGACGATTGACGAATGGCGTCGGCTGAATCGAATGGCCCTTGCCACAAAGCTCCGAACTCATAATTGCGTCCTTGATCGTTTGCCCAGATGCTGTTGGCATTCGCATCGACGAACGTCTTGTACTGGGCATTGGGAACGGCGTTATATAGGGGCACTAAATTGCGGACAAAAATGCCTTTGAACTGCGGCGCGTCGCTTCCGGAAATAGACGACTCTACAAGAATGCCGTGCGCTGTCAGGTTAACGATTGCCGCGTTGGCAATTGCCTCCGCTTGGGGCAATAGCGTTGGGTCCTGATCGGCTTTGTAGAGTTCCACCAACCCTCCCAGAATGACCCCCTGGTTATATGTCCATGTCGTTTCGCCATTGTTTGTGCAGGCGTTTGGGTGTGTCGAAGTCAACCCGTCATTGATCAGATTGTGCGAGTTGATCATGCCGGAAGCCTTGAACCATGTCCACTCTTTTTGCGCCCACGCCAGGTAGGCCGCCGATGTGCTTCCGGTGGTCCTGTTTGCCAGTGAAGCAGCGACGGTAAGAAAAAGTTCGTTCGCGATGGCGTTCTTGTAATTGTTGGGCTTTTGCCACCATACGCCTCCGCCGCATGTGTCCGTATCCCATTCGGTGGCGATGTCCGCGAATATCGTCTCGGCCATCGCCAGGTAGGCCTGAGTGCCGGTCAGGTCGTAGGCGTCAATCCACGCCAGCGCCCACCAGCCTTCGTCATCGTCGAATGTGTTGATGAAGCTCGTAGTGCCATTTGCCTTGTTTGCATTATTGAATGTGATGGCTATTGCAGATAGATATTCTGTGCTGCCGGTGGCTCTGGAGTAGTTTACGAGCACCGTAGTTGCGTTGGCGGCATTCCACCAGCCTGATGGCGCTGCATAGAGGCCCGAACTTTGTGAGTACCATTGTTGCAGCGTTTGGACACCGTACGTTGCCTGTTGGGAATAGCTGGGGGATGCGGAAGGTGCGGCAGAACCACTGCTGCCGCTAGCTGCCACACCAAGGACGCATAGTCCACACAGAAACACACTTTGCTTGGCCATCCTTTTCAACATTATTTCTCTCCCTGGCGCCCAGGTTGTAATTGCATCATCGATAGTTTCGCCTTCAAAGTGGCGGACAGACCTTTCATGCTGAAGGACCTCGCAAATGCTACAGATGCGCAACAGGTTGCTGCGGTTAGACCCCCTATGGATTGTCTTCTGTTAAGCGTTCTCACTCCCTTCCAGCACAAAGCTCCAGCCATACGGCGCCGGCTCCTGCGCGCATGAACATGGGCGCAAGAGCCGGCGACACTCAGTGGGTCAGAATGTAATTTTGCCTGAGACCTGAAGTATTCTAGGGAAGTTCTGCTGGTATGGTCCAACAGTACCGAAGCCGCTCCAGCCTGCACCCTGTGTAAAGGTTGCATTCGCATCTCCGGGGTTGTTGTCCGGCCCGCCGAACAGCACGGAGTTGAAAGCGTTGAAGGCATCGAGACGGAGAGAGAAGTTCGCCCAATCCCGGATCGGTACCTGCTTCACCAGGGACAAGTCGACGTTCGTGATGGTTGGAGTGCGCACTACATCCGTTTCGCCGTTCAAACTCATCAACTCCCACTGCGTGTTGCCCGACCAGCAGGACTTATTGGCATAGAACCAGTGTCCTTCGCGAACCGAGGTCCCGTTGTCCGGACGGTAGCTATGGTCGCAATGGTACTGGTAGCCTTGGTTAATTCCGACCGGCTGTCCACTCTGCGCGGCAATCACGGAACTCAGCCTCCAGTTGTTGATGAACGCGCCCACGATTGGGTTCGGGTTGTTGAACCGCATGCCTCCCTTGCCGAAGGGCAAATCATAGACGGTGGTTATACCCGCCACATTGGTGCGGTCCGAACCCGCCAGATAGTGAATCTGCCGCGGGTCCTGATACGGCCAGCCATTCAGGTAACCGTCGCCGTTGATTGTCTTCGACCAGGTATAGCTAACCTGGAAGGTGAGGCCCTGAGTCGCGCCTCCCTGCATACGTTTGGTGAGCTTGACTTCCATACCGTTGTACCAGTTGTGTCCCATCGGGAAATTGGGTTGGCCGGTAACGGAGTTACCGCCCGCATTGCAGTACTGGGAAAGCGGCAACAACAGGTCGATCGCCTGCACTGTCTTGCCTTGGCCGCAGCCGTTTCCCACCATGGAGGCCACCTGGTAGTAGGGATTCGGCACCTGCTGGTCCCAGATCGCTGGATTGGCAATCGCAGCGTTCTCCTCCGCCAAGGTCATGACACCGTTGAGCCACAGACCGATACGCAGCTTGCTGGTGTAATTCGCTGCATACCGTGCATCCAGCACCACCGCACCTGGAAACTCATGCTGCAGTCCGAATGAGAAGATCTTTTCCCTCGGAATCTTGCGATCCGGGAAATCTTCCTGGCCAATGCCTTCGCCCACGTCGGTCAGCAGCCCAATCGAATCGCCCGGCGGCTTGTTCAAGACGTTAGAGACGTTCGAGAAAGGACTGCCACCTTGGAAGTAGTTGGTTGGATTAACGTTGTCCAAACTGGAGATGTAGGGCGTGTTCGCACTCGCGCCGCTGGCATTGCCGCCTTCCAGCCCGTAGGAGTACATGAGCCCCCATCCGCCACGTATTACCGTCTTGGGATCCAGGGCGTAAGCAAATCCAATGCGCGGACCGATATCCGTCCAGTCCAAGTTGTACGCGCTGCGTGGCTGGCCGTTATAGCCGGCGAATTCAAGCCCGCCGTACACCGTGCCGGGAGTTGGAATACCGGCCGCAGCCCACGCGGTCTGGTTGGCCCCGTTGGCGATATTCGCCGCGTAATTTGGATCGCTGTTAATCGGGCTCACGCATGTGAGACACAGGCCACGATCCAACAGGTTTTGACGGCTGCGCAATCCGCGCTCCACGTCCCAGCGCAAACCGAGGTTCAGCGTCAGGTGAGGAGTCACCCGCCAGTCGTCCTGTGCATAAATGGCGTACACCGGCTGTCCTATAGCCTGTGTTAAGTTCCAGCTAATACCGCCGCCGGTTGGATAGCCGAGCAGGAGTGAAGCTATGCCCAAGCCATTGTTTTGATTGGAGTTGCAGGGGTTAACTGGGTTCGGCGTCGCCTGGTAGCAGTTGCCGTTTTGCGGGTCATACTGCGTAAATTGAGACGAGAACCCGAAGTTGCCGCTGCCGTTTCCGAGGTCGCCGAAATTGTTGTATTGGAATTCGTAGACCATGCCGCCAATGTGAATGTTGTGCGAACCCCACGTCTTCGTGAAGTCCGTATCGAAGCCGATGCTGTTGCTGACGTCGGAGCCCGGCGTGTTGCCGATAATGCCGGGTAGTCCGTTCACATTGATTTCAGGAAGATCCTTCAGGGTGGTCGTATCCGGCAAGGGCATGGTCAGCCCGACGCTGGCCGGATCGACCGCGGCGGCCAGGTTGCCATCCGGGGTGTTTGTAGCGAAGCGCGTGAACGAGGCCTTGAAGTCTCCCAACAGGGTGGGCGAGAAGACGTGGGTAAAGTCCTGCGTGCCAACCCAGTTCTCCCTCATCCAATTGATATTGCCTTTCGCCGCCACGCCGGTGAAGCCATTCTGATTGCGGTTCTCGGTGCCTTTCTGCCACTCGTAGTAGCTGTACATCTTGGTCGATTGGTTCAGGTTGTAGTCCACGCGGATCATCGGCTGGTTATAGTCGTATATGTCGGGCGTGCTGGCCGTATAGTTGTTTCCGCCCGCCAGGTTTTGCGCGCTGGCGATGTTCGGCAACGGAACGTATTGCAGCAGCGCCGCGCCAATGGGGTTTATTTGCGGGCCAGGAATCGCGTTGCCCGGAAACTGCACCTGCGCGAGACTGTTGCCACCGCAACCGGTTGCCGGGCCGCCGGTCAAGCAGTACGCCGTCCCGGGCTCATAGATGGGTACTCCGTTTGGATACTCTGCCGGATCCATTGTCTGAATCAGGCTGAAATCAACGCCTGGGTTCCCGTTGTACCCCGGCCGCTCATACGCCGGAGCAACATGTTCCAGAACCTGAGCGGCCAGCGATTCGCGATATCCTTCAAACCCAAAGAAAAAGAACAGCCGGTTCCGCTTGACCGGGCCGCCCGCTGTGATGTGGAACTGATTCTGAACCCAGCCGCCTCGATGCGTACCGGTGAGGTTGTTCTCGTAGTTATTGGCGTTCATGAGCGCGCCTTCGTACGCCTCATCCGCCATACCGTGAAATTGATTGGTGCCATTCTTTGTCACCATGTTGACGGTGCCGCCGCTCGTACGGCCGTAACGGGCATCGTAGCTCGTCGTCATGACGTTCGTTTCCTGGATGGCATCGATGTTCGGAGACACGATCCAGGAGCCGGCGCCGTTCTGCGCAGCCGTCTGCTGAGTGATGTTGGTGCCGTTCAAGGTGAATTGGTTGTTACCCACGACGCCGCCGCCCAAGGTGTAGGCGTTCGTTACGTCCCAGCCGCGGGTTCCAGAGTAGCCGCCGGTGCCGAACGACGTCTGCGTGAACTGGCTTCCAGGAGTGGTGCCGAGCAGCATGTACACCTGCGCGCCATTCAATGGCACGCCCTCAAGCTGGCGCGCATCGATCACGGTGCCGCCGGAGCCGCTGGCGGTATCAACCTCCGGTGGAGCGGCAGTTACCTCCACCGTTTCGGCGACGGATCCCACATCCAGCTTGAAGTTCTGAGCGTAAGACTGCGATGCCGTCAGGAGGACGTTATCTTGAATCGTCGTCTTGAATCCGCTCGCCTTGGCGGTAACCGTGTAGGTCCCGGGAAGTACATAGGGAATGTAGTAGACCCCTTGAGCAGTTGTCTTGCCCGTATAGGATGTGCCGGACGCATTGTCGACAGCCGTCACGGTAACATTCTTGATCACAGCACCCGAAGTATCGGTCGCCTGACCGGTTAGAACAGCGCGGAATTCCTGGGCCTGAGTAGCAAGGCCCGGTAAGAGAATCAGGGTTGCCAGGAGCATTACGCTGCTCCATGCCGATGCAAATCGAAGACCGACTGCTGCCTGCCTCATTCGAAGCCTCCATTAGATGAGCACTTTCACCACGTACACATTCAAGTTGAACGGGGACGCATGTGTTCCTCTTTGGCCATTCTTAGTGCGAACCGCATCCCCAGGGATGAGCATTTCAGACCAAATCCCGAGTTTTTTACGTTTTTGGCGTATCAATATAGGCGAATATAAGGAGAATAGGCGAATATAAGGAGAACACAATCCACAGGCAAAGCCGCAATTGAGCAGGCGCTGCGTTTGTTCTGCTGCGGAGCCTTTACTCTGTCCAGAAAACGTCGCATATCCTGTACAAGGCTTCCACGGGTGTCTACGGGTGCCACTGTTACCACTCCCGATAACTGCATGATAAACTAGGTCTTATGGAACATCCTTTGTATTTTCAAGGAGATACGAGACTGCAGGGGGCTAACCGCTGCTTCGGCTGCGGCCGGGCCAACCCCTCCGGGCTGCAACTCGAGTTCCTGCTCGCCGCGGACGGTTCAGTGGTCTGTCTGCCGGTGGTTCCGGATACTTTTGAAGGCCATCCTGGATACCTGCACGGCGGCATCATCGCCACGCTGTTGGACGAGATCATGAGCAAGTCCGTCCGCGCCCGCGGTTTCACAGCCATGACCCGCCACATGGAGGTCGAATACGTGCGGCCCGTTCCTTCCGGCGCGCCCCTCCGCATCGAGGGCCGCGTCACCCACAACGAAGGCCGCAAACACTGGGCCGAAGCAAGGATTCTCAGTCCGAAAGGAATCGAATTGGCGCGCGCCAAGGGGCTTTTCATCGAGGTGCGCGCCCGTTAGATGGAGATAAACCGAAAGG
>PLGM01000157.1 GCA_003139795.1 Acidobacteriaceae bacterium | reverse complement strand
TTCATTAAGTGAACAGTATTAACTCTAGCCGCAAAAATCCGCCGCGGTCCGCCGCGGCGGAGCGAGGGTGGAGTACCCAGCTTTGCGTCAATCGTTGTAGACATTATCCGCAAAGGCAAGCAGCGGCTCCAGCCTTTTCGGAAAAGAAGACATGGCCGGTTTCAGCCGGCTTGCTGGCCCTTTTCCCAACGCTTGGGCCGGCGGTTTTGCTGCAGAATCTTCTTGCGCAGGCGCAGCGACTTGGGCGTGACCTCGACCATTTCGTCTTCCGCGATGAACTCGATGGCCTGCTCCAGATTGAGAGCCTTGACGGGTACCAGCCGGATGGCTTCATCCGCGCTCGAAGCCCGCATGTTGGTCATCTTCTTTTCGCGCACCACGTTCACGTCGAGGTCGTTGTCGCGCGAGTGCTCGCCGACGATCATGCCTTCGTAGACTTCAACGCCCGGTCCCACGAAGAGAATGCCCCGCTCCTGCAAGCCGTTCAAGGAATAGGTGGTGGTCAGTCCCAGGCGGTCGGCAATCAGCGCGCCGGTGGGCCGCTGCGGTATCTCGCCCTGGTAGGGGATGTAACCATCGAACAGCGCATTCATCACGATGGTGCCGCGGGTCTCGGTGAGCATCTCGCTGCGCAGGCCGATGAGGCCGCGACTGGGCACGCGAAACTCCAGGCGCACACGGCCCGAGCCGTGATTGTGCATCTTGNNTCGCCCTTGCGCGGCCCCAGCTTTTCAATCACCGTGCCGGTGTGCTGCTCGGGCACGTCGATGGTCAGATGCTCGACGGGCTCCATGCGCACGCCGTCCACCACCTTGGTGACGATCTCCGGGCGGCCGGCCATCAGCTCGAAGCTTTCGCGGCGCATCATTTCAATCAAAATAGCCAGTTGCAACTCGCCGCGGCCGAGCACCTTGAAGCTGTCCGGCGAACCGGTGTCTTCCACGCGAATGCTGACGTTGGTCAGCAACTCTTTTTCCAGGCGCTCGCGCAGGTTGCGACTCGTCACGTACTGGCCTTCGCGTCCGGCAAAGGGCGAGTTGTTGACGCTGAACTGGATGGCGATGGTCGGTTCGTCGATGACTATCAGCGGCAGCGGCGACGGGTTCTCGACGCTGGTGATGGTTTCGCCGATGGTGATGCCCTCGACGCCGGCAACGGCGACAATGTCGCCCATGGTGGTCTCGGAGATCTCGGTGCGCTTGAGGCCGGAGAAGGTGAAGAGCTTGGTGATGCGCGTCTTTTGCAGGCTGCCGTCGCGCTTGGAGATGGTTACATCGTCGCCGGCGTGCAGGGTGCCCTGGAAGACGCGGCAGATGGCGATGCGGCCAAAGTATTCGGAGTAATCGAGATTGGTGACCAGAATCTGCAAGGTGCCGTCGGGGTCGCCGGTGGCTGCGGGAATGGTGGAGACGATGGTCTCAAACAGCGGCTGCAGGTCCACGCCGGGCGTGGCCGGATCGAGGGTCGCCGTGCCCGCCTTGGCAACCGTGTAGAGCACCGGAAAATCCAGTTGCGATTCGTCCGCATCGAGATCGATGAAAAGGTCGTAGATTTCGTTCAATACTTCCTGGGGGCGGGCATCGGGGCGGTCAACTTTGTTAATGACCACTATGGGCAGCAGCTTGGCCTCGAGCGCCTTGGCCAGCACGTAGCGGGTCTGGGGGAGCGGGCCCTCGGCCGCGTCGACAAGGAGCATCACGCCGTCGACCATTTCCAACGCGCGCTCCACCTCGCCGCCAAAGTCGGCGTGGCCCGGCGTATCCACGATATTGATCTTGCCGCCGGCGAAATTGATGGCCGTGTTCTTGGCCAGAATGGTGATGCCGCGCTCCCGCTCCAGCTCGTTCGAATCCATCACCCGGTCGGCCACCTGCTCGTTGGCGCGGAAAGTCCCCGACTGCCGCAGCATGGCATCCACGAGAGTTGTTTTTCCATGGTCCACATGGGCAATGATGGCGATATTGCGTATCGTCTGGGTCACAGGGGAGCTTTTCCTTCTTTTGGTTCGGCCCTGGAGGCCATAGGGTTGGGGGCGCCAAGAGGGCGAATCGCCGCGCAGTGCGGCAACTTCCATTCTATCAGCAACATTGGACGCCAGGCCGCTGCGCCGCGATGCGCCGGCCCTTTCGCAGACTTTTGGCGGTCGAGGATTGCTGTCAGTGCGAGGGCGGGACGTAATCCGAGGGCAGGGCTGAGCCCGTGCCAAAGAAGAACTCTTCCATCTGCTCGACGAGGAACTGCTGCGCCGCCGGGGTCCAGGGCTGGAGCCGGTACTCGTTGAGCAGCATCTTCTGCCGGTCCACCCACTCGGCCCAGGCTGCCTTGGAGACGTTTTTGTATATCTTTTGACCGAACTCCGAGTCGAAGGGCGGCTCGTCCAGACCCTCCATCTCCTTCTTGTTGCGCGTACAAAACACCATGTGTGCCATCATTCAAGCTCCCAAGACCCATTGTATGGGATGAAGCGCGTTTCAGTTCCCGCCGGTTGCGGTCCTCTGCCCGGAACAAGCTATCCTGTGGGAGTATGTGCGGCCGATTCGCCCGTCGATCTACGGAGGAGGTTCTCGCCGACTGGTTTGGCGTGGAATTGGAGGACATGCCGTGGTTTGCGCCCAGCTACAACGTGGCGCCCAAGAGCGTGCAGCCCGTGGTGCGGTTGAACCGCGACTCCGGCAACCGGGAGTTCGCCCTGCTGCGCTGGGGGCTGGTGCCTTTCTGGGCCAGGGACGCGAAGTTCACCTACAGCACGATCAACGCCCGCGCGGAGGAAGCAGCCACGAAGCCCGCCTACCGCGAGGCGTTGAAGAAGCGACGCTGCCTGGTGCCCGCCAATGCCTTCTACGAGTGGCAGCGCCTGGACGCCAAGAAGAAACAGCCCTATGCGATTGCCCTCAAGAGCGGCGAGCCATACGCCTTCGCCGGCCTGTGGGAGCGCTGGCAGCCAAAAGAAGGCGTGGCGCTCGAGACCTTTACCATCCTGACCACCGATCCCAATGAACTGATGGAGCCCATTCACAACCGGATGCCGGCGATTCTGGAGCCGTGTGATTACCCGCGCTGGCTCGATCCGGGCGACCCGGCGAGGCTGCCTGTGGACCTGCTCCGCCCGTTTCCGGCAGAGAAGATGGTTTGCTGGACGGTCAGCGACCGGGTCGGGAACGTCCGCAACAACGACCCGCAACTGCTGGAAAGACGCGAGCCTTCCGGGGATCATCAGCCCCAGGCCGGCTGAGCCGTCTGGACTTGCGTTTGCGGTCATGGATCGGAAAACAAATCCTCGTTTGAAAGCCGCTCAGCCAAAAGGCAGCGCCTACCCAGTAACAATCCGTACACCCTCAAGACGATTACCCTTGACAAGCGACCCAATCAAAGATTTCCTTGAGGTTATCCAGGTCAACGCTCCTACCGCGGACTGAATCATTCTCGGTTGCTCAGTCAGGCTTGAGCGTGAAGCACTCGGTCCCGCAGTCTAGTTTCAACCCAAAGGAGCTATCGTGTCTGAAACCTCTCCGTCTGGTCTTTCTGACAATGCCGCCGGCGCACTCGCCTACATGACCATCGTTCCGGCGATCGTTTTCCTGGTCCTCCCGCCTTACAACAAGAGTTTCTATGTGCGCTTCCACTCCTGGCAGTCCATCTTTCTGAGCATCGCGTGGATCGCAGCGCTTATCGTTCTTGGGATCCTTGGCAGAATTCCCTTCTTCGGCCTTTTCATTTGGCCGCTCATCCTGCTGGTCGATCTGGGCATGTTTATCCTCTGGATCATCGTGGTGCTCAAGGCCGTAAACGGCAAGATTTTCAAGCTGCCGATTCTCGGCGCGCTTTCCGAGAAGCAGGCCAACAATTAACCAGCCCCTGGCCATTGGAATGCAGTGAACGGCCTCCGCATAGAGGCCGTTCCTCTCTACCACCGCTTTCCTTTGTTGCCACGCCTTTTCCCTGGCGCAGGCAACAATCCGCGTCTTTTCCCGGAAATCCCGCTTGACAATTCAGCGCTGCCGGGTTTCTCTTAACTTGTCTCAACTTCACGCCCATTTTGCGCAACCTTGCCGGGAATTCCCTCTCTTCGCACACCCCGGCTGGAGCGTGGAGCACCCGGTTCCGCACCATTCTCGACCCCGAAGGAGGTCCCATGCCTGAAGAAACTCCGCAAAGCGGCCTTAGCGACAATGCCGCCGGCGCACTGGCCTACGTCACGATCATCCCGGCGATCATCTTCCTGATCGTCGAGCCCTACAACAAGAGTTCCTACATACGCTTCCACTCCTGGCAGTCCATCTTCCTGGGCATTGCCGCCTTCGCGATCAGCTTTATCAATGTCATTCCCATCCTCGGGCAGATAATCTTCTTGATTGGCATGCTGATCCTTTTTGTGGCATGGTTGATTGTCCTGCTCAAGGCTCTCAAAGGGGAGCGCTACAAGCTGCCGTTTATCGGCAACCTTGCTGAAAAGCAGGCTGGCGCCTAGGTCAGCAGCATTTGGCCGCGTGTGGCGCCGCGGGCCGGGAGGCCTCAGCGCCGCTTGCACTTTTTGCCGAACCGCTTCTTTCCCTTTGATGGCTGCGGCGACGCCTCTTTGTGCCTGGTTTTCTTCGCCTTTGACGGAGCATTGGCGGCCTTCCTGCCGGTGAGGATGAGACCCTCTTCCACAATCGAAAACTGCAGCTTGCGTTCCTGGGCCAGGATGCGATCCAGAATCACCTGCACCCTGTCACCGGCCCGGAAGCGGCGGCCGGTGCGCTCGCCGATGATCTCGTGCGTGTTTTCGCGCCAGGTGTAGCGGTCGTCGCGCAGCGTATCGATGGGCACCAGCCCTTCGACGAACAGGTCGGTCAACTCGACAAAGAGGCCGAATTTTGCAGGGTTCAGCACCAGCGCGGCAAACTCCTCGCCCACCCGGTCCTGCATGAAGCGCACCTTCTTCCACTCCACCAGTTCGCGCTCGGCCTCGGCGGCGCGGCGCTCGGTCAGGCTGGTCTCCTCGGCGATTTGGGCTAACTCAGCTTCTGGAATTGGCGGTTCGCCTGGGCTGATCCCACCCACCCTAGCCGCAAGAACAGAGACGCGGCGAGGGTGGGGCACCCCGATCTCCCTCGGCAAGCCTTCGTTGGGATGCGTCCACGGCGAACTGTGCCGGCCCGGCGCAACTTCGCCCCTGCCGCGCACTCCGGCCCTGAGCAAGGCCTTGGCGATGCGATGCACGATAAGGTCAGGATAGCGGCGGATGGGCGAGGTGAAGTGGGTGTAGGTGGGCGCGGCCAGCGCAAAGTGGCCCTCGTTGATCTCGGAGTAGCGCGCCTGCTTGAGCGAGCGCAGCATTAAATAACTCAGAATCCGCTCCTCGGGCTTGCCCTCGATCTTGGCGGCCAGCTTCTGATACATGCGCGGCGTGACGGGG
The DNA here is from genome assembly GCA_003139795.1 of Acidobacteriaceae bacterium. GTDB lineage: Bacteria > Acidobacteriota > Terriglobia > Terriglobales > Acidobacteriaceae > Telmatobacter. The sequence continues at coordinate 14,870 of PLGM01000157.1, read as the reverse complement.
ATATCTTCGGGGATCTCGTGCAGCCGGGGGTTGCGCCCGCGACCGTGTGCATCTCGCCGCTCGCCGCGGGTCTGGATGCGCTTGACCGGGAGAGCGCCGAGGCCCAGCGAGTAGCCAAAGGCAGCGGCCAGCTCCTCAAACTCGACCACGCGGCGGGGTTCGGGCTTTTCATGAATGCGATAGAGCGAGGGGACGCCAAGGTCTTCAAGCCAGGTGGCCACGCACTCGTTGGCCGCCAGCATGAACTCCTCGATCAGGCGGTTGGCCCAGGTGCGCTCGGACTTGGTTACGCCTCGCATCTGGCCCCGCTCGTCGAACTCGATCACCGGCTCGGGCAGGTCAAAATCGATGCTGCCCCGCTCCTCGCGGCGCTTGTTCATCAGCCCGGCGAGCTGCCGCATCCGCTCGAACTCAGGGACGAGCGCAGCATGGCGCGCGCGGGCCTCGGCGTCGCCCTCGATAATCGCGTGGACCTCCGTATACGTCATCCGCGCCGCGGAACGAATGACGCCCTCGACTATCTCGTAGCTCTCGATGCGGCCAGTGGAATCGAGCTGCAGGATGCAGCTCAGGACGAGCCGGTCTTCGTCGGGGCGCAGGCTGCAAATATCGGTCGAAAGCTCCTGGGGGAGCATGGGAATGGCGCGATCGGGGAAGTAGACGCTGGTTCCGCGCAAACGCGCCTCGAGGTCGATGTCCGTCCCGGCGCGCACATATTCGGCCACGTCGGCAATGTGCACCTGCAACTCGTAGCCGCCGCCCGCCCGTTCGGTCACCAGGACTGCATCGTCGAAGTCGCGCGCCGTCTCTCCGTCGATGGTGACAATTGGGAGCGAGCGAAAGTCGCGGCGGCTGTTGGCTTCGGCCTCGTCCAGATGAGCCACGCGGCGCGCCTCGGCAAGCACATTCTCCGGGAAGATCCGCGGCAACTGGTGCTTGCGGATCATCATCTCAACGTCCACGCCGAAGTCGTCCGGATCACCCAGCACCTCGATGACGCGGCCAACCGGGGGTCGTGTTGGCGTGGGCCAACTGTTGATTTCAACGTCGACGATCAGGCCTTCCAGGTCGTCGTGCGCTGCTGCGGCCGTGGCTTCTGTGCCCAGCACCCGGTGGGGCGTGGCTGCTTCGCCGGCGACCGGCAGTTCCTGACCGGCGGGAATGAGAATGGGCTGCGTCATGCGCTCGTCGAAAGGCACAACTGAGTGCCCCTGCGCGCGGTCGGAGCGGGCGTAGTGGAAGACGCCTACGACGGTGGGGTTGCGGCGCTCGATCACGCGCACGATGCGGCCCAGACGGCGCCCGTCGGCCTTGGGAGGATCGACTTCAACAAGTACCTCATCGCCCTGCATGGCGCCGTTGATCTCGTTCGGGGGGATAAAAATATCTTCCTGGCCTGAAGTCTGGCGCGCTCCCGCCGCGGCGGACCTCCGGTTGGGACGTACAAAGCCGTAGCCGTCGCGATGCAGATCGAGCCGCCCGGCGGCCAGATTCTCCCGCGTGCCAACAGGCCGGGGAATGCTCCAGTGCTCGCGGTCCAGCTTCACCAGCGCACCCCGGGCCGTCAGCCGGGCCAACTGCTCCAGCAGCAGGCGGCGCTCGCGTCCGCCGGCAAGGCTCAGTTCGCGGACCAGTTGCTTGTATCCGGCTTTCTCCCCAGCAGAGCGGGCGATCCGCGCCAACAGTTCAGGATCGGTCATAGGTCAAGAGTAGGCCATCTGGCCGGGGGGGTCTCGGAGCTTCGTCGTCCATCTCCCTGCGATTTACGGCACATAGCCGGGCCCGCGCAGCACCTTTCCCGGCAGGGCGCCGGTCATTTTGCTGTTCTCGATCACCGGCACGCCATTCACCAGCACATACTCCATGCCTTCAGAGAACCGGTTGGGGTTTTCGAACGTGGCTTTGTCGCGAATCGTTGCGGGGTCGAAGACCACCACATCGGCCCACATGCCCTGCTTGAGTACGCCGCGGTCGGTCAGCCTCATGCGCTGGGCGGGCAGCGCGGAAAACTTGCGGATGGCATCGGGCAGGGTCAACTGGTTCTCTTCGCGGACATACTTGCGCAGGATGCGCGGAAAGGTGCCGTAAGCGCGCGGATGGGGATGCTCCTGGCCGAGCAGGCCTTCGGGCGAGGTGCCCTGCGAATCGTTATCGATGGAGACCCAGGGCTGCTTGAGCGCCAGCAGTACATCCGGCTCATCCATGCCGAAGACGGCTACCTCGGTAAAAGCGTTGTCTTTGACGATTATGTCGCAGAGCGCGTCGATGGGGTCTTCCTTCCACTCCGCGGCCACTTCTGAGAGCCGTTTGCCCTGGAGCGCGTGCAGCTCAGGGTTTGCGACCACGGCAATCTGGATGGCTTCAGGGCCGGGAATCTCCTGCCACTCGTTATCCCAGGCCTCTCCGGCGGAGTCTTTGCCCGGCGAGAGCATGTCCTTGCGGATGCGGGCGCGGGTAGCGGGGTCTTTCAGGCGTTCCACGAGTTTGGCATCGCCGCCGTCGTGCGCCCACGGCGGTACAAAGGCGGAAAAGGTGTTGAACCAGGCGGTGTAGGCGTAGGTGTTGGCGCTGATGTCAATGCCCGAGGCGCGGGCCTGCTCAATGCGGGCCACAATCTGCGGCATGCGGCCCCAGTTCGCCTTGCCCGCGGCCTTGAGGTGCCAGATTTCGACCGGAATGTGAGCTTCGCGTCCGATGCGCGCCGCCTCATCGATGGATTCGAGGACCGCATCGCCCTCGCTGCGTATGTGGGTGGCGTAGATGCCGCCGAATTGTGCGGCCTCGCCGGCTAGCGCGATCAGCTCCGGGGTCTTCGCATAGGGTGCGGGCGCATATTGCAGGGCTGTCGAGAGGCCCACCGCACCGTCGCGCATGGCATCGCGGACCAGGGCCTTCATCTGATCGAGTTGCGCCGTGGTGGGCTGCACATCGGCGTCGCCCAGCACCATGCGCCGGACCGAGGTGGCGCCCACGTAGCTGGCCAGGTTGATGCCCATTCCCTGCTTCTCGATGCGGGCAAAGTACTGGCGGAAACTTCGCCAATCGGGCGCCAGGTGGTAATGCTCATAGCCGGCGCGGTCGGCGGCGAGCAGCGCGTCGTTGACCGGAGCCGCCGAGTTGCCCTCGCCGGTAATTTCGGTGGTGATGCCCTGGTAGATCTTTGAGGGCAGGCGGGGATCGACCAGGATGGTCAACTCAGACTGGCCGAGCATATCGATGAATCCCGGCGCCACCACCTTGCCCTGGACGTCGATGGTGCGCTTGCGGGGCGCATCGGCCAGGTTGCCGATGGCGGCGATCCGGCCGTTGCGAATGCCCACGTCGCCCGAATACCAGGGCGAGCCGGTTCCATCCACGATGTGTCCGTGGGCAATGACCAGGTCGAGGGGCTGCGCCGGCTGACGGTCCTGGGCCTGGAGTGAACTGGCCGTGGCAAGGATCAATCCCAGATACAGGAATACGGTTTTCGCTTTGCGATGCATTCTGGTGTCTCCCTGGCGCCATTCTAGCGGGCGTTGCGAAAATTCCGCGAAAAGTTGCGTGACCTGGGAATTGTTGTCACAATTGGCTCCTGGCGGCCCTTGTTCACCCGTCTTTTTCGTCAAACTGGCGTACTCCGTCTAAAATAGCGGAACGACGACGTTTTGGCGGACCAGGAAGGATTAGCATCCTATCAGTGGCCGCCAACGGGGTCGCCGCGGGCAATTCGGTCGGCGATCCACCCATTCAGCTTTTTGGGCCCGCGGCAGTGGCCCCTGCCTTGGCAGCCCAGTCCCGTCAGGACAGAAAAGGAAATACTTTGAGCGCTATGTGGAAACCCACCCAAACCGGAACGATCGCCCCCAGCCCCACCCCGGAACCTTCTCGCCCGGCGCCACCGGCTCCGGCCTTTGAACCCCCTCCCAATCGTATCCCGGTTACCACCGGCGAGCAGGCCACCATCGGCAAAGGCCTGTTTATCAAGGGCGAGATCAACGGCTCCGAGTCACTGTTTATCGACGGCAAGGTCGAGGGCAGCGTCAACCTCCCCGGCAACCGCGTCACAGTGGGCCGCAACGGCCAGGTCTCGGCCAACATCAGCGCGCGCGAAATCGTGGTCCTGGGCAAGGTGCGCGGCAATGTCTCTGCCACGGACCGCGTGGACATCCGCGCCGAGGGGTCTCTGAGCGGCGACGTTGCCGCGGCCCGCATCAGCATCGAGGATGGCGCCTACTTCAAGGGCGGCATCGACATCCGCAAGCCGGACGCCAAGCCGGGAACGGCAGCCGCAGCGTCAGGCCCGGCCCCGCCAATTACGGAGACGCCCAAACCATTCCAGGCTTAACTTCGTTCCAGGTTGTTTCTCCGGCACAAGAGCCCCGCCTCCGCACCGGCAGGGGCTTTTGTGTCTTCCGGATGGGGTTCTTGCCGAACGGCATGAGGCCGCAAGGCTGCGCTCCGGAGGCCAATAGATCGGGAAATGATCTGGAAATGAATTGGACTGAGCGCGTTGTAAGCAAAAGAAAACAATACCAATAGCAAGAAATGAAGCGGGAACGGCGCCGAAGATGCTTATCCCAAGCCCAGCCGCTTCATGGCCACCCTGGGCAGCGCCGAGCCGGTCTTTTCCAGAACCCATTTTGCGATGACCACCCAAACCGCGCTTCCAGCTACCAGCACGGCCAGGTCGGTCCAGCGGATTTGCGCGCGCAGGTGCGGACGCAGGAGATCGCCTGGCAGGTTGCCCAGCCCCCAAATGACCGTCCAGACGGCCCCGCCACCGGCCAGCGCGGCCAGCAGGCAGCGGCCCATCTCGGCGAAGTCCAGACTGGCCAGGGAGACCATGCGGCGCTGGTGGAGGAGCACGGCGATGGTCCCGGTTTGCAGCGCGATGCCAAGATTGGAAGCGATCGCCAGCCCCATGGCTCCATACCAGCGATAAAGCGAGGCATAGATGGGCAGCGAAACCAGCGTCACCACCGTTCCCGCCGCCATCGGCAGGAGCGTGTTTCCGGCGGCGTAAAACGCGCGCGCGTAGATAGCCTGGGCCGCCCAGAGAAACATGGAGACGGAGAAAACGGCGAAGTAGCCGGCACACTCCCGCGCATCGCCTGAAGAAAAGCGTCCGCCCAGGAAGAGCAGCTCCACCAGGGGCGCAGCCAGCGCAATCATGCCCGAGGCCGCCAGCAGGCCCAGCGAGGCAACGCGCGAAACCGAGTCCGCCACGCCGGTGGCGAATTCGTAGCCGCGCTGCTCGGACCACAGGCTGGCGAAGAACGGCATGGAGGCCGCGCCCGCGGCCTGCGCCAGCATGGCCATGGGCGCGGTGAAAAGCTGTTTGGCATAGCTCATCAGCGAGACGGCGCCGCTGGTCGTCGAGGCGAAATGGGCGATGATCCAGCTATCGGCAGTCACCAGCGAAACGCCGACGATGAGCGGAAGAGAGAGGCTCACCCATTCGCGAAGACCTTCATCGCGCCAGTCGAGAATGGGCCGGAAGCGCGTACCCATGCGCCGGGCGAACACGTAATTCAAGAGAAACGGCCCGCAAAGGGCTCCCGCCACAGTGCCGATGGCCAGCGAAGAGACGCCGATCCGCCTGACCAGCAACAGGCCGCCCACGATGGTGCCGAGGCCATAGATCAGCGGCGCGACGGCTTGCACGCTGAACTGCTTGCGCACCAGGAGAACCGCAGCGAAGACTCCGCCGGCAAAGAAGAACAACTGTGCGGGGAGCAGAATGCGCGTGAGCCGCACGCAGAGTGCCGCTTTCTCCGCATTGAAGCCGTCGAACCACCAGTGGATGTACCAGGGGGCGAAGATTTCAGCCAGCACAATGGCGCTGCCCAACACCAGGCTCATGGTGGTCACAATCACTGAGAGCGACCGCTGCCCCTGCGCCTCGCGCCCCGTATCGCGATAGCGCGTGAGGATGATGACGAAGGTGATGGAGGCCGCACCGCCGACCAGGAAGTAGGAGAGCATGTCCGGCAGCACAAATGCGCCGTTCAGCGCGTCCGCTTCCATGCCGCGGCCGAAGAGCCAGACGATGTACTTGACCCGCACAAGCCCAATGATGCGCGACAGAAAGGTGGACACCATGAGCACGACAGTTGCCGTAAAGGCAGAATGCGCGTGCGATGGCCGCAGCAATCCGAGGCCGCGAGCCCAGCGGGACCGCGCAGGCGGGGAAGGTTGAGTTGGGGGCGATCCTGCCACTGGAGTTGATTCTATCGGGTTGCGCGCCGACGAGGCCCGCAGCGCTAATCAGCCCACGAAGACATGCTCATGCGCCACCGGCCAGGGGTGAGAAGCAGACGCGGCGCAATGGGGATGGGCCGGCAGGCCGCAGCTGGCGATCTTCCCGCTTCTCTGCGCTCAGAGTCGCTGCATCCGCGGGTAAAAAAGGGTGCAACCACCCAATCTCTCGCGTATCCTGTCCGCTGGAGGCACTGCGTGCAGCGGACTTTTGGATTAGCGTTTTTGGCGATCATCGGGGCAAGCGCGGTTGCGCAAACGATCCATGGGCGCGAGGGAATCACTTTGCCTGTGCCGCCGGCCGTGGAGACTGTGCCGGTGAGCGACGACTACTTCGGGACCAAGATTTCCGACAGCTACCGATGGCTGGAAGACGCCAGGAGCCCTGAGACGCGGGCCTTTATCGATGCACAGAACGCCTACACGGCGCGGTATCTGAAGCAGGCGCGCATCCGGGCGCAGGCGGTGGACGATCTGGACGCCCTGGAAAGCGTCTCGCAGACGCACACACCATGGGAGCGCGCAGGCAGCTACTTCTTCAGGAAGCGGCTGGCCGGGGAACAGCAGTTTTCGATCTATGTGCGGCCTGGGTGGACGGGCAAGGACGAACGCTTGATTGACCCGGCCAAGCTGAGCCGGGACCCGAACACCTCGGTCGGCCTGGAGGATGTTTCCCGCGATGGTGCGTTGGTGGCTTATTCGGTGCAGCAGGGCGGAGCGGACGAGACCAGCGTTCAGGTGTTCAACGTGAAGACGGGCAAGACGCTCGAGGATGAGTTGCCGACGGCCCGGTACCTCGGCGTCAGCTTTGCGCCGGATGGGGCCAGCCTTTACTACGCGCGCAACGACAAGGAAGGAACGCTGCTCTACCAGCATGTGCTGGGGACGCGCAACTCCCGGGACACGCTGGTGTTTGGGCGGGAGTTTCGCGGCGAGCTGCTTACCGGCAACGACCTTTTCTCGGGGGTGGTGACCGACGATGGCCGCTACCTGGTCATTCAGATCGATCGTGGCGTGCCGGCCAGGCGCGTGGACATCGTCTTCCGCGATCTGACCAAGCCGGGCTCGCCCTTTGAGGTGCTGGTCTGGGGGTTGGATTCGCGCTTTGAAGCCATCTATGCCAAGGGCGCGTGGTATGTGAAGACCGACTACAAATCGCCCAAGGGAAGGATTCTGAAGGCCGATCCCGGAATCATGCCCGACGTGTGGCAGACCATCGTGCCCGAAGGACCGGATGTGATCGATGAGTGGTCGATTGTGGGAGGAAAGATCTACGTGAACCGGTTGAAGGACGTAAAGACTGAGACCGCGGTCTACGCCCTGGATGGAAAGCCGGCCGGCAAGGTCGAATACGAGGGGATCGGGTCGGCCTCAAGATTCGAGGGACGGACGACGGACCGCTACGGCTTCTTCAGCTTTGAGTCGTTCATTGTGCCGCCCACCATCTACCGGCTGGATACGTTGACTGGCAAGCGCGAGGTCTTTTTCCAGCCCAAGATCGCATTCGACTCCAGCCAGTATGAACTGAAACAGGTGTTTTTCAAGTCGAAGGATGGGACGCAGATTCCCATGTTCATTGCCGGCAAGAAGGGGCTGAAGCGGGACGGGACGGAGCGTTTGCTGATGACCGGGTACGGCGGCTTCAACCTGAGCATGACTCCAAGCTGGAGACCGACCTTTGCGTGGTGGCTGGATCAAGGTGGATGGTTCGCGCTGCCCAACCTGCGCGGCGGCGGCGAGTATGGCGAGAGCTGGCACGAGCAGGGGATGTTCGAAAAGAAGCAGACTGTGTTCGACGACTGGTTCGCGGCGGCCGAGTACCTGATTGCCGGCAAGTACACATCGCCGGAGCACTTTGCCATCGCGGGTGCGTCAAACGGCGGCCTGCTGATGGGCGCGGCGATCACCCAGCGGCCGGAAGTGTTTTCAGCCGTGCTGTGCGCCTATCCGCTGCTGGATATGTTGCGCTTCCAAAAATTCCTGGTGGGCTCCTACTGGACGACGGAGTTCGGCTCGGCGGAGAACGAAAAGCAGTTTTTCTACCTGCTCAAGTACTCGCCTTACCACAACGTGAAGCCCGGCACGGCTTATCCGACGGTGATGTTCTTCACCGGCGACAGCGACACGCGCGTGGATCCGCTGCACGCTCGCAAGATGACGGCCCTGTTGCAGTCGGCCTCATCCAGCGGGCGGCCGATCCTGCTGCACTACAGCCTGGCGGGAGGGCACAGCGGAGGCATGGGCGTGGACCAGCAGATCCAGGACGACGCCGACGAGCTCACGTTCCTTTGGACTGAAACGGGGCAGGCGGGCGCCCGGGCGGCGCCCAAATAGGGGGAAACCGGCACTTTGGCTACGAGGTAGGTCTTTCCCCTAAAAAGCCTGATCTACACAATGCAAACAGCGCTGGAGAAACCGGGGACCACTCGGTGAAGAAGTGCCCTGTCGGAAGCCAGACAGGTACTCACGAGAACAGCCCTGGCGTAACCTCATGGGCTGGGGAATCCTTTCCGATAAGTGAGATGCAGGACCTGAGCAGCACGTCCTTAGGGGCGATCTCGCCGGCCGCTTCCGCGAAGATCGAGCGCGGAGGGTCCGGGGAGGCCGCTTTCGGCCCTCATGCACAGCCGGGAAGCACACGGAGGGCTGTTTGTCTCCGGCTGGGACCACGCTGGCGGGAATATCGCCGGGCCGGAGCGAAGATGCCCAAAGCAGAGTTGGAGACCGATAGAGACGATGCTGAGCAGGAGGCTGCTCGGCTGGCAGCGCTGGTATCGACCGGGATTCTCGACAGCGAGCCGGAACCCAGCTACGACGCGATTGCGCGGCTGGCAGCGGAGTACTTCCAGGCCGATGCGGCCTTCATCGGTTTTGGCGACGAAAGCCGCGTCTGGATCAAGTCCCACTGGGGCACGGCGGTTCGCGAGCTGCCACGGAAAGACTCCATCTTTGAGAGAGTGCTCGCGGAAGACGGTCCGGTGATCGTCTCGAACTCATCCAAACGCCCTCAAGCAGAGGGGCAACTGTTGGTCCTCAAGGTACTCGACATGCCCTTCTTTGCCAGCGTTCCCGTTCGCTCATTCGACGGCAAGATCCTGGGGCTGTTGAACATCTTCTTTCGCGAGCCTCGCTGCGAAATGGTTCCAGACGAGCTCAGGATGCTCGAAAACCTGGCTGACATGGCGGCCAGCCAGTTGGAACTGCGCAGGCTGCGCAAGGCTTTTACCGCGCAGAAAAGCCGGCGGGCTCGCAGCTCCGTCGCCATTGCCGATGCGCCCCAGAGCTGGCCGCGCAGGCAGGATCTGCGCCGCGCCCTGGAGCAGCACCAGTTTGTCCTCTACTACCAACCCGAGATCGAACTCTCCACCCGCAAGATCGTTGGCCTTGAGGCGCTGATCCGCTGGGTGCATCCCGAGCGGGGGCTTATCCCGCCCATGGACTTTATTCCCATGGCCGAGGAGAGCGGGTTGATCCTGCCCATCGGCGACTGGGGACTCTCGGAGGCCTGCAGCCAGATTCAAACGTGGTGCCGCGAGGATTCCCGGCACAGTTCCCTGCGGGTGCTCGTCAACCTTTCTGCCCGTCAGTTCTCCCGTGAGGGGCTGGCCGACCACGTCGAGGCGTTGCTGCTCCAAACCGGCATCTCCAGCCGGCAGCTCGGCCTGGAGATGACCGAGTCCAGCTTGATTCCCAACATGCGCACCGCCCTGGAGGTGCTGGGCAGCCTGCGCCGGCTGGGCGTCTCCCTGCTGATGGACGACTTTGGCACCGGCTACAGTTCGCTCAACTACCTGCATTCCTTTCCCTTTGACGTATTGAAGATCGACCGCTCCTTCGTGGGCCGCATGACCGATGGGGATCAACCAATGCAAATCGTGCGCACCATTATCGAACTGGCCAGGGTACTGGGCATGGATGTGGTGGCCGAAGGCATTGAGACCTGCGAGCAGTACCGCCTGTTGCGGCAACTAGGCTGCCGCTTCGGTCAGGGTTTCCTCTTCGCCCGGCCCTTGAGCAGTGAGGCTGTCACCCAGCTGTTGCGTCTCCCTGGACGCGTGCTCCCCGAGCCCAAGGCATGCGAAGCGCTCTGCGGCCGATCTCGCGGCGTCTAGTCAAGGCGGTTCGGGAAGCGGTTTCACTTTGGGAATGACGCCCCGGGTTTCCTCATCCGGAATCGGCTTAGCCGTCAGCATGGGAAATTCCTCACGCTTGAGGCGCTTGCGCGGATATGCTCCAAGCCATGCAGCAATCAGCAGAGCTCGCGCCCTCTCCCGCCTCCCCCACGTTTGCGGGATTGCTGGCCGCGCTGGCCGCCCCCGCGTCCGCCGCGGCGGACCGCCCGCCAGCCTGGGACGATGACGATCTTGCCGACGACGTGGCAACTCTCAGCTACGAGCGCGCCTTGCGCGCCCACGCGCGCTACAGAGCAGCCGACCCCAGTGACCGATCGCTTTCGCAGCCTCCCGACCCGGGAACACTCCGTACCCACGAGGCGTTTCCTGCCGAAGGGACCCCAGCCGCTGAAATGGCAACCCCGCAAGCAGCCCCTGCTTCGAGTGCAGATGCAGAACCTGAGGTCACAAACGACCTGATGACGGGGCCCGATCGGAATCTGAAGTGCGCCAGCGTCACAATCCGGCTGAGCAACGCAGAATGTGCGCAACTACGCAAGCGCGCCGCCGAAGCCGGACTCACCGTGTCAGCTTACCTGCGCTCCTGTACCTTTGAGGCCGAGTCTCTGCGGGCGCTGGTCAAAGACACGCTGGCCCAGTTGCGATCGGACCCATCGAACGGGAACCAGGCCGCCTGCGCCCCGGTCCGGCGCAGCTGGATCCAACGGCTGGCTCAGCTCTGGCCGCTCACGCGCGCCAGCCAACGCATCGCCCAGGCCTGACTATTCGACTTCCAGCACCAGGCATTTCAGGTATTCGGTTTCCGGCAGATTCAGCACCACCGGATGGTCGGGAGCGGCGCCTCGCCGCTCAAGCAGGCGCACACGCCGGGGAGCATCGGCGGCGGCCGAGGCCAGGCTAGCCTCAAGGTCTGCCCAACCCACGTGGTGAGAGCAGGAACAGGTCACCAGCAGGCCGCCGGGGCGCAGCATCTTGAGGGCTCTCAGATTCAGCTCCTTGTAGCCGCGCAACGCTCCCTCGACGGCCCGCCGGGTCCTGGCGAAGGCGGGCGGATCGAGAACGATGGCGTCGAAGGTCTGGCCGGAGTCTGACCAGTCGCGCAGAATCTGAAAGGCGTCGCCCTCGACCCAGTCCACCACCGCGTTCATCGTGGCGCGATTGGCCTCAAGATTCCGCTCCGCCACCTCGAGCGAGGCGCGGGAGGCGTCAATGCCGGTCACCTGCCTGCAGACCTCGGCCAGGTGCAAGGCAAAGCCACCCTGGTAGCAACAAACGTCGAGCGCCCGGCCGGTGGCTTCCAGCGTCCGCGCCCACTGCTGGGCGGCGGCGTAGTTGGCCCGCTGGTCGAGGAAGGCTCCCGTCTTTTGCCCTGCGTTGGCGTCGAAGTGGAACACCAGACCGTTGAGCCGGAATTGCGTGCTGGTGGCCTGAGCCGGGGCGCTTTCAACAGTCCCCGGGGCCTTCGGCGACAGGTCTTCGTCGCTGGGATGGTGAAAAAGAGGCTGGGAGCTGGGCGCGATCAATCCCTCCAGCTCGAGGATGCGCGGATCGGGCCGCTCCAGAATCACAGACGGAGCCAACTCTTCGCGCAGCACGCGCACACAGGTCTCCCGCACCGCGGCCGAATCCAGCCCCTTGGCGAGGAGTTGAAGAATGACCAGGTTGGCGTACTTGTCCGCCACTAGGCCGGGCAACTCATCCGCTTCGCTGAAACAGAGCCGGCAGGCATCGGTCTCCGCGCCGAGCAGGGATTTGCGGCGGGCAATGGCCCGCCGCAGCCGGGAGGCCAGCAATTCCAGCCAGCCGGCCTCATCGATGGCCTCCCGGGAGACCAGCCGCAGCGCAATCTGCGATGAGGGGCTGTAGAGCGCCGTGCCCAGCAGGAGGCCGCGGCCGTCGGCCACAGGCAGCAGCGCGGGAGGGCCTTCCGGGCCGGGTTCGGGCACCTCAATCGACTCAATATCGGATGCGTAGACCCACAAATGGCCGCTGCGCAGCCGGTCGGCTGCGCGACGGTTGACCAGGGCTCCAAAGGCGGGAGGTTTCAATCCAGCGCCTTTGCTTTCCGAATACACATTTTGCCTGGAATCGCGGCCTTCCGGTCGTCGGGCCAGGGGAGGTTTCTCGTGAATCCGTCCAAAGGGCGCCGCCGGCTTGGGAACCGTGGACGCCTCCTGGTTCGAAACAGGTTGGCGGTTGCGCGGCTTGGTCATACACTCCCTTTGCGCGGTTCTCCAATTCACGTGCCCCTGCCAACGCTGTGCAAGGTGGCTTTTTGTCAACAACCAGGCCACTCAGCTGTCGTGGTTTCGGGGTGTGGCAATTCAAGAACCGCCACAGCCGGAAGCAAATGGGCCGCCGGCCCCTACTTTGCCTGAATGGTTTCCAGGTAGCGGCTCAGATTGCTGATTCTGAGCATCCTTTCCTGGGGGTTGCCCACGTCCATCTTACCAAGGATCGGTCCCCATATGGGCATTTCGGTCGAGCCGTGCGACGGGATCTCCACGCCATTCTGCAGCACCGCATAGATGTGGGTATCGGGGAGTTTTCCACGGTTGTTCTTGCTCAGCACGGTCAAGTCAGTCGGCGGCGTCTTCAGCGCGGAAGCCACGGGGCCCTGGCCCCTGCCGTCCACACCGTGACACGGCGCGCAATAGCTGGCATACATCTGCTTGCCGCTGGTAGCCGCAGTCTTATTGACTGGAATGGTCACCTTTGCTTTGGATTGATCTGCATAGCTCATGCCTGCCGCGAGCGTTGCGGTCATGGCTATAACTATGAGGCGTTTCAGCATAAGTTCCTCGGATCCGGACCTCTAGTCCGCAAGAGACTTTACTCCTTCCCCAGAGTACCCGCGATGTGACGGTTGGCACACTGCACGGAGTCTTCCAACACCGACGAATCAATAAGGGAAAGACTATGATCCAGTCGCAAGAGTCGCCTATTCATAGGCGCTTTGGGATTGTTCATTGGATTGATTCACAAAAGTTGGATTCTTGTAACAGCACGGCCTTGACCCGGCAGCTTCGAATAGGTGCGAAGGAAAGAATTATCTTAAGAGCCGTCGAAAAGTTCCTTTCAGCTTTATGGCGCGTGTTTTAGGAAATGGGAAAGGCGAGATTGTTTGACTTATGGGATAGACGCAAGACCCGGAGCGTAAAGCAACCGATTTGCAGGGGAGTTTCTCCTGGGGCCGACGCGCCGGCAGGCAGGCGCGGCCAGGGGCCGTTGCCGGCGCTTTCAAGCGCATCGAACGTTAGCGGCATATAATGAAGCATGGCGACTGTCCGGCAGGCCGTACCGGCAGATGATCCCAGCGCCCCCCCGTTCTCCGCCGGGGAGGCGCAGAGCACTGCGCGCGATGTGGAACCACCCATCCCTCAGCGTTCGATCGATCAGCGTTTTGAAGCGCTGCTCCGGCAGGTCCAGGCCAACCGTCCCAGCGAAGACATTTCCCTCATCCGAAAGGCCTGGGACTTCTGCGTCCAGCATCATGAAGGGCAGATGCGGGCTTCCGGCGAACCCTACATAATCCATCCGCTCGAGGTGGCTGAGGTGCTGGCGGAGATGAAGATGGACGCGACGGCCATCGCGGCCGGCCTTTTGCACGACTCGGTAGAGGACACCCCCGCCACGAATGAGGAAATTGCGGCCGGCTTCGGCGATCAGGTGGCGCACATCGTCGAGGGCGTGACTAAGATCGACAAGATCCAATTTGCCAACCGCGAGGACCGCCAGGCCGAAAACGTGCGCAAGATGCTGCTGGCCATGGTTTCGGACGTGCGGGTTGTGCTCATCAAGCTGGCCGATCGCCTGCACAATATGCGCACCCTCGAGCACCTCAAGCCGGACCGGCAAGAGGCCATCGCCCGCGAGACCCAGGATATCTACGCCCCTCTCGCCCACCGGCTGGGCATGGGCAAGGTGCGCGGCGAACTCGAGGACCTGGCCTTCCGATACACCGATCCGGTGAGCTACGAGAAGGTAGCGGCGGCCGTCGAGGCCCGCCGCATCGAGGGCGAGCAGTTTTTGCGCGGCGTGGAAGACACGCTGACTGAGCAGTTGCGCGAAAACGGCATCGAAGCCCGCGTGGAGTGGCGCATCAAGCGGCTTTACTCGATCTTTCAAAAGATCGAGCGCTCCAAAGTCTCGTTCGACCAGGTCTATGACCTGCTGGCCATCCGCGTCGTCACGCAGGACGTGGCTGCCTGCTACGCCGTCTTCGGGCTGATCCACACCCTGTGGCGGCCGGTTCCGGGGCGCATCAAGGACTTCATCGCCATCCCCCGCGCCAACCGCTACCAGTCGCTGCACACCACGGTGATGGGCGCCAGCGGCCACCAGTTTGAGGTGCAGATCCGCACCGAAGAGATGCACCGGATTGCCGAGGAAGGCATTGCCGCCCACTGGAAGTACAAGTCGGGCGGCACGATGGTGACGGCGCGCGACGAAGAGCGGCTGAACTGGATCAGACAGTTGGTCGAGTGGCAGAAGGAGATG
>PLGM01000317.1 GCA_003139795.1 Acidobacteriaceae bacterium | reverse complement strand
TCAGCCGAGGGGTCCACCCCAACGACCTACCACCAATCCAGACTCTTCACCCATAGGAAGAGTCCATCACAGATCAGCCTCTGTTTACAGGTGGGTTCGTCAGACGCTTACCGTAAACCTGCTACTGAGGTGGAGATGTTCGGCCTCGTTGTTGTTTGTTTTCTCGTTTTGAGTTTTCATTGTGCCTCGGTGTGCTTTGGATATGCCGCTCGCTTCAGCGGACCTACCTTACCGTCCCAACCGCTTTCCAGGCGGCGGTGATTGAACTGTGACGGAGGTCGAGACCGATTGCCCCCTGCCAAAGCAGATCCGTGCCGACAATCTATTCGATGCCGGTCATTCCGCCAAGTATCGACCTTTGCCGTCCCTCCCCATCAACAGCCACTCGATCGACTTCCCATACAGCTTGGCAATCCTGAAGAGGATCGTGGCGCCGGGTTCCGGGGGATGCAATTTTTCCCCGATGCTGCCGGACGGGAACCAGGGGCGGGCCGCTGGTGCGGGGCGGCACGGCCCCAAAAGCACCAGTCTCTGCGCTCTGAAGTATCATTGACCGCTTCAATGGGTTACTTTAAGTTACCTATATGTGCAGGTATTGGTACCATCACCTGCAGTACGAACAGCGAGAACCGGCCGGGGCTGTCGTGAAGTATGGAATGGCTGCTATCCGCCGGTCTGAGGACGAAAGGTGATTCTCACTCTGCTCCAAATCGCCGCAATTGCAATTGTGGCAGTGTACCTTGGCCGTTGGAGAGCCAGTGTGTGCCGCCGCAATGCGCAGTCGTGGGATTCGCTTCTGGCCCGACTGCGACCGGACTGGAGCGCCCGCGAGTTGAGCGATCATTTCCTTTGGAAAGAGGGGCTGTGCGCCACGCCGGAAGAAACCTGGAGGCGCATTCAAGGCGCTAACGGTCTCTGGGCGATGTACCAGAACGCCCGCGTGATGCTGGAGATGGCCGACTTCGCAGCCCGAAACAGCGACTCCGTTGATTGCCTGCTTCTTGAAACCCTCCGCAGCGACGCCATGCAGATCCGCGTTTGCGTTCTGATGGCGCTTGCGCATTACGCCTTCAGCAAGGCCAGTGAAGGCGTCCGCGTGAATGCGTTCCGTGCCGCGTCGATATACACAGGGATGGCAGCACGGATGACGCAACTCCTGCAAGAGAATGCTGCGGTCATCCTTCCCGATTTTGTAGCCGCGATGTAGCTAGGCGTCCTCTTCCACGAAGACCAAGACCAAGGCTGGGGCTTTTCCCTTCAAGCTTAAGTCGTGATCTCAGGCCAGGCCGCTGGTGCGGCGCGGCGGCTAAGGGAGCAATGGTGTCGCGGAGTTGGGCTTGGGCACCGTTTCACACCACCCCCACAATCCATCCTTCCAAAGCAGCGACCTCCCGCTCCTCCGGCGTCAGCGGCGGATTGAAAAAGCTCTCCAGAGAGCCGCTCTGGTCAGCCCCTTGCAACCATGCCGCCACGGCGAAGGTGGCTTGCTCGTCGCCGCCCTTCGAGTATAGGCGGTCGCTCTTGACGACCGCCTATTGAGTTCCAGCTTATTCTGATTTCTGTTGTGTTGTGCCGGGTTCCACCGGCTTCTCTGTTTTGGCCGTTGCCTTCTTGGCAGGTGCCTTCTTCGCTGGCTTAGCCGCCGCCTTCTTCTGTGCCGCCCAACGCTTCTTCACCGCTGCCACGAGTCTGGCACGGCCTTCGGGAGTCAGCTTCCGCTTCTTCTTCTTCGGTTTGGCAGTCGGAATTGCAACAGACTTTGGCCGTCCCGGTCGCTTTTTGCCCGTTGCGGCAATCAGGGCACGGGCTTGTTGCAGTTCGGCAATTTCGGCGTCGATGAGAGTGAGAATGTCGGTTTCGCTCATGCGGATTAGTGTAGCGCACAACAGGTTGCTGCCGGTGAGGTACGGTCTTATTCCTGCGTTGCCGCCTCGTCGGGCACTCTGTGGCTTACTGGCCATACATAGCAGGTGACGCTTCCGAGGCGGGGACTGTTTGCGTCAATCGGAAGCGTAGCCTTTACGAGCGGCACGTTGTGTATTCCGCACATAGGCGGGTTCGACCCTTCCTTTTTGAAGCATCGTGTTGCCATGCCGACCTCTTATACGGCCTTGTTTCGGGGGAATGCCGATAGGATAGCCACGGCAAACCGGCGAAGGTGGATTTGGCGACAGAGCCCTGAACATCGAAAAGGAAGACCGATTTGGCGGTGTCCGTCCACCGTTCTGTCAGCCGGAGCCAAGTGTTTTCGCCCATCCGGTTCCGGCCATCTCCCATGCTGCCGTGCCGGATGAGCGAACGGACCATCGCGGGTTTGGAGCGTGCCAGAGCGCAAGGGCGGGTTGGGGGAAGGCCCAAAACTGTTCAGGCGGATTGTGGACCTGTGGTAATACACCCCCTCCGTGGTAATACAAAATGACCCCAGAGCACCGAATTGGGCGAACAGAATGAACAGAATGAACGAAGTATCTAGTGTAATAAATGCTTTGTTATCTTATGTATATCGTTGTTTTCAGCAACTTGCCTAGAAGTATGGCGGAGAGGGAGGGATTTTAACCCGCCCATTTCTTAGGCCCCTGATTCTACAGCGGATATTGCCGTAAATCCCTTATTCCCCAGTGGTTAGATGGCTCGCGGTTTAAGCCGCCTTAAGCCAACGACCGCCTTCGTTGTACCGCGAAACGCCCAAAAGGTATAGCCGGTATAGCCGCGAATGGCCTGGTCGGATTCGAATCCCTGTTTGGGAGCGGAACAGTTTTGAAGCAGGGTGGCACAGTTAGCGCCGAGCAAGCCGGTGGAACCTACCGGACAGGCTCGTGGACCCAAATGGTGGTTATCGAACTGGAAGGGAATCGCGCCGATGAAGGTATAACGCGTCTTCAGCAGAAGTAGCGCCGCAGAAACGGGAACTGAGAGTCTATTGATTCAGGCCAGTCGCCAGAATAGGTACTATACTTATGACAAGGGAGAAGTTATGCGTCGTCTTGCGCTTTTTCTTTTCACTTTGGTTGTGGGAGTTATGCAGATCTCTACCCCGGTGTTTGCTCTACCGCCAAGGCAGCCCAAGATCTTCGTCAAGGCCGAGCCGGATTTCGCTGTGGCCTTGGCCACAGCCTTTAATCGCAATCGCGTCCCGGCAATCGTGGTGCTGCATGAGAAGGACGCCGATTATGTTCTGAAATCGGCGCCCGTAGCATCTGTGAGAGAGTCGGGAGCAAGTATCCTCGCGCGCTGTCTGTTGGTTATGTGCGTTGGCATCGAGGGATGGTCGAGCGTTTCGGTGCGACTGATTCGAGTAAACGGCGCATCGGTGGTATGGGCCTACCGGGCGCGCAGGGGCATCGGCGGCCCCGTCGGGATTCAATCACTCTCGGATGCGGTCGCGAAACATCTGAAGAACGATTTCTTGGAGCGTGAGTAGGCGAACAAGAGGCGAGAGTCCTAAGACATTCTGCAAACAAACGTGATACGCTCCTTCCGGATAGAGCATCACGTTCTCCTTTCCACAGACTGCGTAGAGCAAAGGCCCTGGGGCGTTAGATCCCAGGGCCTTTGTGCATCTCCATCATCATCGTCTCACTCTGGCGTACTGCTCTTCCGTCAGGCTCAGGAACACCCCACCCCTTCCAGTCTCGATCGCCTGCTCCAGCATCAGTCGGCTCTCGTGATCCTTGAAGCCACCGCCGCGCTCGCCCAGTTCAATGATCTTGTCGGCCGAAGCGAAATTCAGCGTTCGGGGCAGGGGAGGCTTCAGGTCGGCTTCAAGGAGCTGGGACTTCTATGGGAACATCCCCATTAAACAATAGGGAGGCTGGAGCGTACCGTGGATGTACAGGCTCGTCATTCGATCTGGCTTTCAGTCATAATTTCTGTTTACGTGACGTCGCATGGATTCATCCTGCTTATGTGCGGACCAAGCGCGGCGATGTTGGTACCACCAGCCCCACAGTACTAGCCCGCCAAAAACCACTACCAAAGCAATCCAAACATAGGTTCGCATCACTTCAACACCATCCCCTGATTATCGCTCAAGCCTGGAACGGCTGTTCTAGCTCCCCACAGGGATCCGGTTCAACGGGCGTGAATCATTAGATTCCCGCTCACTTCGCAGCGGATGCGAGACCCCTTTAAAAGTACTGCCTTTTTGGGCATTTTCCGATGGGGTTTTCCGCTCACTACCGGAACCCGCAGCTTCGGGTCAGTCGTAACTGGAAACGCGCGTTGGGCTGTTAACCGGCC
>PLGM01000037.1 GCA_003139795.1 Acidobacteriaceae bacterium | reverse complement strand
GAGATCACGTCCAAGGGCGTGGTGATTCTGGGCAAACGCCTTGCAAACTATCAGGGCCTTATCAGCGGGATTCCCGTTTACACGGACCGGCCCAACCTGGCCGACGAGTCCTCGCAGGATACGGGAATTGAGGATAAAACCTAATGGAGGATCTACGAACTCGAAGCCGTGGCCAGTAAGGCCTCGATTTGCTGCGCGCTGCGTCGGGACCTGGTCCCCTCCATGTCCGCAAATGCAACAAATACTCACCGGACAACCGTGGAATGAAGTGATTTCACATGGGGGTGAGGTCGATCACGCACATGGACTTTCAGCACAGTAAACTGGGGCGCTAGTGCTATGAGTAAGGCCACATTTGCCTTCAGAGTTGCCTGAAACCGGTCGAAAGTATTGGATGGTCTCCGAATATCGGCGGTCCGAAAGATGATCCGCCGCAAGTGCCGGATTCCCGAGTGTCAGGACGAAATCGGTACCATGCAACTCCATCACTACCGTTGCGGACAAGTAATTGCAAACGCCCATGTCGTCAGGATGGATTCTGGGTATACGAGAAAGCGCAGTTTACTCATTGAGAGCCGCGGCCATTCGCAGAAGACCGGCATTCGTGGCGACTATAGAGGTGGTCATTCCTTCCAAGGGCCTCCTGCTGGCCATGACCTCTTCCGATGCCCCTCGGTTGTCAATCCGGCCAGGAGCGGCATGAGGAACCGCTCGATGTCGGTCACGACGCGCTTCAGAGGAACAGCCTCGATGTAGAGATGGTTCTTGGTGTTGAACGCGCCCCACTGGCGCTGCTTCGATTCATCTTCAAAGAATTCGTCGGTGAACGCGCGCGGCGGTGCTGCGATGGTGGGAATCGCCGTCTTCCGTCGTTCAAATGTTCTCATGATCGCCTCGGCAAGAACCTCTCCATCGAACGGAAAAAACTGAGAGAGGGCGCGCAGATCGTGGAAGTCCTTCATGCGGCTGTTCGCCATGCCGAGCTTCACCATTGCTTCAAACTTCTCAGCGACCACGGTCTCCTTGGGATAGGCCAGCAGCAACGGTGCCGGCCCATTGAGAATCGTTGGAAAAGAGGTCTCGACTGGCGAGGGCGTGATGGTGTCTCCGAACCCAATATCGATTTGCATGGGAATCCGCGCCCGTTCCAAATAGCTCAGGAAGGTGACACGGACGCCTTCATAGTCAGCATCTTCTTTGATGCGCTGCGCTTTGACGCTCGCCGGGTCAAACTGGAGACCGTCTTCATCGACGGTGAGCGCACAGATCTCTTTGAAGATGGATTCAAAACGGCTCGGATCGTTGTCGCCGTTGGAGAGAAAATCAGCGTCCCGAGTCGGCCGGTGGGCCTGCTCTGACCAGAGTTCAAAAAGTAGTGCGCCCTTGAGAACAAAAATCTTCTGGTATTCCGACTGGCTGATGCGGAAGAGAAGGCGTTCCAGGGCATATTTCGTCAGAAGCAGCCCGAAATCCTCATTCCGCTGCCGCGCAAGATTTGCCAGACGTTGCCGGACAGAAGCCGCGAGATTGGTGACATTCTTGGTCAAGTCAGGGACTCCATATAGGGCCGCATCACGTTGGCGACCCGGCAAATCTTCGCCGCTTCCCAGAGTTCGTCCATTGACGCCTTCTTCTCGCGGAAGCACTCCCGAAGAGCTTGAATCGCAAGTTCCGTTCCTACCTTCGACCGGAACTTGAAACAATCTGCAACGGTTTTTGCCGGGCTGTAGACCTTGATTTTGGCGCCCTCAATCGTATGTTCCACTGCGCCGAAGGTGAGGGACGAGCCGGAGAAACGCACTACGCGAANNAGCGCGGACGAGAGGCAGACGACAGCCTGTGGCACTTTGCGGCAGACCTCCACCAGCGTCCGATTCTCCGTTGGCGGATTCTCGCTCGAAGAATAGAGTCCGTTGCCAACCCGTTCGAGCTTTCCCGCTCGGACCAGTCGGCCCAGGTAGTTGCGCGGTATGTGCAGCCTATCCAGATCACGCGGCCGTATAACGGGCTGCTGGCCAGCGTACTTCAGCAGGCGATCCATGTGCGTCTCCATGCCGGAAGTGTACCATATCCAATATAGATGTTAATATCTATATTGGTTCTGAAACACAAAGGTCGAGAGTCAAAAGGAACATTTATCTTGCTCCATGTGCGCCGAGCAAAGATTACCCTGCAAGCGGTTCTGGATGGTCAGCACGAGCGTACTTCCGCAGGTCGGCCACTGGAATCAGAACACGCTTGCCAATTCTCCTGGTCGGTAGGCGCCGAGTTGCTACCAGATAATCCAATGCACGCTGGCTGATGGAGAGCAACTGCGCAGCATCCCTTCGGCTCAGGAGCAGCTTCTCATCAGCGCGCATTGGAGGCTTTTTGTCGGCATTTGGTTGAGAACGCGGAGATAATTCCATATTGAGCCATTCACCTTTCCCAGCATGTTGCATTGCATTTGACTTGCGCCCGGTCTCACCGAACGCGCCAACCGTACAGCTTCCCTTCATCAGCCTTGGGGTAACAGATCCCGGATTCCAATTTCCAGCCAGGTCGGTCGCAGGCGGTCAAATGCTCCAGATCGCCCGCTTTCCAAAGCTCGTATGCCCGCAAACCATCCGCGGAGAGCGCCCATGATGCCGCAAGATGCCCCTCTACCCCGGCATTGAAGCCACGAGCACGCCCGTGATCGAACCCGAGCCAATACCCAAGAACGAACATGACGGCGAACACAAACACCCCAGCCGTGGACGCAATGGCGCTCCACTTCACCAGTTCGCGGCGGCCCTTCCTGGCCGCCACGGACTCTGCCGCGCCGATCACGGCATCGGTCAAAGACGCCTGCAATCGAACCCTGGAAGACTCAGCTTCAGCCGTGGCGACCGACCGAATTTTATCCAGGATGCCCTGCACGGTTACGTTGATCTTTCCCGGAACTGCCTCGTACAGGTCGCTATACCGGCCGAGCACGATCATCAAAGCCCATACGGCATCGGTCGGCTCGATGCCGAAGTTGTCCGCGTAATGCCTGACGCGGTTACGTTCTTCCTCCGACAGGTCCGCAAGAAAAANNTTTTCCAGTGTCAGTCGGCTGCTCTGCACAAGATTGGTGACGCGTGTAGCCAATTGTGGAAGGTACAACGACAATCCCTTCCTGACCTCTATCGACTGCCTCAGTGCCGAAGTGTCGTACAACTCGAAGAGCGATGGTGCCAAGCCGAAGAACCGATTACGAACAACATGAATTGTGCCGTGTTTCACCACGCTCATGTATTCGGTCAGCATCTCGCAACTATCTCGCTGCTGATTGATGAGGAATAACGAGATGAAAGGCCAATCGAATTCATGCAGCTTTTCATCGAACATCGAGCCGTAACGATTGACTCCTTCGTTGTTTCGTGCGGCGGTATTGACGACCACTTCATCGTCCTTGCTCGCATCCACTATGTCCAAAAGATCAAGCCACCCCTCGTTCTCATCCAGGTTTACTAGCGAGAACGACTTCACATCCTTCTGGTAGGCTTTGCCAACATCTGGGTT
>PLGM01000031.1 GCA_003139795.1 Acidobacteriaceae bacterium | reverse complement strand
TGGTTCCTGTTCGAAGCCACGCGATAATGAATCTTCAACCTGACGGCGCCAACGCCGCTCACTCTATGCTCGACCCGAGGTGCCCCCTGAGATTCGAGCGACCAAAGTTCGAGCAGAGCGTTGGCGTGGCGCGTCGTCGGAACCCTCTCACTCATCTCAAAAGCGCTCTCAATTGTCTTGGGAGCGTTCGCCGATAGCGGCACGCAGGCGAACAGTGCAGGCAGCGATCAAGAGGATCACGAATGAGCTGCCCTCAAGAGACGGTCGATTTTGACCGTTTCAGAGAACGTGACATGGGTTAGGATGGACCTCATACTGGCGGTCGCGTCTTTAACAGAGTGACTGCACACGGTAGCCCGATCGGGCCTTTGCAGTTTGACCGATTGGAAGCTGCCCCGGCCGTCAGGTTACCATGCGCTCTGAGTTAGCTCTGTCGGCCGAAAGCGTTGCAGATCTTCCTATCGGAAAAGCCCCAGCAGATAGCACACCAGCAAGATCACCAGCACCGTGCCGAGCCCGATACCTGCGCCTCCGCCCGTGCCCCACCGGCCGTAGCCGTAGTATCCTCCGCCCAAGCCGAAAACCAACACAAGAACAATGATGAGTATGAGCATTTCAGATCTCCTTTGATCTGGGGTTACTACCCCAAGGTTATGCAGCCGATTTGAATGGGATGCCTGCCAATGTCTTTCGAGCCGGGCCGGCAGCGCGAATAGAAGCACCCGTCTCCGATCCTTCCTTGCCAATTGCAAACGACCGGTGGCCGCTGGTGAATACGAAGCACCCGACAGAGGAAACACAGAGATCCCACACAGGCGGTCCGAGGTTAAGAATGCGGCGTACTGAACGATTTATCATCGCCTAACCCTAATCCAGATCGGCTGGGGATGGATGTGCATAGTTGCACATTGTCAGAAGACCCGTCTGGACCGAGTGACGAATGAAAGATGTTGGGCGGCAGCATAGAAGAGGTCCTACCTTCAGAGATGTAGCCATGTGACCTTCACCGGTTCATCGTCTCTTCAGGAGATCAGAGCATCATTCAGCAGTTATTAGAAAGGTCCGCGATAGTGAGCAAAACTGCTCAATATGTGCGGCCGATACTCCCGTAGTCTTCAACCAAAGAGGCATCTCCGATCACCCCCGCGCAGTAACCAATTTGCCGCAGCCCTCCCAATCCTCCGCACAATATCTGACACCCCTTCAGCTTTGCCCTTCCAAAATGCCTCTTGAGCGGGTTCGCTGGAAGGCGAACCCACACGGCTGTCTGGTAAGAGTGATGCTCCGATCTCGTAACCAATATAAAAAAAGCACGTTATAGGCGTTTTTTGCTTGCCGCGATTTGAAGTGCGTGCCTGTCTCCTGCCCGACCTCCCAAGATGGATGGATGAACGAAGGCAAGACCGTCTTCTCTCAGTTGATCGGCTTTCTCCCGACCGCGATTTCCGCCGCTGCGTTTCAGGTGTTCTCGTTTGTCAGATTGCGCGGGGAGCCAATCAGGGCGAGACTGTTTTGCCTCCCGAATTGCCTGATCCATTGAGACCTTTATCCAGCCATCCATCTGTTTTTGCGACATTGCCAGAGCTTGCGCCAGACTCGATTCTATGA
Organism: Acidobacteriaceae bacterium; assembly: GCA_003139795.1. Classification (GTDB taxonomy): domain Bacteria; phylum Acidobacteriota; class Terriglobia; order Terriglobales; family Acidobacteriaceae; genus Telmatobacter. Next base: position 2,091 of record PLGM01000031.1, on the reverse strand, counting down.
GGGCATGGATGACGGCTGCGAACTGCTGCCGGGTTTCCTCGGTGCAGCACTTGAGGATGGTCTCACCGGCAATGGGATCATGGAGGCTGGCCTGGGCATCCTCCAGAAGTTACCGGGTCGTCACCCCGGCCGCTTCAATGGTCCCCTTTATCCGAGTGGCCGCGAAGTCGGCGATCTCGCGCGTCTCGCCGCAGAGTCTGAACTGTTCCGCCACCGCATCATTCAATCCCCGCCAGTCTCCGCGCCATATTTTCGAGGGCGCGGCACTCCACCACGCTCATCTTGTACCGCAGCCATTCGGGATCTTCCGGGCCATCTTTGCAAACTGCTTGACCAGATGAAGAGAACCCGTTCTCTCGCCTCCCCCTCTGGGAAGGCGAGGTAAACGCTGCCATGAATCCAGACGGATTTGTCGCTTGCTGCTGTCGTCGGACACCTGTCTCCGCTGCCAAGTTTCCGAATTCGCCGTGGGCGCTATCCAGGAAGATCATGAAAAAGAACGACTTAACTCTTATAATTACGTAATGGCTCTTCGCAGATATTACACAACTGCCCGGATAGAGGTATTATTACATAACATAAGGCCGATGCTGCCGACAACAAAACTCGATGGCCCCTCGGAACTTGGTCTGCTCATTGGACCAGTGGAGTACTGCGCCCCTTCAACAAGTCGCTCAGTTGTCGAAGAGCAGACCATCCCTTCTTTGTCGCTGAAAGCTGCGCCTGACATCGTTCAGCAGTATTTGCGCAATGCGACAGGTTTCACTGCTCTGGCTACGGCACAGCGCCACGTTCGCAACCTCTATGAAACAGTTCTTAATCCTGCTCGATACACCATCGANNGTTCCAAAGCCAAGGAACAGGAAGCCACCCAAACCCTTGCTGGCATTCATTCCGCTGGAAATCGAAGTGCCCGCCGTGCGCGCTTCGAGATCGCTTTTGTACATCTCCTCGCGCAATTCGTCCGCTGCGCTCCGTCCGGTAGGAGTCTCTGCTTGAGTGCCCACCTGCTGCTGATTCAGCACGACCCTGCCGCTCGTGTTCGTGGGCGTTGCCTGTGCAAGCCGCCCAGAGGCAGCAATCTGTCGAGCTTCAAGAGGAGGAACCAGCGCATCTTTCGAGAAACGGGAAGGGGCAACAAGATCAGACGGAACACCGGCACTCTGCACATGGTCCTGAATCACGTCAGGCGTACTCGGCGCAGGCTGAGACTGATTCTGCGCTTCCTTCCTTGCGTCGATCTTCCGTTGCTCTTCGAGATCCTTCCANNTCATCCTTGGCGGCGTCCGCAGCTTTCTTCTTTCCGCCCCGCGACATCACCCCATAGACCATTACGGCGAGGAATCCCAGGACCACGGCAAACAACACCCCCCGCACGGCCGGATTCAAATGCTTTCCGTCNNAAGCGCAGCTTCAAAGGCTGCTTGCTGCGCGTTGGGCTGTCGCCATCGACCTTCGGAGACAACACAACCTCTTCGCGCTCGTTGCCATCAACTTTGATTTCGTTCGCCATCACTTCACCTCCATGCTTTCCGTTGGCGTATGCGGCGTAAGCGCATCCTTGCGCTCGATCTCGACCAACTCCTGATGCTTGCCCACACCAAGCAGCAACGCAGCCTTCACAAAGAGGCGGTCCACCACGAAGGTCGTGCCCTTCACGCGGAAGTTGACCATCTCATTGCCTTCCGGGCCTTCGACAACCAAAGTCGGCAGCTCCTGAAACGCGGTCACGCTCGGCATCTCGATGTAGGTTTTCTCTCCGTCATCCAGAACCCGCACCGGCCTGATAGATTCCGCGCCAGACTTCACCTTGAAGGTGTAATCGAAGTAGAGCTTGTCCACAGCCGCATTGCCGGTTTGCGAAATGCGCGAGGAATCGACGTGTTCTTTGTGTTCCTTCGCCTGCTGCTCCAGAAAGAGCTTCCACTGCAACGGCTGATCGTCGGGGTAAAGGAACGCGACCCGCGATATGTATTCACCAGGCTTTGAAACCAGCCGGAGGTAGTACGTTCTCCTGTCCGTGGCGACAATCATGGTCGTATCAAGGCCCGTCACCTTGGGCTTTACGACCAGAATCGGCGTAGCTGCATC
>PLGM01000382.1 GCA_003139795.1 Acidobacteriaceae bacterium | reverse complement strand
GGACAACACCCGCCGTGAAGCCGCTGTTATCGCCACCAAGGTTCACAGCGTCATGCGCGACGAACCCAACGGCCGTGGCCTTTCGCGCAAGGCCATCTTATTCGAAATTGATCAGAGTCTTCGCCGCCTTCAGACCGACTATGTAGATCTCTACCAGATTCACCGCTGGGACTACGAAACACCGATCGAGGAAACGCTGGAGGCGTTGCACGATGTGGTGAAGTCCGGCAAGGCGCGCTATATCGGCGCATCTTCCATGTACGCATGGCAATTCGCCAAAGCCCTCTATCTCGCCGACCTTCATGGCTGGACCCGTTTCGTCTCCATGCAGAATCATTGGAACCTGCTCTATCGGGAAGAGGAGCGGGAGATGATCGGCCTCTGCCAGTCCGAAGGCATCGGCGTCATTCCCTGGAGCCCCCTGGCGCGCGGTCGCCTGGCGCGCCCCTGGCAAAGCGTAAGCACTAAACGCTACGAGACCGACCAGTTCGGGAAAAAGATGTACTCGCAAACCGAAGAAGCCGATCGTAGAGTTGTGGACCGCCTGGGCCAGGTTGCGGAAAAGCGTGGCGTCCCCCGCGCGCAGGTTGCGCTCGCGTGGCTGCTCGGCCAGCCGGCCGTCACCGCGCCCATTGTTGGCGCAACCAAGCCGCATCATCTTGAGGACGCCGCGGCGGCGCTTTCCTTGCATTTGACGCCTGAGGAAATCGCTTCTCTTGAGGAGCCGTATGTGCCTCATCCAGTGCTCGGCTTCAGTTAACTCGAAGCCCTTGCAGGCCGTGTCCAGGAGCAGCAAACGTGATGAAGGATCTGCCTCTGTCGAAGGTCTACCAGTTGCTCGAACCCGGTCCGGTGGTTCTGCTGACGACCGCCCACAAGGGCCGCGCCAACGTCATGACGATGTCCTGGCATATGATGGTCGAGTTTGAACCGCCGTTGATTGCCTGTGTCCTCAGCAATGCCAATCACAGCTTTGCCACGCTGCGGGCAACGAAGGAGTGCGTGATTGCCGTTCCGGGGCTGGAACTGGCGCCCATAGTCGTGGGCATCGGCAACTGCTCGGGCCGTGATTTGGACAAGTTCGAGAGATTCGGTCTGACGCAGGCGCCAGCCGAGTGTGTAGCGCCGCCTCTGGTGGCCGAGTGTTTCGCCAACCTCGAATGCAAGGTGATCGATACCCGTCTCGTTAACAAGTTCAATCTCTTCGTTCTGGAGGTCCTCAAAGCCTAGATCGACCCAACGCAAAAGAATCCGAAGACCATTCACCACCACGGATACGGCAGGTTTGCTGTGGATGGCGAGATGATCAAGCTGAAGTCGAGAATGCCCTGATCGGCACATCGAGACGCTACGCGCGCCCTTCCGTCAAGTCGGACTGCCGAAGATCGCTGCGCGTGCAAGAATCTCTTCCTCGCGAACTTCATCCTGCGAGAACGGTTCGAGCACAGCTCGGATGGCGCCTTCAAATGTCGAACAGGGCTTCATCGCCAAACAGGGCAGGCCGAAACCCCACTTGTGAACTCAAAATATCCATGGCCCGGCGACCCGTGACCAGCAACACGCGGGAATTCGGGCGGGTGCAAGGCCTCAAGGTCGAAAACGCGATCTGATAGAGGCGTTGAGCGCCCAGGCGGGGTTGAGGGCCGGGGTGGTGTGCAGGGCTGTGAATTCTTCGCCGGCGGCGAGGCGGGTGAAGGTGAGCACGGCGATGTCGTCCTGGCCGCCTCAGTTAGTGGATAATGACCACGTTCATGCTCCAGGGGGTGAGAGTGAGAGTCAGCGGCAGGCTCTGCGCGCCGAGACTGGTGGTGGTGGGCGGAGCCCAGGTGCTGGTCCCTGCCGGGTCCGGGAAAACCCCCGTGGGCGAACCCGAGAGGTCGTAGATGGCCTTGTCGTAGGTCTCGACGGTAACGGTTGTAGCGCTGGTTTGCCCCGAAAGCGTGACCGTAACCGGCTCGCTGGCGGTTTCGTTGCGGTTGAAGAGCACCAGGGCCGTACCACCGCTATGGGTTGCCGCATAGGCAACCACATCGGTCGTGTCGCCGGCCACGGTCGCGGTGAGCACGTTTTCGCCGGTGACGGCTACGTTGCTGAAGAGCTGAAAGGCGCGCGCCGTGGGAGACATGGTACCGATGGGACCCGCGCCCGGACAGGTGGTATCGGAAGGTCCATCGGAGAAGACATTGTAGGCCCCGAAATCCTGCCACCCATAGAGCGAAGAACTATCATTTCCGCTTGCGCCGTTGCAATTGCCGAAGCCAATCCACCAGGTCAGGCGCGAGACTCCATCGTTCATCATTTCGCCTAGCACCTGACCGGCATACAAGCCCTGGGTAATCGACCAGCTCTGCTTGCCCGGATTGCTGTAAGGCCCCCCGATTTCGCCCACGTAAATGGGCGTATCCGGGGTTCCCCACTTGACCAGTTCCGACTTGATGGTGTTGAGGTTGGCGGTCAGATTCTGCGCCGCCTGATTCACCAGGAAGCTATCGCTTTCCTCTCCCGGCGTCTCCGGATAATAGTGGTATTCCACGAAGTCGTAGGAGCCTTTGGCGCCGGACATGACGTCCTGATCCCAGGGAGCATAGTCGGGCTCCACGTCCACGCCGACGAGCGTGTTCGGGCTGGCCGCCTTGATATCGGGATAGTAGCCGGTGACGGTTGCGTTGGCGTAGGTGGTCGGATCGTGCGGCGCGGTATGGAGGTCGGTCTCCCAGGTGCCGTACTCCTCATTGCCGACGGTCACGTGGCTGACGTGGATGCCATCGGTCACGGCAGCGGCGACCCATGCCTCGGCTTCGGTGGGATCGCCGGGGCCGGTGCAAGCAGGGTCGGTGCCGTAGTCGGCGGTGAGGGCAAGGTCGTAGTTTCCGCCCTGCACGATGCTGGTGACGAACTGCCCGAAGGTGCTGTAGCCGCCCCAAGTGGTGCTTCCGTTTGGAACCCCGCTTGAGTTGTTCTCGCACATGAAAGGCAGATTGGGATTGGACGAGCTGTTGGGCGTCTGCCAGTGATATTCGTCAGACCATGAGCCACCCGGCCAGCGAATGGCCTGGATGCCCGCCTGCGCGAACGCGTCATTGACAGCCGTCGCATTGCCCACGACGTCGAACCAGGCGGCCAGATTCATACCGAGAAGCTGGTCGGTCACGGGCGGGCCGGAACTGGACTGGTCCACCGCGATCGAAGTTTGCAGGGTGACCGTAACCGCCGAAGATGTGCCCGTAGCGGTCTTGTAAGTCGATGAGCTGGCCGAATCGGGCGTATAACTTGCCGACAGAGTATCGCTTCCCGCAGCCAGCGAGCCGGCGGGAATATCGATCGGCGCGCTGCCCGTCACCAGCGTCGTCGCCGCCGAGGTGTAGGTCCCGCTGGTTAGCGTAACCGTGCCGGTGGGCGTCGGGTTGCCGCTGCCTCCGCTCACTCCCACCGTCACCTCCAGCGGCTGCAAGGTGGTGATGCTCGAAGAGGCCGGCGTTACCGTGACCGTCGGCACGATCAATACCGGAGCCGCATAATTAGCCGTCACGGTCATATTGGCATTGAGCGTCACGTTGCAGGTAGTCGTGCTGGATGTGGTGCATCCGCTCCAGGAAGAAAAATTGTTGCCGCTCGCGGTTGACGGCGCCGTGAGTCCATAGGTCGAGCCGGCTACGCCGCTCACGGCAAAACTCGTCGTGCCCTGGGTTGACAGGGCAGTTGGGGGGTAGGTGACGGTGATCGTCACGCCGCTGGCGGGATCGGTGGAATCGACGGTGAGCACGTAGGTAACCGGCGGCGGCGTGGCGTAGTTGGCCGTGACCGTAGTATTGGCGGTCATCGATACCGTGCAGGTGACGGTGCTGGCCGAGGTGCAGCCGGTCCACGAGGAAAAGGTATTGCTGCCCGAAGTGGCCGGCGCGGTAAGCGTCACGGTTGTGCCGGAGTTATACGTCCGCGTGAAGCTCGACGTGCCGTTCCCGGCGCTGTTGTTATCGGCCGGAGAGACAGTGATGGCCACGCCGCTGGCGGGATTGGTAGAGTCGACCGTAAGGACATAGGTGGTTGGAGGAGGGGGTGGTGGCGCGCTGCTCGACGAACCGCCACAGCCGGTCAGGCATTCCAAACCCAGGCTGAGAGCCATGGTCCACGTTGCGTGAACAAGAAGCCGTTTCATGACATTTCCTGTGGTCGATAGAATCGAACGCTCATCTTCTTCACACACATAATACGGCGTCCTCGGCAGACCTCGTGGGTCGATTAGTGTATTAGGAGCCGTCCTGACCTGATAGAGGTCCATTGCCACGGATTCGTGCGTTCGGAAGCGGTTGGAACGTCCGGTTAGCGCGCGAATCCGGTTGTTGAGACCCTCGACCTGGCAGCCCGGCCCTTACGAGGCTAACGCGCGCACCGCGGAGACGCCGGCGCCGAGGAGGGCGGTTTGGTCGTCTTCGGGAAGGATTTCGAGCGAGAAGCTTTGCAGGGAGCTCATCTTGACCATGGATTCGATGTGAGGGCGAAGGATGGAGAGATCGAGGAAGCCGACGTTGTGGCCGGTGAAGTAGAAACGGCCGGGGCCGGCGAGGTGGATGAAGGAGGCCGTGGCGGCGGCCAGAGCGCGATGCCAGAGATCGACAAACTCGCGGCATCGCTGGTCCCCCTGGCGGGCGTTGGCGAAGACTTCTTCGGGTTCGAGGTCGAGGAAGCGCAGGCGCATGGCGCGGTAGCCCATGATGCCTTCGAGATGGCCAATGCCGCCGCAGCCGCAGAAGCGTTCTTTGGGGTCAAGCGTGACGGTGACGTGGCCGCCCTCCCAGACACCGTCGATATAGGGCCAGCGGCCATAGCCGATGCCGTTGCCGATGGTCCAGACGCGGGTAAGCTTGTTGAGCTGGCCTCGGGTGGCGGCTACGCCGGCGGCGATGGCGTCGGCGGCGTTAGCCACATGCACGGGAGCCATGATGCCACGAGCGGCGAGAACCTTGGTCAGGTCGCTGGCGAGGCGCATTCCTTTGATTTGGGAGAGGTTGGGCGAGTCCTCAACCACGCCAGCACGGATGATGCCGGGAACGGCGACCCCGATGGCGTCCACCGGGACGGGCTCGCTGGCGGCCAGGGCGGCGATCTGCGTGGCCAAAAGCTCCACCAGTTCACTGCCGGGGATGGCCAAGAACGCATCCAGCTCGTCTGCATTTTCGGGATGGCGGAGGATCTCACCGGTGAGGCGCTGGTCCTGGAGCCTTCCGGCTACGATATGTTCGGTCATTACGACGCCGATGGCGGTGGTCATTGCGCCCTCCATTCTGAGTGCAGCCGGATTCTGCGAAATCCTCTAATTAGCGCAAAGAGCAGCGCTGTGGCCATGCCGTAGAGGATGAATAAGAAGCCCATGCCTTGTAGCACAGACAAAAGGTAATCGATTGAGCCTTCCCTAGCATCACTCAACAAGCCTGGGAAGCCAAGAAGACCAACAAGATGGAAGGCGACCCAATAACCAAGTGCGAGTAGGGCTGGCATCATGCACACCGAAAGAACTCCGCTCGATCTCCTGACTCCCTCCCATAGCAAAGCACAAACCGCAAGGCCTGTCACAGCGATAATTGCTGGTTTTCCCTCATCAGCGATACTCATGCGGGATACGACGATGAAGGTTGCTAACCCGCCTCCCTGAATAAGCAGGCCGAGGATGCCGAAAAGAACAAGCTTCATACGATTAGTCCTCCTAATTCATAGAGCCGTTCCCAATGGTGGCTGATAGGGAATAGTGCGCGCTCTGCCTTACCCCGCCTGGTAGCGGCCGAGGCGGCCGAGGCCGTTGAAGGCGGCGGCCTTGTAGCACTCGGCGAGGGTGGGATAGTTGAAGACGGTGTCGATGAAGTAGTCGATAGTGCCGCCCAGGATCATGACCGCCTGGCCGATGTGTACCAGTTCGGCGGCGCCCTCGCCGATGATGTGTACGCCGAGCACCTTGCGGGTGTCGCGGTGGAAGACGAGCTTGAGGCGGCCGGTGGTGTCGCCGCGAATCTGGCCGCGGGCGGTCTCGCGATAGTAAGCCAGTCCCACCTCGTAGGGCACATCCTCGTCGGTCAACTGCTCCTCGGTCTTGCCGATGAAGCTGATCTCGGGGATGGTGTAGATGCCGTAGGGATAGAAGCTGGGGTTGGAGGAGGTGCGGCAGTCGTTGAAGGCGCGGGCGGCGGCGATGCGGCCCTGCTCCATGGAGACCGAGGCCAGGGAGGGAAAGCCGACTACGTCGCCAACGGCGAAGATGTGGTCGACCTTGGTCTGGTAGTTCTCGTCGACGGGGATGCGGCCGCGATTGTCGGCTTCGAGGCCGGCGGCGGCGAGGTTGAGTTCGTCGATGGCGCCCTGACGGCCGACGGCGTAGAGCAGGGCGTCGCCGGAGACCCGCTTCTTGCTTTCGAGATTGGCAACCACGGTGGAGTCGGGGAGTTGTTCGACGCTGGCCACCTCTTCGCCGAGGCGGAGGGTGACGCGGGCGTCGCGGAGGTGGTAGCTGAGGGCCTCGATGATCTCGCGGTCGGCGAACTCGAGGAGTCGGTCGCGCTTTTCGATGAGGGTGACGCGAACGCCGAGGACGGCGAACATGCAGCCGTATTCGACGCCGATGACGCCGCCGCCGACGACGATGAGCGAGCGGGGCAGTTCGGGAAGGTCGAGGATCTGGTCGCTGTTGACGATGGTGCGGCCGTTGATGGGGACTTTGGCCGAGTCGGCGGGTTTGGTGCCGACGGCGAGAATGATGCGGTCGGCTTCGAGAGTGGAGTCGCCCTGGGGGCCCTCGACGCGGACCTGGTGGGGGTCGACAAAGCGGGCGACGCCGTGGACGACGTCGATGCTGTTGCGCGAGAGCTGGGCCTCGGTGACGTCCACCTCGGTTTTGACGACCGCCTGCACGCGAAACGCCAGATCGGCCATGGTGATCTTTTCCTTGACCTTGTAGTTCATGCCGTAGAGGGAGCGGTAGTTGTAGCCGGAGAGGTGCAGTACGGCTTCGCGCATGGTTTTGGAGGGGATGGTTCCGGTGTTGATGCAGACGCCGCCGACGACGGAACGAGCCTCAACCACGGCCACGCGCTTCTTCATTTTTGAAGCGGCCACGGCGGCGCGCTGGCCTGACGGCCCGGAACCGATGACGATCAGGTCATACTTGACGGCGCTCATGCGAGAGTCTCTCCCCGAGGCAGTTCTAGAGCGGTTCTCCAATTCACGTGCCCTTGCCAACTCTGTGCAAGGTGGCTTTTACTCCCACCCCATCGACAAGGACCTATCGCTGGGGCCGCGGCCGGAGAAAACCACTCAGCAGTCGTGCTTCCGGGGTAGAGCAATTGGAGAACCGCTGTAAGGGTTGGATGCGGCGCGAGCTACCGGGAAGCGGCGATGGTCCTCAACCGGAGGCTACCACAGCGCGCAGCGGCTGGAGAGGACGGGGTGGTTTGAATGCGGAGAAAAGGACGATGGTTGAGGCGGGGGAATGAGAGGGCGGCGGCAGACCGGGGTTCCCAGCGACGGATTGTGGTCGCTGGGAGCAGATCTGGGGCCCGGCTGCCGCCATCTTGGGGAAACCGATAATGCGAGCTACGAGTGGGCGGGTCGCAAATTGGGCTGGAACGCGGGCTGGCTCTTGCCGCCAAATGTTCCGCCGGACTGACTCCCCCCTTCCAGGCAGAATTGACGGATCATGCCGTCCAGGTCGCCGGCCAGGGAGGCGAGGTTCTTGAGTGCTTCGACGGCTTCCTCGGCGCCCTGGGCGGTTTCGACGGAGAGTTGGGAGATTTGGCCGGCGGACTCGGAGATTTCGCCGGAGGCGGCGGTCTGCTCGGTGGCGGCGGTGGCGATGAGGTGAATCTGGTGCTCGACTTGTTTGGAGGATTCGATGATGGCCTCGAGGCTGGTGCGGGCGCGGGCGGTTTCGTCCATGCCGGATTCGACGGCGGTGCGGCTTTCCTGCATGACCTGGAGGGTTTCGCGGGTCTCTTCCTGGATGCTGCGGATGGTTCCGGCGATCTCCTCGGTGGCGCCCTTGGTGCGCTCGGCGAGGCGGCGGACCTCGCCGGCGACCACGGCAAAACCGCGGCCGTGTTCGCCGGCGCGGGCGGCTTCGATGGCCGCATTCAGAGCCAGCAAGTTGGTTTGCTCGCTGATCTCCTGAATCACGTTGACCACCTTGCCGATCTCCTCGGAGCGATGGGCGAGGGAGGTCATCTTATCGGAGACGGAACTGGTGGCGGCGGCGATTTTTTCCATGGTGGTGGCCGCGTCCTGCATGACGGCGCCGCCCTGATTGGCGGTCTCGGCCGACTCGCGGCTGGCGCTGGCGGCGTTTTCGGCATTGTGGCTGATCTCGCCGATGGTGGCGGTCATCTCCTGGGCGGCGGCGGCAATCTGGTTGGTCTTGCTGGACTGGGTGTGAGCGTTGCCGGCGCTCTGGACGGAGCGGGCGCTGATCTCGGTGGTGGCGGCGGAGAGGGTATCGGCCGCGTGGGCCACCGATTGCAGGACGTTGCGCATGGAGGCGACACTGGTGTTGAGGGCGGTCGCGAGGCGGCCGATTTCATCGGCGCCGGACTCGTCCATGTATACCGTCAGGTCTTTCTCCGCCACGCGTTCGAGGGCGGCCGTGGCGGCTTGCAGAGGTGGGACAATCAGGCGGGTGAGCATGGTCCCGGTCAGTGCGCAGAGCAGGACGATCAGGAGGGTAACCCCGGCGTTGATCCAGGTGGCGCTGGCGCTGGCGCCGGTGGCAGCTACGGCGTGCGCTCCGCCGATCTTCGCGTGGATTTGAAATCCATTGTCCGCGGCCGTGAGAGCCTCTCCCAGCGGCGCCGTCACGGCGTCCGACGAGAGAAGGTCCAACGCATCCCCGGTCTTCCCGGCGGCCAGCAGACTTATGCCGCGATCGCTCGCATCCTGATACAGCTTGATTGCCGCCACAAACTTCAGGTATTGATCGTGCTCTTCAGGGATGATCAGAGGCTCCATCTCTTTCAACGCATCCCGGTAATCGGCGATGGCTTTCTGGCGTTTCGCGGTGTGGTCCGCCGTGCAGGCCGGCCTCTGACACAGCATCAGCTCGAGAACCTCACGCCGTTCGACATCGACGCTGTTGCGGATGCCCCCAATGAGAATCAAGGCGGGAAGATGGTTTCCACTCACATCCGCGCTTTTTGCGGAAATGTCGCGAAACATCACGAAAGTGTAGGCGCCTAGCAGGATGCAGAGGCCGCAAACAATGCCGAAGGCGACGTTGAACTTGCGGGAGATGGGAAGATTGCGGAGCATGGACATGCGAGGAGCCCTTTCTTAAGCGGTTCGTGGACTTCATCGGCGGGAAACGGCCGGACTTGAGTACTTTCGTTTGGATCGGCAGCAGCGAGAGACCGGTAGGGCGCCGGAGCCGCAGGGACGCATCCGTGCGCGCGTTCTTGCTTGTTCAAATCACAGTAAATCGATATTCTTGGGACCGCCCAGATCTCCCTGCGGAGAGCGTGCCGGAAATGAGGTTGCCCATGTGCGGATTGCGAATGAATGTGCTGTACAGGTTTGCGGCGTTGGCGCTGGTGGTTCTTGTTTGCCCGGCTCTTTGCCGGCTGATGGCGCAGATGGCGCCTGCGACGGCGCCTGCCGCTGCTCAACAGGCCGCTCCGGCGGCGACTCCCTCGGTTCCGGCTCGGGTCACGCCCACGCCGGAGATGTTGGCCATCCAGGCGGCGTCGGAGAAGGATCATCGGCGGATGATGGACCTGCTGGGGATCAAGGAGTTGCGGCGCGGGGTGGACGGGGACGCGAAGTCGCCCCATGCGGCCAACTACGACGAGACGAAAGCGGACATTTATCCCAACCTGCCCGATCCGCTGGTGCTGAAAAATGGCAAGCGCGTGACCTCGGCGAAGGTGTGGTGGACAAAACGGCGTCCGGAGATTGTGGAGGACTTCGACCGGGAGATCTACGGGCGGCTTCCGGCGAATCTGCCCAAGGTGACGTGGGAGGTGGTGAGCACCACCCAGGAAAAGAACGGGAATGTGCCGGTGGTGACCAAGAAGCTGCTCGGGCATGTGGACAATTCGATCGATCCACAGATCAAGGTGGACATTGATCTGACGCTGAGCACACCGGCCAACGCTCAAGGGCCGGTTCCGGTGATCATGGAGTTCGGATTCAGCCGGGAGTTCATGGCGCAGATGGCCAAACGGTTTCCGCAGTTTGCTCCCAAGCCCGGCGACGGACCTACATGGCAGCAGCAGGTGCTGGCGCGTGGGTGGGGCTATGCGGAGCTGGTTCCGACCAGCTACCAGGCGGACAACGGAGCCGGGCTGACCGAGGGCATTATTGGATTGATGAACAAGGGGCAGCCGCGCAAGGTGGACGACTGGGGCACGCTGCGCGCATGGGCCTGGGGCGCGAGCCGGGCGCTGGACTACTTTGAGAAAGACAAATCCGTGGATGCGAAGCAGGTGGGGTTGGAGGGGCATTCGCGGTACGGGAAGGCGACGCTGGTGACGATGGCTTTTGAGCCGCGGCTGGCGATTGCCTACGTCAGCTCCTCCGGGGAGGGCGGCGCGAAGCTCTACCGGCACATCTTTGGCGAGCAGGTGGGCAACGTGGCGGGAACCCAGGAGTACCACTGGATGGCCGGGAACTTCCTGAAGTACGCGGGGCCGCTGACGGTGGGCGACCTGCCGGTGGACGCGCATGAACTGATCGCACTGTGCGCGCCGCGGCCGGTCTTCATCAGTGGCGGGGCTACGGACGGCGACGGACGGGTGGATGCCAAGGGAATGTTCCTGGCCGCCGCGGGCGCAGGGCCGGTGTACAAGCTGCTGGGCAAGAAGGATATGGGGACCGAGGAGTTTCCGCCCATGGAGACGGCGCTGATCGATGGGGACCTGGCCTTTCGCCAGCATTCGGGCGGGCACACGCCGGGGCCGAACTGGCCGACGTTCCTGACGTTTGCGAGCCGGTTTCTGCATGCGCCCGGCGCGGCTGCGGTGGGTAGTGGGGCGGCACAGTCGGGTGCGGCGGCTCCGGCTCCGGTGCATTTGACCGCAGAGCAGGATCACCAGCGGATGCTGGAGCTGCTGGGCATCAAGGAACTGCGTCCCGGCGCGGTGAATGACGCCAACTCCCCGCGCGCGGCCAACTACGACGAATCCAAGGCAAATGTGTACCCCAATTTGCCCGACCCGTTGGTACTGAAAAACGGCCAGCGGGTGACAACGGCTGAGGTCTGGTGGACCGAGCGCCGGCCGGAGATCGTGGCGGACTACGACAGCGAGATTCTGGGCCGCGCCCCTGCCAAATTGCCCACGGTGAAATGGGAGGTGGTGGGCATTACTCAGGAAACTATCGGCGATGTGCCGGTGGTGACCAAGCGGCTGGCGGGCCACGTGGACAACTCGGCCTACCCGCGGATTGCGGTCAGCATCGACGCGACGCTGACGACGCCGGCCCATGCGGCCGGGCCGGTTCCGGTGATTTTGCAACTGGCCTTTGCCGGCGAGTTCAAAGCGTCGCTTGCCAGGCCGGTTTCCGACGCGAGTTCGGGCGCGGCGGGCGACTATGGGCAGGCGTGGGAGCGCATGGTGCTAGGCAGGGGGTGGGGTTTTGCGGTGCTGTCTCCGACCAGTTTTCAGGCGGACGACGGCGCGGGGCTGACGGAGGGCATTATTGGCCTGATGAACAAGGGGCAGCCGCGCACGCTGGACGACTGGGGCACGCTGCGCGCATGGGCCTGGGGCACGAGCCGTGTGCTGGACTACCTGGAGACGGACAAGAGTGTGGATGCGAAGCAGGTGGGCATCGAGGGCCACTCGCGGTTTGGGAAGACGGCGCTGGTGGCGATGGCGTGTGACCCGCGCTTCGCGGTACTGTACAGCAGTTCTTCGGGTGAGGGCGGCGCGAAGCTCTACCGGCACATTTTTGGCGAGCAACTGCCAAACGTGGCCTCGACCAGCCTGTACCACTGGTTTGGGGGGAATTTCCTGAAGTATGCGGGGCCGCTTACGGCCGCGGACCTGCCCGTGGATAACCACGAGCTGATCGCGTTATGCGCGCCGCGGCCGGTGTTTATCGGCGCTGGAGCCAGCGTGGGGGACGGATATGCCAACCCGGCAGGAGATGCGTGGGCGGACGCACGGGGGATGTTCCTGGCTGAAGTGGGCGCGGGGCCGGTCTACCGGCTGCTGGGCAAGAAGGACCTGGGGACGACGGAGTTTCCGCCCATTGAAACGGCGCTGATCGATGGAGATCTGGGGTTCCGGCAGCACTCCGGGGGGCACACGCCGGCGCCGAACTGGCCAACGTTTTTGGAGTTTGCCAGCCATTATCTGCATGCGCCGGGAGGGAGTCCGGCTTCTGGTTCGGCTGCACATTGACGGCGGACTGGCTGCGCCGTAGGCTCATAGCATGGAATTCAAGGTAAGCGAGCTGGAGCGGGAGCCGATTGATTTTGACCTGGAGCTGGCTCCGGGAGCGGTGGATCTGGGCGAACTGGCCGAGCAGCGGGGGCCTTTGGCCAGCTCAGGCCGGGCGGAGGTGCTGCACGAGCATCGCGGACCCAGGGATATTGTGGCCGACATCCGGCTCAAGGGGCGGTTCCAAGGGAATTTCCAGGTTCCGTGCGCGCGGTGCGTGGAGCCGGTGGAGATTCCGCTGGAGGCCGATTTCGACCTGATCTTTCGACCGGCGAGAGCGGATTCGGAGGCTCCGGAACGGTCCATTACAGCGCCGGAGACGGAAATCGGGTATTATCAAAAGGACAGTCTGTTGCTTGAAGATGTGCTGCGTGAGCAGGTGCTTTTGTCCCTGCCGGTCAGGACGCTGTGCAAGCCGGATTGCAAGGGACTTTGCCCGCGCTGCGGTGAGAACCGCAACAGTCAGGCGTGCTCCTGCGAAGAGGGTCCAAGCGACCCCCGCTGGGAAGCGCTGGCTGGGCTCCGCGGCCGGATCAAGTCCTGAACATAACCCCCAGAGATTGAGGGTGTTGAAGCCCATGCCGGAAGGCAGTCAAGGGGCCGTGAGGCCTGAGGGCGGCCGGGATCCAGCCAGGAGTTGGTTGGGGCTTCAGATACGAAAGGAATTGTTGTCATGCCGAATCCGAAGAGGCGCCACTCGACGCGCCGGACCGCCAATCGCCGCTCCCACGACTTTCTGACGGCTGTGGGAGTATCCGAGTGCCCGAATTGTCACGAGAAGAAGCTGCCTCATCACGCCTGCCCGAAGTGCGGCGCGTACAAGGGCCGTGCGGTTCTGGACATCAAGGAAGCAGCCAAGTAGACTGAGCACCGATGCTCATCGATATAGCGCTTGACGCCGTAGGTTCCGACAAAGCTCCAGAGCCAGAGATTCGGGGGGCGATCCTCGCCTGCCGGAGTCTGCCTGTGCGGGTCCATCTGATTGGGCCGGAGGGGGAGCTGCGCGATCTTCTGGACGAGCATCTTGAAAACGAGGATTTGCCCATCGTGATCCACCATGCTTCGGAACGCATCGGCATGGAGGAGAAGGCGGCGCACGCGGTGCGGACCAAGAAGGACAGTTCGATCCGCGTGGGGCTGAAGCTGGTGCGCGAGGGCAAGGCGGCGGGTTTTGTGACCGCGGGCAATACCGGCGCGGCCATGGCCACTGCCAAGATGGTCCTGGGCGCGCTGCCGGGCGTGGATCGGCCGGCGCTGGCGACGCCCATGCCCAGTTCCAAAGGAAATCCGTGCGTGCTGCTGGATGTGGGCGCCAACGTGGACTGCAAGGCGCAGAACCTGGAACAGTTTGCGGTGATGGGCGAGATGTATGCCCGGACGGTGCTGAAACTTTCCCAGCCGCGCGTAGGTCTGCTGTCGATCGGCGAAGAAGAGACCAAGGGCAACGAGCTGACCCGCGAGGCCTTCCCGCTGCTCAAGGCGCTGCCCATCAACTTCATCGGCAACGTGGAGGGGCGCGACATCTTCAGCGGCCGGGCGGATGTGATTGTCTGCGACGGCTTTGTGGGCAACGTGGCGCTGAAGACCAGCGAGGGAGTGGGCCGCTTTGTGCGCGATGTGCTGCGCGAGTCGCTGACGCGCACGGTGACCGCGCAGGTGGGAGCGTTGCTTTCGCGGCGGGCATTCAACGATTTCCGCCGGCGGCTGGATTACAGAGAGTATGGCGGAGCGCAACTGCTGGGGGTGCGCGGGGTGTGCATCATCGGCCACGGCTCCTCGAACGACGTGGCTATCTTCAACGGGATTCGCGTGGCCTACGAGTTTGCCAAGGCGGGCACCAACGCGCGCATCGAACAGGAGTTTGCCAGCAGGCCGAAGCGCGCCGCGGCAGACCCTGAAACCAGCGCCGAAACGACGATCGAGTAGGGCCCGATGCCTGCCGATTCCAGCCAGAATTTCCCGTTTGACGCAAGCGTGCTCGATCAGTTGGCCTGTCCGGCTTGCCTGGGTGCCTTGCGGCTGGATGGGGCGCGGCTGGTGTGTGTTGCGTGTGGGCGCGGGTATCCGGTTGTGGATGGGATTCCGGCGCTGATTGCAGAGCGGGCGGAAGACCCTCGGCATTGAGAGAGCGCGCCGTCAGGCCGCATGATTCTTGGCAAAGATCGTCAGCCATTCCTCGGTGGTCACAAATCGGATGGAGTCCTCGCCTTCCGGCCAGATCCACCATCCGCCGGCAAGTTCGTGCAAATACCTCATGCGATTCGCATCGCGTTCCGGGATCTCAGCCCCACCGTATGCCCGGTGTCCTGTGGTCAGTGCCGTCCAGAGCCGGTATTCGTTGTTGTGAATCCATCCAGCGCAAAAGCAGTCCTGGCTGAGGTCGCACATCATCTGCGCAAGCGCAGCTTTTGCAAGTTCTTCGTATGTCGGCTGCTCGTAGCTCATGGGATTACTGATCCGGCCCTAAATA